>NZ_JBTAMQ010000008.1:0-272428 GCF_054404255.1 Vibrio phycocola
TTGAATCCACAGGCTAATCACCCCATGGTAATCAGAGATTGTCATTTCTCGAATTTCTACCACTGTACTTTCCGTAGATTTTATAACGCTTGACAGTCCGTTGCTGCTGATTGTTATGCGATTGCATATTTCATTTTGTAACCACCAGTAATTTTAAAGCCGTTAGCTTGGTAAAACTCAACTGTACGATCAAATTCTGGGACTGGGGGCGTGCATAGCTCAACACGCTTCCATTTTTGTTGTTTAGCAAATTCCACTATTTCTTGAATAAGTGATTTACCCACTTCTTTGGAGCGATACTCTGGCATTACGTAAAACTCTTGAATAATACCAAAACTGCCTTCTGCGTATAATGAATGACTTTTGCAGATAGCACCAAACCCAATGATTTTATCTCCATCAAATGCAGCCATAACATGATAAATGCCATTTGATACATAGTTTTCACATAGGTCAATCGCTAGAGGAATATCAACATCAAAATGTTTGATTCCTGTACGCTCAATAATTTCATTCGTTAGACATACAGCCAGTTTGGCAATTTCTTTCGATTTAGATTTATCAATAATCTTGTATTTCATGCAATTTCGAATCCTTCTACCTCATAACGCCTTGCTAAGCGGCGAAAAATAGTTGGCTAAAATTAACGAGGAACGAGCAAAAGCCAACTGTTTTTTGTCCGTTTGAGCAACTTGTTAGGCATTTACCTGCTTACTGAAATATATCAGTTTGGTAATTCTTGAAGACCCTTTTCCGTAACATTATATTGATAATCCGTAAGGTTCTTGATAGAAATATATCCATGGCTTTCTAAATCTCTTGCTCGGTAAACTATATCTTCTCTGCTCAGACCTATTTTATTTTCTTCTTCCAAGTGGCACGCATATGCTCCTCCTTCTCCTTTTTCAGCTATCATAATTAGGAATTCTAGTTGCTTCCCTGAAAGCTGTTGTTGCTTTCGTGCAACCTTCGCTTGAACTTCATTAGCGGCGTGATTCATACCTGATTCTATAGTTTGAAACGCTCTCCGTAGGGTAAGGGAGACAACAACCCCGCCAATAAATACTGCGCCAATACCAACATTGACTGACTCAAAACTTTGCCCCAATAGATTTAATTCCGTTAATCCAGTCGACCCCAAATAGACCAGCCAAACACCTATAAGAGCGAAACTTATGCCAATGAAAAATGCACCATAAATAATAATTTTTAATAGCGGTGTTGCTTTTTCTAAAATCACAGTCATTTAACTTCCCTAGTTGGAATGAATTGATGCCTAACATTTTTAATAATATGCCGGCTCGTTTTTACAGGCCAGGTTTATAGTCCGAAAGTTCGATAAGTGTCTGTTTTATATCGGATAAATATTAATAGATCTTCAACTTAACATTAGCAAAACGAGCCAATACAAAACACTCTTCAATTTTGGCTCGTTATCTCAAGAGCACTAATATGTAACCCATTAATATGTAACATATTTCTTATTTTACTACTAGAAAATCGAGCCAATATAAACGACGAGTATGATGTGGGTTATTACCGTATGAAATTTTAACAGTAGAGTTTGGTAGTTCTGAGAAGGTATGGGGCAGAAACACGTTAACTTTTCGATTGTTGTTTCATATTACAACCCTCGAATCTTCCACCATTCCTCTGAAGTATAAATGTCTGGTATTGGATCCTCAGTAGGTTCTAGTCCCATATCGAATATGATGTTAAACCAAGTATCTCGTAAATCATTAGGTAGTTTAGCACTACACCACGGACAATAAATTATAGTCAACATCGACGAGCCACCATCTGGAATATGTATTCCATATTCTCTAAATTTAGGAATATAATTTATGACGCTCTCTCGCAATGCATAAGTAAATGAATCACAACATTTCATTTTTTCACCTTCATAATACCTATATTATTTTTTAATTTTTCTAACAGGAGTCGGTGGTTTATAATTCTCTACTGTTTCAGGCTCTACTGAGTAAAGATGCTTCCCATTACTGTCATATTTCTCAATATCACTGTGGGTGTAACCCCACTCATAATATCTTCGCTTCTTACCTTTCTTTCAACTATCCAGTTATATTTCATTAATCGGCATATCTCTGCTGAGTCTGGTTATGAAGGCGCGTAGTTTTTTGACTTGTTAAATGGAATACCTTCACACTCGCAGCGGATTCTATAGAATTGAACTACCTTTTGACTTTCTTTTGAAAATTCTAAGTTTCGAAGCCTACGCTTACCAAGCCTAGAATCTAACATTGCCAAGCACCTTATCAGAAGATTATCTGATTCCATTGATGCTTCTATAGAGTTGTTGCAGTATTCGTCTAGTGAGTCATAGAAAGTGTATTGATTGAATTTACCTTCCGAGGCTAACTCTTCGTGTGTTATTTTTTGGGCTTCATATGGAGTAATCCCCTTTCGATTTATAATTTCTTCGATACGTTCGTACTCGATCGAATAAAATGAAAGCGTACACATACTCCATATTTCCGTTTTATCGAAAGTAATATACCCGCGGCCTTGCTCATCCTGAGAGCCTCGATAATGAGTAGAACGTAATTCAACTCGCCCTTTTATAGACTCACAGAAAAACTCTTCTACTTTTTTCTTTCGTTTACTCCATTGCATGATTTTGCCTTTTTAGTATCGAGCTCAGAACTGTTACCAGCGAGTCTACAGCGCGAGTTTAAACCCTTCATGTGTTGCTTTGAATCCAAGTTTTTCATAGAACCTGATTGCATCAGGGCGCCGCTTGTCGGTTGCCAATTGAACGATTGAACAGCCTTTACTTCTAGCCATCTCGATAGCATGTTCAAACATTTTCTGGCCGAGACCTTGTCCGCGATAGTCGCTATGGATTCGGACTCCTTCAATAAAGCAGCGCCAACTCCCAATGTGCGTCAGGTAAGGGATAAAGGTAATTTGAAGCATCCCGACTAGCGTGTTATCCAGCTCTACAACAAGCACTTGGTTGTCTGGGTTTTGAACAATGGCTTCGAACGCTTTTAGATAAGAGTTATTTAATGGAATAGAAGGGTCTTCTCTTTGATTACCAAGAGGGTCATTTGAAAGCAAAGTAACAAGACTTGTTAAATCTTCAAAATTCGCTGCACGATATTTTAATTCCATTTATAGCTCCTTTTTAATTTCCGTCTGTTCACGCCTTATTATGTGAATTCTTTGGTGTACTCAATACACTCGACCATTAAACTTAATAACTTAATAACTTAATAACTTAATAACTTAATAACTTCATCGCTTAATGTATGACCGCTATTGTAAGACTTAACCATCCCTCGACGGTAGACAAAATGATTCTAAAACCAGTAACTGTCTATTTTGTCTCGTTATCTCAATGATTCTAAGTTCTAACTTAATAATATGTAACACATTTCTTATGCCTCAGTTATGGAATCGAGCCTATATAACGAGAAAAATTAAAAGGTAGCTTACCCCGCCAGCTTTATTAAAAGTCCGAAAAAGTTAGAAAAACCGCCCCTTTTAACTATGCTTTATGTAGGTTATTTATTCAAAGAGGTAAGAACATGAAGAAACTCGCATTGATCGCGTTACTAATTGGCTTGCCGGTGCAGGCACAAGAACAAGTGCTGACGTTTGGCATCGTCCCACAACAATCGGCGATCACACTCGCTAAAAATTGGGGGCCGATATTGAAACACCTCTCTGAAGAGACTGGGTATAAAGTTATCTTTCGTACCGCTAAAGATATTCCCGAGTTTGAGCAACGTGTTTTGAAAGGCGAATACGATATTGCTTACATGAATCCTTATCACTACACCGTATTTCATCAAAAACCCGGCTACGAGGCGTTTGCAAAACAAAAAGACAAGCAGATCCGTGGCATTGTTGTGGTCAAGAGCGACAGTGACATCAAAGAGCTAAAAGATCTAGATGGAGAGACATTAGTATTCCCGTCACCAGCCGCGTTTGCCGCCAGTGTTGTTCCACGTTCATCGCTCAAAGCCATGGGCATCAATTTTACGCCTCAATATGTTTCTTCGCATGATTCTGTATACATCAATGTTGCCAAAGACTTTTTTCCAGCAGGTGGCGGGATTGAGCGAACACTCAACAATACTGATAGCACGGTACGCGAGAATCTGAAAGTTTTATGGCGCACGCCCGGCTATACACCACATGCGTTCGCTACTCATCCCGACCTACCAAAAGAAGTGAGTGACAAGGTTGCGCACGCTTTAATCGCACTCAACGACAGCGATGATGGCAAAGCATTGTTGTCACGCATCAAATTCAAGGGTATTGAGCAGGCACAGAACAGTGACTGGGATGATGTCCGCTCGCTAAATATCACCCTACTTGATAAATACCTTACAGAGTAAGCTTTCTCTATGTCATTGAGACTAAAGACGATACTTGGCGTTGCTTTAATTGAGGCGGTTTTACTCGCGATATTGTTGACGCTAACACTCAACTATTTGCGAACGACCAACTTTGACGGATTGGATCAACGAGCCTTTTCAACATCAGACTTGTTTGCGTCGACAGTCAAAAACGCAGTGTTGTCCTATGACTTAGCTACGGTCGAGTCGTTTACTCAAGAGTTATTGCATAATCAAGATATTATCTATGTTGCGGTGCTTGGTGAAGGTGGGCAATTGTTGTCCAGTGCTGGCGATCTACCCGATGAATTTAACCCTGTACAACTCGAACGGGGTTCCAGTTTCGTCGATGATGGCATTTTTGATGTATCGAGCTTGATCGAAGAGTCTGGGATCGAGTTTGGTGCAGTATGGCTTGGGTTTGATATGTCTGCACTTAACGCGGCCATCGACTCTGCGAAAAAGTGGAGTACGTTAATCGTACTCGGGGAAATGACGTTGGTTGCCCTATTCTCTTATGTGCTTGGCGCGTATTTAACCCGACGTTTGAGTGAGCTGAGGCGCGCGGCTGATGATATTGCGGCAGGCTCACGTCATGTCGATATTCGGGTGAATGGTCGAGACGAGTTGGCGACGGTCTCGCGAGCGTTCAACAATATGGTGACACAGATTAAAGAGTCTGAAAACACGGCAGAACGTTACCGCAACGAGCTAGAAGAGGCCAATGCAACCTTGGAAACTCGAGTACAAAAAAGGACTCAAGCGCTCACAAATACCAATCGACAGCTAATTGACTCTAATGAACAGCTAAAAAATACCCAAGAAAAATTGGTTGAATCTGAAAAGCTGGCGTCTATCGGTACCATGGCGGCTGGAGTGGCTCATGAAATCAACAACCCGATGGGAGCTGTCAGCAGCAACCTGCAGATGTGCCAAAGCTACCTGAGTACATATCTAAAGTGGATAGAACGCAGTGAAGCATTACGCGGTGTTAGCGATGATCAAGCCATTCAGCAATTTGATCAGTGGAAGCAAGCGAATTATGTCGACTGTTTAGAAGAAGATTTTCGTGACAGTCTCAATGACGCGATGAACAGTGTTGACCGAGTTCGTGCCATCGTAACGGCTTTGCAGCACTACTCTACTCAACTACACCAAGATAAAAGTAATCGCGAGCCTATATTACTAAAAGAACTGGTTGCAGATTGTTTGGCGGCACTTGCGCCATCAGATCTTCTGAGCTTTTCACTGAATCGATCACTTAATACCTTACCTCCATTACTCGTGCACATAGAGGATTTTCGTCAGCTATTTACTGAGTTGTTGAAAAATGCGATTCAGGCATGTGAACGCAAAGCAACACCATCCGAAGGTGAGATTTCAATATCGGTACGTCAGCTTGAAGAGAGATTAATTATTCAGGTTATTGATAACGGTTGTGGCGTCGAGGATGCTCAACTTAAACGTCTGTATGACCCTTTTTATACCACATTACCTGTGGGTCAAGGTATGGGGTTAGGGCTGACTTTTGCCTATAATATCGTTCAAAACCACGAGGGTGAGATGCGTATTAAAAACAGGGACACTGGTGGTTTGCTAGTGGCACTGTCCTTTCCTCTCACCCTCGTGGAACAAGAAGAGACTTCCGTGGTTTCAAGTTCGTGATGTGTTTCTCCTACTCACAACTATCCAGTTCGAATCCACTCTTGTATTTCGCTATTGGTTCTATCTATTAAATATACACCGCAATAGGTACTTCAACTGAGTCTTCGATTTGTTTGAGCTTATTGAGCATCGTTTCGTTAATCTCTTGCCCAGCGGATAACATCATTTGGCCATTCGGGTGATAAACATCTTGCTTTATCACTGTTCCGATTTTCAGTTCATCTAATCCGACACACAGTTCTAGATCCGATTTCTCAATATCTGTTTTGAGTACTTCGAAAAAGTGAAGTGCAACGTCGGGGTCGTACAATCCCCCAGCTTGTTGTTCAATAAACGCTCGAGCACTACTGGGCTTGAGTCGTGAAGGATTGTGTGGGCTCGATACAAAGAAATCGTAGTTTTTGATCACCCTTAAAATACGCGCTCCGATGGGGATCGCCTCACCAGCTAGGTGCGCTGGATGCCCTGTTCCATCGAAGTTTTCATCCTGGTGGCGAATAATGTCGACCAGCGGATTAAAACGTTGGATTTGGCCTATTATGGTTGCTCCTAGTTCCGCGTTGGCCAATGGTGCAAGGCGAATTTTAGCCTTGTCACCATGTACTACGCTCTTGTCCGAATCGGAGACTGCACCGATCAAGCCAATTTCATGCAGTAAGGCACTTAAATAACAGTGTGTCACTTGCGCTTCTGGTAACCCCATTCGGATAGCCACTAATTTAGTGTATTCTGCGACTCGTTCATTTTGTTGATGTGGTTGCCCCGTTGCATGCTGAATGATGGCCGACAGCGCTGATAAAATATCTTTAAAGGTTCGAGTTCGATTCGCCAGCAAAGCACTCATCTTCTTATTGGAATTTTGTAACGCGGACGTTCGCTGTTTTACTTTCTCTTCCAGAGCATCATTCCAGATATTTAACTGCGCGTTTTTTTGCTGAAGTTCATCGGTTAGTGCCTTCTTTTGGCGACGTAGTTCAAATAACTCTGACGCCTTAGACAGGGTTAACTTCAGCCCTTCGTTGTCCCATGGTTTTGCAATGTAGGTATGAATGCCACCTTCATTGACCGCTCGAATAGTGGAATCCATGTCACTGTAGCCAGTTAACAAAAAGCGGATCGAGTCTGGACAAATTTCTCGCGCTTTAGTGAGAAACTCGGCTCCATCCATTTCGGGCATACGCATATCGGAAATGATAATCGACACAGTATTCTCTTCTAAGTACGCGAGAGCTTCGTGGCCGTTATTAAACGAGACCACTTGGTAATCAAACCTAAGCACACGTGTGAGGGATTTCAGAATATCTGGCTCATCATCGAGTAACAAGAGGTTCAACTTTTCTTGGATTTCGCTGCCTTCAGCATCATTCATAGTTCGGCTCCTGTGACACGGTTATTAATAAAGCGTAAAAACTCATCTGCGGGTAATGGAGGGCTGACCAAATAACCTTGTATACGGTTACAGCCCTTACGTTTTAGGTAATCAACTTGACTGTGTTTTTCGACCCATTCTGCCACTACCTCCATATTAAGTGATTTGGCACTGTCGGTGATCGACGCCAAAATTACTTCATCGGACGCCTTATTTCCCAGGGCGCGTATAAACCGGCCGTCAATTTTAACAACATCAAAAGGCAGCTCGCACAGTGATTCAAATCCAGAATAGCCAGTGCCAAAATCGTCCATCGCGATCGTGACACCTAAGTCATGCAGTAGATTAAATTGAGCGAGTGCACGTTGGTAATCGAAAATTTGATCGCTTTCCACGACCTCTAGCTCAATATCACTAAGTGTGAATGTAGTATCGGTGGCAATGCCTTGTAATAAACTAAGTGCAAACCCCGTGACTAATTGCTTGGCGGTAATATTGACGCTGACTGTTAATTTTTCGGGCTTATCTTTACGACGTAATAGCGATACCGCTTGCTGCATCACCACAACAGTGAGCATGTCGTCGAGCTCATATTTGTAAATCAGAGGTAAGAATTGAGCTGGACTTTGGTAGGAACTGTCAGGCAACCGGCGGCGAACCAAGGACTCGCAATAGGTGATCTCCTCAGTGTCCAGAGTCAGTTGAGGCTGAAAAAATGTTTCGATTTTGCCCAATTCCAGATCGTGAATTAACGTACCCAACTGTTTGTATTCTTCTGCGATATCTTGATTGTTTTCTTGGATTAACCAGTAGAGATTATCACTGATTGGCAATGTGTTCGTTTTGGCTTCCGATGATATTTGCTCGCACCAATGTGCCCATTTTTTGGCATCTCCGATGTAGCAACGTGCTGTTTGACCGTCTGTGTGCGCGCAGGCCAATCGAACTCTGTCGCTAAGAGCATCAATCCATTGGTTACCTTGTGCAGAAAACTCCGTCAATGTGACAAACTTATCACCTACTCGATACCAGACGGGATCATCTTCGTGTTGAATCGCTAATGCCATTTTCTGGATCAGCCTATTCCCAGCAGCCTTACTATGAGTCGTGTTGTATGAATCCAACTTGGTAATATCCACAATTACCAGCAACCAAGACCGACCATTTTCGGATTTGTGTGGCAGAGCGGTCAGTCGTTGGTCTAATTCATGGAGATTGGCCATCTGAGTTAGGCGATCACGAGTGGGTTGATGGTCATTTAGAGTCGTGGCGATTGTCGAAGCTAACTTTTGGCTATTCCAAGGTTTATCTACATATTGTTTAAGTACCTCGGCATTGATTGCAGCCGTGACCCCATGTAAATCGGCTTGACCCGATAACATGATCGCGGGGATATTTGGGTAACGTTGCTTAACCTCTAAAAGTAGCTCAGTGCCAGTCATATTCGGCATGTAGTAATCGGTAATAATCAGGTCTATATTGTGTGAACCCAATATTTCCAACGCTTGTGTCCCGCTTTCTGCAGTATGTACCGTAGCGACTTTAAAGCGTAGCTCCCGTCGCAGCGCATTACGGATATTCATTTCATCATCGACTATGAGTATCTCAGCAAAATCCATCGTAATACATCCTATAGATTGTTTTAATTACTTGAATCGGCCGTGTCTGACGTGACTTTATTCACTGGCAATATCAAGGTAAAGGTCGTGCCTTTGCCTACTTCACTGTCGACACTAATAGTGCCCCCATGGGCATTGATAATTCCATAGGACACGGACAATCCGAGCCCAGTACCATCCCCGACGGGTTTAGTGGTAAAGAATGGTTCAAAAATCGTCGTGAGATTTTCTTTGGGGATGCCAGAGCCATTATCTTCAATCTGGACTTCCACTTTGTCATCCGCTATCGGCTGAATGCGCACTCGTATCACGCCACTGTCTTCACCCATCGCCTGTCTCGCGTTGACCAGTAGGTTGAGAAATACTTGATTTAATTGCATTGGTTGGCAATACACACTCGGCGTGTCATCGGCATACTCACGCTCTACTGTGGCGTTGTATTTAATTTCGTTGTCAATGATACGCAATGTCGAATCTAACCCTTGGCGCAAATCGCTGTAGAGCCACTCAGAGTCATCAGCATGAGAAAATTCTTTGAGGTTTTTGACGATCGACATCACCCTTGATGATCCTTCAAGGGACTCAGCAATCAAATCGGTAACGTCTTCCAGTACATAGTTAATCTGAGACTGTTCAATCAGTTGGCTCTTTTTCTCGATCAAAGCTGCGTGACCTGAATCATCTATTGCTTGTTCAAGCGAGGTCACGACATCTGAGATTTTACGAAAATAGTCATCTAAGGTCTGAACGTTTGAAGTGATAAAACCGAGCGGGTTGTTGATTTCGTGGGCGATTCCAGCCGAGAGTTGGCCTATTGATGCCATTTTTTCCGACTGCAGCAACTGGCTTTGTGCTTTTTTTAGATTGTTCAACGCATCTTTGAGTTCAGCCTGCTCGCGATGGAGACTTTGAGACAAGACTTTTAGCTCTGTGTGTTGACAAGCTTGAGCAGTAAGATCATAGACGCAGATGCAGACGTGATCTAACGTTCCGTCTTGGCTGTGAATAGGAATGAATTCAAGATCCTGAAACATCTCTTCTTCGTGTCCTGATACTTGGCGGGATGATTGGAACGGTAAAACATGTGGTGCATGCTCCCACGAAGAAAAACTCGGTGATTCAATCACAAATGCAGTGTCGATCTTGCGTTTAAGCAAAGTAGCACCATCAGAAAAAACGGACAAAAGGTTTTGACCAAGTAATGCTTCTTTAGCGAGGCCAGAGCGTGACTGGAAATATGAGTTAACCATGACAACAGTGTAGTCTTTCCGCACAATGCAAACAGCCACTGATAATTGGTTGAGTAGATCCGAGAGCGCTAATTTTGCCTTCATACCTCACCCCTCTGTTATAACCATTCGTCTAACCTGTTGACGATGACATTAAATCCATCCTCAGCGAAACAAATGATGGTCTTGGTTTCAAAACTGGCTGACTCGATCAAAAAAGAAACGTGTAAAATGATCGCTTGTTGCCACTTTTCACTGGGTATTGGTTGACTCTCAGGCGAGTACATCTCCGGTGGTTGAGTTCGCGTGTTGAGTTCAATTTGTTCGCACAACCCCCTAAGGCTTGCCCCAGACAAAATGTTGGATACTTCCAGCAGGCAGTCATTAAGTGTCTGGCTGTCTATCTCTTTCCCATCTCCAAGCGCTAATAAGTCGCTGGCGATGGTTTTGCCACCTTGTTTGGTTAACTGAGTAATGACTTCACCAGACATTTGGCCAAAAAAGGGCTGCCGTGTGTAATAATTCGATTTGACATCACCAAACATCTCCATCAATTGATCAGGTGAAGCGACATCGATGCTTGGAATCGTCAAGGTTACGGGTTGATCCAACAAGGTGGCCAGTTTACAGGCCGCCTGACCCATGGATATGTTCAGCAATTCTTTGAGTGAATCCTCATGGTCGGCACTTAATGTATGATTCATATTAGCCCCACCTCGTGCAACAGCGCTTTTAAGCTAGGCGCATCCAATGGTTTTTTGAGAAACGATACCGCGCCCAGTTCCATAACTTTCTGTTGCGATGTTGGTTGTATATCAGCACTGATCACAAAGACAAAGTTACGCGCTTCCAGCTTTTTTAGCTCTGCCAAAACCTCGAACCCATCCATGATTGGCATAGTTAAGTCTAGAAACATAACGTCGGCTTTACCTTCGTGAAATCTCTCTAACGCTTCAACGCCATTCGAAGCTTCGTGCACGTTGCTGCCAAGTTCGGGTGGCAGCGCGCGCATTACTGCTTTTCGAGACATCTTTGAATCGTCAACAATGGTGATTGAAATCGATGACATCGGCTCCTCCTACTCTTTCGGTGATAATAATAAACCCGCAAGTTCTGTTAGCGGTTTAGGTAACCTATCGGCCCATTCATTTTGGCTACCATTGGCCTTCGCCTCATTGTATTGTTGGCAAAAGCGAACCAGTTGGCCGACATCCCATTGTTCGGGAGTGGAATTTGGTGGTGATTGACCTAACGTGAGAATTGCGTCGACAATCGGTAAGTGATAGCCCCACAGAATGAGTACATAGGCACATATGACATCGATATCTCGATAGCCAAGTTGCAAGGCCAGTGGGTTCTTTGGAATTGTTTCTTCTGAGAAGCCATGTTCCTTGAGGATCAACTCTCCAATCGACGATAGTAAGCAAACTAAGTAGACTTTTTCTTGTTCTTCGGTGGGCCAATCGAGTTTTTTCGCCAATGCTTCCGCCGCACTTGCCAACTGTTGGTGGCGCGTGACTATGGATTCATGTTCTTCATCACTGAGTCGTTGATAACTCTTGCGACTCATCATGGCCATTGCAAATCCGCTCACCACCTTCATTCCTAGTCTCGACACCGCAGTGCTCAAAGAGCTCGTCCGACTTTCAAAACCTAGGTATACCGAATTGGCGGCTTTAATTACTTGTCCTGCCAAAGTCGGCTCATTAGCAACGATATTGGAAAACTCCGCGCTGCCACATTGCTCGTCTAACGCACAGCTCTCAAGTTGTCTGACAATGCTGGGTTGTATCGGCAAATTTTCAATCCCAGCGAGTTTTTGACGGCAATCGGTGGAAAATGGTGCGGCTTGAAGTCGTTCTGCACAGGTAAGGATCTGTTTAAAATATTTCTCAGTAAAGGGCTTGGGTAAAATAAAGTGGGTCCAGTTGTTGATGAGTTCATCGGCCTCAACTGTGGTATCACCCGTAATTAACGCGCGAATACTATTAGGAAAGTGCTGGCTCACTTGTGCGAGTAGTTCATCACCTTTGAGCTCTGGCATGATCAAATCACTTAATACCAGATCTGGAGAGGTGCCTTGTGAATCGACAAGCTCGCGCCATTTGACTGGGTCCTGAATTAAGGTAATCGTCCAGTCAGGCTTAAGACGCCTCAGCAATCTGCTGGCGGCTTTCAGCATGAATTCATCATCATCAATGTAGAGAACTTGAAAACTGCTCTGTGCCATAGTTACTCGCTTTTCGTTAGTTATAGGATTTTGGTGGTTACCATAGAGTCCTCACTACAAACCTAGCTGCATATATCTAGCATAGTCAAAATATGGCGTTTTGTTAAAAAAGTGTTCAAAGTGTGAACAAATTACACTTATGTGTGACTGGAGTGACGTTAAGCCGTTTAAGGGAACGTGGTCGGAATCGCAGATGTGGAAGCTGCTAATGGTGAAACCTTGAATTCAACGTGCTTTGCGGATGATGACAAATTAGTCACGCTTCTGAATACACTGTTTACTAGGAGTCTGTATGCGACTTAACAATAATTCAGCTTCTTCAAAGTAAGGCTAGAGTCTCGTTTTCGCCTATTTGGGTGTTTTCACCGTGGTGTCCACGGTCAAGATTTGGAGGTTATCTTCGTGTGAGACACAGGCTTTGACCAAGAGATCAATTGTCATCCCAGTAGCCGAAGCCATCTCCTAGTTTCTCTTTGAGAAAATGTATGAAAACACTGACTTTCTCTGGCAAGTGTTTTCGTTCCGGATATACCGCATAAATGGCATGTTCTGGTAACGTAAACTCTTCTAATAGTGGGATCAACGTGCCGTTTGAAAGGTGCTCGGAAATAATAAATGTGGGCATTTGACAAATACCTAACCCCTGCAAGAGTACGTGTTCAATTGCTTCGCTGTTATTGACCACGAAGTTGCCTTTTACCTGTGTCTTTATTTTTCTATTATTCTGGTAAAAGGTCCATTCAACCCCTGCTTGAAACAAACTGTAGTAGATGCAATTGTGATGAGACAGCTCTTCGGGGCAACTCGGTTTTCCATTGTGTTTAATGTATTCAGGAGCGGCGCACACAACACTTCTGCACCCTACCAGTTTTTTTGCGATCAACGATGAATCTTTTAACTCTCCTATTCTTATGCCGACATCGAATGCTCCTTCGGTCATATCAATGAGGTTGTCATCCATACTCATCACCACATCCAGTTCAGGATATTTTTCCAGAAATTCTTTGATATAAGGAACGATATGAAGTTTGGAAAAGGTCATTGGCGCATTGATCTTCAGCGTTCCTTTTGGACTGCCTTGATACATCGATATTGCTGCGAAGCCATCTTGCGCTTGAATATATGAGTTTCTCGCATAGTCGGAAAATCGCTCCCCCGCTTCTGTTAGGGTTAACTTTCGGGTTGTGCGATGAAATAACCTGACACCTAAACTGTCTTCAAGTACCGAAATCCTCTTACTGACCGCGGATTTCGTCATACCCAATCTATTGGCAGCAGAAGAGAAGCTCCCCGTTTCGACGACGGCGACGAAAACAGGAATCGCTGAAAAAGAGTCTTTTATTGTCAACTATTACTCTCCAATGTTTTGTTATAAGAGGCATTATCATTCATTTCATTCCCAATTAAAATATTTGTATCAAAAACGAGGAATTAAAATGCAACGTCTCAATAAATATTCATTACTTGCGGTTATTGGTGGCGGTTTGCTTGCGCTCATGATCCACTTAAATAGCCAGCTTGCATCCGTTACATCCGCATTAAGTGCGTCATGGATAGCTCATGCCGTGGGCGCGTTTGTCGCTTGGTGTCTACTCATTATCTTCAACACGGGTATAAGCCCTAGCAAGGTACACATGGCAAAACCGACTAAGATTTATCATCTTGGGGGCATTCCTGGAGCATTAACCGTGATTTTGGCGTCGATCACCATAAATAGTGGCGTTGGATTGTCGGGAACTCTGGCACTAGCACTCATTGGCCAACTGGTCTTTTCTATGCTTTGTGAACATCTTGGGCTTTTTAATCTTAAACAACGAACGTTTCTGTATCGTGATTTGATCCCTATATTACTGGTTACATCGGGTTCATTTATGTTGATATTCATCAAGGGGTAATCTATGACGGTATACATACTTTTAGGGCTTTTAAACGGGTTTTGCATTGCGCTAAATCGGATTTTGAATGGTCAACTCAGCTTACATTATGGTGCATTTCGTGCTTCCTATTTTAATCACATCGTAGGGTTAATTTTCCTCTCGCTGTTCGTCGTTTTCTGGTATCACCCTCCAGAAATATTCCCCAGTGATATTGTGCTTTATTCTGGCGGACTAATAGGAGCATTATATGTCGCGATTAATAGCCTCGTCATGACCAAACTAGGTTCAACCAATGCCATTGTACTGGTTATCGCTGGGCAAATGCTTGTGAGTGTGTTCTTTGATTCATTGAGCACTGATCGTTATATTCAACAATACGTGGGAGCAGGACTGATCATTGTGGGAGTCGTATTCAAAGAGATGATAGAAGTTAAAAAAAAGAGCATGAATAATTAACGATTGAGTAAAGTCCGGTTCAATTCAAGCCTTAACTTTTGATGGCAATATCAGGACGTATTCTTATGAGCTAACTCACGTGTAGGATTGAGAAATTAGAATGCTAATGTATTATGACAAATAAGTACTCCAGCTCATTTTAGGTTATTGGTATGTTTATACACTCTCACCCGCTGCTAACTTTCGGACATATAAATGTCTGATATAAAATTTTCAAACTCTGTTTCGATAGCGTCTATTTTGGATGTGATCGATGCATGCGGAAATTTGCCCGCTTCGGCTAAATTGAAATACAGAGCACTGGGTTTGTGTCATTCACGTAACAAATCACCTTTAACTCGTATCCCTGAAAATACGTTCATTGAACTGTGGAGTCTAATTGGAACGTTCCACCCCTGCGCCGAGATAGGGCTTGTTATTGGCCAAAAAATCTCCCCGGAATCCAAAGGAGTACTCGCGAGTTGGGTAAGCCAATCCGATACCATTGGAGAGGCATTAACCCTCTTCCAGAAAAATATTATCTTGATGAATCCTTCTGAGCATTGGGAGATCGATGATGATGGTACGTATTGTACATTGTCGTTAACGATTCATTCAGAGTACAACTATCCAAATCAAGCTATAGAGCGCAGTTTTAGTGCGATGGTTGCTTGGGCTCGAATGCTTAGTGCGCACCCTTTCTCAATAAAAAGTGCTCATTTTACCTGTGAGAAACCCGACTACGCTGACAAATATGAATCTATCTTCGGGTCGAACATTCAATTTGGTTCGCAAACGAATCAGCTTGTCTTTAATTCCAGTTTTTTAACGTACCCTATTACGTCTAGTAGCCGCTATGTTAAAGAAATAATGGCCGAAAATGCAGATAAAGTATTAAGAGCACTCAACGATACTGGCAGTATAAAAACATTAGTCTCTGAAATTGTTACGAGTAATATGTCAGAAGGTCATCTAATTGGAATCGATGAAATTGCGACTAAGCTATATACCAGTAGACAAACGCTATATCGTAAACTAGAAAAGGAAAATACTACCTTTCGTTCTATCGTTGATGAAGTTCGTAAAAAATACATTATCATCAATCTCAACAAGCCAAATGCACCTAGTATTACGGAACTCAGTTATAATCTAGGTTTCAAGGATACCAGTAGTTTCTATAAAGCGTTTAAACGTTACTTTAACGCCACCCCCAAAGAGTATATTGAGTCAAGACGCATTGAGTAGCGCTCATTTCGATATGTAAAGAACAGTATTGAAAGTGGATCGCTCTGTTTGTATCCAGTTTCTAGTTTCAATTAAAATGGTAACGAACCCCAATACCAAACGTCTCTAAACTACCGCCTAACCAGCTATATTCAAGTTCAACATTAAATTGGTCAAATCGGTACCCGACTCCCACCCCTCTAGCGATACCGGTATGGACATCGTCTAATTTTAACGTCCCATTGCTATCATAAAATTTGTATCTTTCATTCGTTACACCGAACTTAATTTTATAGAAAAGCGTTTCTTGACTGCGATAAACTCCATATAGGTGAACCATATTGATTTTCTGGTCACCTCCGTAAAAGTTATTGTGTGTACGACTTATGTTGTAGCTGCCTTCAATTGCCCAATGATTAAACTCATACCCAGCTAAGATATTATTGACATTTACAGAATTAAATTCTGTTTGATCTAAGGTCATACGGCTAAAGTCTGTGCCTACATAAAATTGATTTGCATGTGCAAATGACGAGAGTATTGATGCCCACACAACAAAATATTTAGTGATTAATTTCAATTTTTACTCCTCGCCACTACTGCTAAAAGTGGTAACCCGCCGTTAGGCCCCAAGTAAATCCACCCGCGTCACGCTCTTCGCCATTAAGCGTCATATCGCTATTCGAATAGTGAGCATCAAGACCTATAGACCATTGATCTGCAATGAGGTAGTCAACCCCGCCACCAATCCAATACCCAGTAGATTCATCTTCATAAGTCTTCTTCGAGCCTGACTGCTCTGATTGAAGTTCAGCGCCTAAAATACTAACGCCCCCGCCTAAGTACGGGATAAATGAATCGGCTAAAACGGGCGCTTGCCACCGTAACCCAAAATTAATTTCAGCAACGCCTGTTTCTGTGGTCACCCCATTAGTTTGGTTCTCGTTACCACTGCCGTAAAAATCTAGCGCAATCCCCACAGGTGACGATGTCGGTAAGTAAGTAAACTGAAACCCGATAGTGTCCATTGAATCGTCGTCTCCCCAATCAGAATCAAGTGATTTCGCACCAATTAATACTTTGAATGAAGAATTCCCGTTTGCGGCATTTGCCAAGCCGACTGGCAATAATAATAAACTGGCAAGCGTAACGGTGTTCACAGTAGTTGACATAATAAACTCTCACGTTTTTTAGGGTTAAATCGGTATCGCCTAATACGATGACCCAGTCAATGGACTCGTTATTTAGCGACATTTCGTTGGAGCATGATATGGCCTGACAATGGTTTTGTTTATGTTCATTTGTAACCATTTAATGTCAATTTGATTCAAATTTCGTTTGCAGATGATTAGCGTTTGGATATTCCTATTGGCGGCAATGTGTACCAAGCAGTTGAAGGCATCAAAGTGGTGATACCTTCTCTCTATACTCGTGGTTATTTGAGGTAATCTGGAGTAAAGGAAGTTAAGTAAGTTGATTAATTACGGCGGAGTTGGTTAAAGTCGTAGCAAGTAAAATACAAATACTGCACACACCGACTCGTATTGGGGAAAAAAGGCTGAACCAGTGTTGGTTCAGCGAGTGTTATGATTAGTCATGATCTCGTCGTCGATGATATCTACCAGTGCTTCGGCCAGTATTCTTATCTGAGATTGCCTGAGTCCCGCAATATTTATCCTGCCATTAGGAATACCATAAATTGCATACTTGTCTCGCAATAGCGCCATCTGAGCGGTGCTTAAGGGCAACATCGAAAACATCCCTTTTTGCTTGGCGATTGCGTGGAGTGACGCGGGAGCGCCTAATTCGGACAAGATGTCTCCAAGCTCATTACGGATATCGATAACACGTTCTCGATACCCTGTTAGTTCTTGTAACCAAGGTTCAGGGTTACTGAATAGCAATGAAGCAATTGCGGAGCCATGATTCGGTGGCATTGAGTAGTTCGCTCGTGTAATGCGTTCTAACAATGGACGTACGTTGGTTAGCAGGCTTTTATTATTCGCGACAACCATTGCGGCACCGGTACGCTCACAGTACAGTCCCATATTCTTCGAGCAACTTGCGGCAACAAATACCACATCATTTTGTTCCACAATCAATCTCAGTCCAGCGGCATCATTATCTGGTGTGTCGCCAAAACCTTGATAAGCGATATCGATAAATGGGATTACTTTTTTACGCTGACAGAAATCTGAAAATTGTTGCCACTGTTCGATAGATGGGTCTATTCCCGTTGGGTTATGGCAACAACCGTGAAGCAAGATGACGTCTCCTTCCACGGCGTATTCCAAATCGGCAAAGCAGGTTTCGATATCCAACTCTCCATCTTTATCCTGCCAGCGGAAAGGCTCAACCTTTAACCCGGCACCTTCCATAATCGGTCGATGGTTGATGTAGCCTGGGTTGGTATTCCATATAACAGTATTAGGAGCTAGATGCACAATAAAATCCGCCAAGACTCTCAGTGCTCCCGATGCACCGACGGTTTGAATCGTGTATTGGCTTTCAAGTTTGGCGTTGATATCCCCGAGCAAAAATGTTGCAATTTGGTGATTAAATTCCAGATTGCCAGATAACGATCGGTATGACTTTGAGTGCGCCTTTTTTGCTAGGTAATGTTCCGCATCTTGTACATTTTGCATAACTGGAGTTTCACCCGATTCATCTCGGTATACCCCCACAATAAGATCAATTTTTTCTTCTCGTGGGTCGTCTTTAAACTCATCTAAAAGTGTCCATAATGGGTCACCGCTCAAATTCGGTAAGTTTTCTAACATAACTTTAATTCTCCCTGAATAAACACTAACTGCGGTTGGAAAGAATGACACCTGTAATGGTCAATCCTATCCCACAAAGAATGACAGCTGATAGCGGCTCGTCGAAAACCGCCACTGCGAGTAGTGCTGTTAAGCCTGGTGATATCGAGCCTATAGTCGAAGATTTCTCGGAGCCTAATTGACCAACGGCATAGGAAAATCCTATTGTGGCGAGGATACCAACGCCCAATCCTTGTATAACAATAAACGGTAGAGCTTCTTGAAATGAAAATGAGCCGAAATTACTCGGAACCCACTCGCAACAAATCAGCCCTAATGTAATAAAGAATGACAAGTACGATAGGATAATTGCTACGGTAATCGCGTTTAGGCCCGCACGTTTTAACCCCATTATGTACCCTGCCCAAATCAGCGCAGCGCATAGCAAATAAAATACACCATTGGACATACTGTTAGTCGCGTTGCCAGTACGGTCGATAACCATTATCACGATGCCCACAAGTATCAATGATAAAGAAAGAACACGCTTCAAAGACACATTCTGGTGGTAAAAAATATAGGAAAGCAGAGCAATAAAAAAGGGCGAAGTCCCCGCTAAGATAGCCCCAACATAAGCGGTAGGTGTCGTTTTTGCCCCTAAAGAAGCTAAGAACAAAAATGGAACGCCTCCTAGCAGAATAAATAGTACGTCCGAAATGCGCGTCGTTTTTATGGCTCTCAGGTGTGAAGGGATCATTGGAGCCAATAGCACCAATGGCACAAAAAACCTGATTAATGCAACATCAGCAATACTAAGAGGTGAAGTACCGATTGCACGGATGGTGAGAGAAAACCCTGACCAGATTATCAACACCATAAACATTGCCATGTAACCTTTTGCTAAAGGAGAGACAAAGCTCTGACTCAATCTTCCCGTTACTGAATGGATCGCTCTTTCCATTGCACCTATTACCTATTCTCTATACTTGTTAATGATATTATTCACCAAACATCACGCATTTAATCGGCAAATGTTTAACCGGAAATTGCTATTTGTAGTGGAATGAATTAACTTTTCATAAAATATTGATTGAAATCGGCGAGGGTAATTATGGATAGGATTGATCGTCACATACTTGAAATTATTCAATCGGAAGGACGATTGTCTACTGCGGATCTTTCAGAGCGAGTTGGCTTGTCGCCTTCCCCTTGCGCTCGGCGTTTAAAACGGCTTGAAGATGAGGGCTATATTGAAGGTTACCTTGCTAATTTGAGTAAGGAGAAGATAGGAATATCGATGACGTTTTTTGTTGAGGTGAGTCTGAATAATCATCAGGAAGAATCGATCAGAAGCTTTGAATATGCGCTCTCGAGTATAGAAGAGGTCATAAATGGACATATTGTTTCGGGAGCATACGATTATCTATTAGAAGTCGTCACCCCGGATTTGGCTGGTTATGAATCATTTACAAAAAAACTTCACAAAATAACCAGTGTAAAAGACATTCATACGCATTTATCTGTAAGGCAAATCATCACCAAAAAATCGTTACCATTATATATTTAACGGGCTGATTTATTCTTAACGTATATTCGTTTCAAATAGAAAGCCCCGTCGATAAATTGAGTTATCGTAACGGGGCTTGTTATTCATTCTTGATTTAGTCTTCGTCTTGCTGATACGCGCTGAAGTTATAATCCACATTCACAATTGCTTGGTAGTTAATTTCGCTCGGAGAAGTCGCAAACTCAGTGATGGTGACTTTCGTGTCTTTGAGCATAACGTCATCAGCAGATGCTTGAACGTAAAACGGAAGCTTTTTAATAAGCTCATCACTGGACAACGTCTTTAAGTTTTCGATCATCTTGAATCCAGCATCATACGCTTCTGCTTTACTTTGATATGTCGCGGTCGCTAAGTCTGTGCTGCCCTCTTGTGTTACTGAACCAGCGAAAGATGCAGTGCTTAGTAGTAGAGAAGTGGTGAATATAGTGATTAATGATTTCATAGTCTTTTTCCTAATATTGGTTAACAGTGCCCTTACTGCTTAAGACTAATCATAACGTTGAAATTATGTGATGTACGTCAAGTTATGTAAAGACAACGTAAATGTGAAATTACAAACGTTAATTAGATTATCTCGATATTTCATTAGCGGTAATAGATGTGATTAATATTTAAAATCAAGAAATTACACCTCTATCAGATTGCGATATTTTCTTTAACTCGCCCTTTACTCGTACTTAGCTAGGAGCTAAAGTTTTTCCATGTGTCATGCAAATAGTGATGTGAACAGCGGATTGTCCATCACAAGCCAGGCAGCAACAGCGACTAGGCTGCCTGCATAAAAGAAATTCATCCCTTTCTCATACATTGGGCTGTTCGACAGTTTCGACAGTAATTCACCAATTGATACCCAGACAAAATGCATAGAAATGTTTAACACCGCCAGCCAGATAATTAAGACGGCAACACCGTTTGCTCCAAATGTTTCCTGAGACTGTTGCGCGAACAAGGTAAACATCAGAAATACCATTAGCCAGCCTTTACTGTTTAACAATTGAATCAACAATCCATCAAAAAAACCTAGTGTTCTTGAAGCATTATTCTGTTCACTGTCCTGAACTCGAATGAATTTACTGGCGATATAAACAAGATAGAGCGCGCCTACTAATTGCAGCACATTCATTAACTTCGGTTGCGTGCCAACAACCTCCCCTAACCCGTAACCGATTAAAATCGACTTAATAATGAAAATACTATCTACACCAGCAATTAACGGGATAGATTTTCTTACCCCTACCTTTGCTCCTGATGCTGCAAAAACAATGTTGGCGGGGCCAGGGCTAAATACCAGAGGAAACATCACCCCTAACCAAATAACAAATAAACTCATACTCACCTCCTAAGTAAAGAAGCGCAGAATAAGGAATTAATCTCGCGTGGTCTTGTACAAAATTGAACGCTAAAACTAATGCTGAGTGACTAGATAATTGGATGGAGATACGCCAAAGGCTTTCTTGAAATTGCGGGTAAAATGACTTTGATCATAGAACCCGCAAGCGAGCGATGTTTCGACACAACTCGCCCCTCTAGCAAGGAAAGTCTTGGCATTGAAAACCTTTATTAAAAGTAAATATTGATGAGGAGTGACGCCAAACACTGTCTTAAAGCTTTTAATTAACTGAAATTTAGAACAGTTTGAAATGTCTTCAAGTTCGGTTAGTGAAGGATTTAACTCGAAATTATCGTGAATATAATCTCTGGCAAGATAACTGCTTCTGGTACAAATATGCTTATACATCTCTTGTTTAGGAGAACCATACTTCGTAAACAGTTTTTCTAGCGCGACGGTATATAAAGACTCTTTAGTTAACTGAAACGATGTTTCTTCGAGCGAAATGTGCAGTTTTAGCAATGTATCAAATAGCGTTTCATCGTGGATAACTGGGCGATCAATGATAGGGTCTAGAGGAAAACAACTATTTTCAAAAGTGTCATTTAGCGACTTCATATTGAAATAAAACATGCGATATCGCCAGCCTTCTGGCGAACCTGAAAAACCCGTATGAACCTCTGAGGGGTTGATAGCGACGATATGACGTTTGGGTATGATGATATTTTTACCACGGTACAATAAGCCTTCTGCACCTTCTTCAATAACACCAATCGCCAATTCATCATGCCAATGTTTAGAAAACTCAAACTTGGTATAGCTGGCCGAAAGTAGTTCTATGCCAGACAAGTCTGGATTTACCCAGAGCTTCGATTTTTCCACTCGGTGCCTATTGATCTTAAAGAGAGTTTGAATTTCATTCTGATGTAAATATCCTCAAATCACAATATAAATATAGGCGCAATACGTTCTTGTTTGGTTACCTCATATACACCACTGTTCTACAACCAATAATTATGTATCAAGTAATTTTGATAATGGTGTTTAGGGAGGTGATATTTGAAATGACGTGCTCATTTGGAACATTCTTTGGAGGTTTATTTGATATGAGTATCGATTTTATCCCGACGGTTTGTGGCCCCCAATAATCATGTTCATATGAGTCGCCAATGAATATTGAATTATCAGCTTTTTCTTGTAATGCCGAGAGCGCAACTTGATAAATTGATTTATGAGGTTTGGGGCGGCCATGATCCACCGAGGTTACAATTTCAGTAAAATAACCAGACATGGCAAATTTTTCCAACAACATTGGTACCATTTTTATGTGATGTGTATTGCTAACGATCGCAAGTTTGTAATTTGAATATAGCTTATCAAGTAACGCTTCAACGCCCGGAACGGGTTTAATATGAGCGCTCCACTCGCGAATATACAGATCAATAAACCCTTCTTCAATATCGTCTGATATCTGCTTGGCATTCACAAAAAATAAGAATTCTGTCAGCACGTCGTGCAAAGAAAATTCGATTTGGCTGTCTTGAGATTGTTGCTCCAGTTTGCAAAACACTTTATGCCAATTTTCTACAAACGACTCATACTCTATTTCAATTATATTGGTATTTAAATAATGATGAGTCTGTGAAAATTGTAAAGATTTCCGATGAGTAGAGTACTCTACCAATGTGCCAAAGAAGTCGAAAATTATTGTGTTGATCATGCTGTAACCTTTTCAGTATTTCTTCCGAAAGCTATTGAGCAGAGCACATGTTTTTACCGCTCTGCTTCGATTGATATAACGCGAGATCAGCACGTTGATAAATTTGTTCGATATTTGTGTCATTATCATTATGGTTCCTGCTATAAGCATAATGTGAGCACAGTCTAAAGTTTAATCCTACCTGTTTTCTAACGATAATATTGTTACATTAATATGCAATTGAAGGTGTATTTTAAATTTGTGATATGTGGAAGATTTAGGTGAAAAAGTTGCTATATAATCTATGCCTAAAATAACGATATATAGAGATGTTTCTCCACTATATATCTTAATCTCACCATTTACTGATAGATAAAGTAGTCGATGCTTGTCAACATAAACATTTTATCCAGAGTCGCTTTCCAGTGTTCTATCATCACCCTCATACAAAAAGAGGAGATGAAATCATTAATGCTGCGGTTGAAAGGTTATATGCCGTTGGGATGTTGTATAAAACGACAATTCTCAATAGCGCTGTTATGTCGGAATTATGAGGTTGTGTTTGCATCGGATCCAATAAAAATATGACTAAATCGATTCGATCTTCGATAATCAATGCTCCTAGTTGTACATCTCCACCATCTAAACCTGGTTTTAACTTGAACACTTCGAAATCATCTATATCACTCGCACTGAGTTTATTTTTAATTGCCTTTTCAACTAAATCTCCAGTTGTTTTTGTTGATATCAAGTTGTAACGGATTAAAAGTTCATGATTCCATTCGACCCATTTGATCAAATCTTGTTTTTTATTATCGTGCGCCACTAAAGCTATTCGTTTAATCTTTTTCATATAAAAACCCAACCAAATAAACTTATATAAGATCAATGTAATGAAAAGATAAGTGAGATAATTACTTTCAACTTTCTTACATTACACGACTCGCCACCTACCGTTGTATTGAAATTTTTACAATGTGTTAGTTGACCTAACTCATTGTTCCCTAGTTACTAAAGCCAAATTAGACTCAAATTGTCAAGTGAGTATTGAGAATTATTCTTAAATACTAACTACTTGAACTAGGCATTTATAACCATAATAAACACGACAAATGAGGTGCTAAGCTAGTCTGGAAAATCAAACACAATGGCGCGAAATAGTGACAAAGCCGAAGTTTGACGTTCTATAATTTTTATGCGAACTATAATTAGAGTCCATTAAGTGATTGGAGGTGAGATATGATCGAACTTGTAACCAGAAGTCAGCGCGCTTTCTTCTCAGTGTCACCGTGTGAGTTTGGCCGTTCCAATTTTGGCGCCCCACTTCACTACTTCCCTGCACAGGCGCAACATCATAGAAAGGGACTAGTTATTGCGGGAACTCATGGTGATGAAACCATTTCTCAAATCGCGCTTTCTTGTGCTTTGCGTTCTATTGCGCCTCAATATTTAATGCATGATGTCGTGCTATCAATCAACCCCGATGGTAATCAGTTAGGTACTAGGGCGAATGGTCATGGTGTTGATCTGAATCGAGCCTTTCCCTCTTCGAATTGGCATGCTGAAGATACTGTGTATCGCTGGAGCAGTGATACCGATGTGCGAGATGTTGCCATTAAAACTGGACAAAAATCGCCAAGAGAGCCTGAGGTGACGGCATTGATCTCTCTCATTAACATGCTTAAACCCGCGTTTATCATTTCACTGCATGAACCTTTAAATTGTGTTGATGACCCAGTTAAATCCGAACTTGGATGCTGGCTAGCAGATGTATTCAAATTACCTCTTGTTGCGGATGTTGGCTACGAAACACCAGGTTCATTTGGTTCTTGGTGTGCAGAACAAGGCATTCCTTGTGTCACATTAGAGCTACCTTCGATTACTGCTGATGACGCGATGAAAGAGTATCTTCGCCCTATGACGAAACTTCTCTCTACCGCGGAATTGCCGTGATAGTCACAATCCATGCTTTAGGACGCAACTGTTTGATACAAATAACTAGGTTATGAAAAGACTCGTGAGCAAAACAATGGAAACCAACACAGTTTTACATTGTCAAAGCACTCACATCAGTTTGAAGGTGAAGGAAGAATCTAGTGTCGTTTTTATTCGGTGGCTCGCGTCACAACGAAATCAAAAAAAATAAACAGATCGTTGCTCGTATCAAAGATAACCCTCGTATTGCCACACATCACTATATGACACTAGCGGATCACACTCTCCATTACGTCTCCTCACCTTCTCTACCGACTCAGTCCAAACAGAAGACTAGTGTGGTCTTTGTTCATGGTACTCCGGGCGGATGGGCAAGTTTTTCGCGTTACTTGGAAGATGAAAATCTAGTAAAAGATTTTTCTGTTAACGTGATCGACAGACCTGGTTGGGGAGAATCCGGTTATGACAACGCTGTATTTCCAACTTCTTTAAGTGACCAGTCACGGTTATTAAAACCGGTGTTAAAAAATATTTGGCGACAAAATGGAGAGCAAAAGGTCATCCTTGTTGGGCATTCTCTAGGTGGTTCACTAGTCCCTAAAATGGCTGCAGATTATCCCCAGTATGTAAAAGGTGTCATTATTCTCGCCGGTGATCTGGATCCTGCTTTGTCAGAGGCTCGCTGGTTCAATAAAGTGATGGCTAAGCTTCCTAATGCTTGGTTTCCAAAAAGATGGGTAAATTCAAATGATGAAGTCTTGGCGATTCAGCCTAGCTTAGCGGAATTACAAAGCGAGTTTGCCACGATCACCTTACCGATTACGGTGTTACAAGGCGTGAACGATGGCCTTGTTCGATCGGGGAGTGCGACAAAAGCCCCATCGATTTTTTCATCAGCTCGAGTTGAAGTTATCATGTTACAAGGAGCGAGCCATATAATTAACCTAACCCATGTAGAAGAGGTAAAAAAGGCCATTTATAAAATGAAGTGAGAGAAAGTCTCGGGTTTACGCTCTACCAACAACAACTTTAGGCTGTTTAAACCTGAATGTAGATATTCGTTACGTTAACGAATTTGACAAACTTCTCTTTCAAACTTCCCAGTCCTGCAAGCTAAAAAATTATTGATCATATTGAATCCTATGGTCTTAACCTGCCTTGTTCCATATCGTTCTAATTATAACCATGTTCTAAGATTTTGATTTTGTACTAGTTCACTTGGTATAAAACCTGCTTGTAGACTTTAAGAAAGAAGATGTTTATTCTCGATTTGATATCAATTCATTTACCATTATTTTAAGGGCCACCTTATGAAACAACGCGGCTTTCAGCATTTATTACTTCCTCGTATTTTGACTTCACTCACTGCAGGCGTATTGATCGTAGGCATGTCGACAAGCGTATCAGCAGAAGCCTTTCGTTGGGCTTCCAACACTGACCCTCAAACGTTGGATCCTCATGCAGTTAACTCTACACCCGTATTGTCTTTTCTAAATAATATTTATGAAGGCTTAGTTCGACGCGGTGAAACGATGGCTATCGAACCGTCTTTGGCAACTTCGTGGGAGCCTCTGACTGATAAGAATGGCTGGCGTTTTCATTTACGTAAGAATGTAACTTTCCAAAATGGTGCAGCGTTTACTGCTGAAGATGTTCTCTTTTCATATCAGCGGGCGTCAAATGAGGCTGCTGATGTGCGATCTTGGTTCTCACCCGTTTCGGAAGTCACCATTGTTGACGACTTCACCATAGATTTTGTCACAATAAGCCCCAACCCTCTTTTCCCTGATTCCATTGCCAACTTTATGATATTAGATAAAGATTGGGCACAGGAAAACAAAGCAGAATTACCAGCAAGTGATTCGGAAAACTTCGCGACTATGAACACAAATGGTACTGGTCCTTTTCAATTATCGAGTCGCGATCCAGGTGTAAAAACGACGTTAGCACCGAATGCATCATGGTGGGATAGCGCAACTCACAATATTACTGAAGCGACATTCACTCCAATTGGTAACCCTGCTACGGGGATCGCGGCCCTGTTTTCAGGTGAGATTGATTTCATTCAACCCATTGCGTTACAAGATGCGAAACAAGTCGAAAGCCGCAAAGGGTTTAAAGTATTAGAAGGTGAAGAAACGCGAGTCATTATGTTTGGTTTTGGTCATGACCATGACTCTCTGCTCTATTCTTCTGATGTGAAAGATGAGAATCCGTTTAAAGATCCTCGTGTTCGTTTAGCTGCGGCACATGCGCTGAATATTGCTTCGATTGACCGTGTTTTATTCCGTGGAAAGATTGAATCTGCATCGCAATTGGTTCCTGAAGGTATTTCAGGCTTTTCTGAGAAGAATTCAGAACGACCAGAATATGATCCTGAACGTGCGAAAGAGTTACTGACCGAAGCTGGTTATCCTAATGGTTTTAGCTTTGGCTTAAAATGTACTAATGATAGATACATTAACGATGAAGCACTGTGCCGTGCTGCGGTTTCTATGTTTAGTGCGGTTGGTTTAAATGCTCAACTGAGCACCGGCCCAGTACGCGATTACTGGACTCAATTACGTGCTGATGATTTTGATATGTATTTACTTGGTTGGTCTCCAGGTACATTTGATATCGAACATCCAATTCGTTTCCTATTGCATAGCCAAGATAACGCAAAGAAATTGGGGTCTTGGAACTTTGGTAACTATTCAAATGCACGTGTTGACGAGCTATTGCCATTAATACAACAAGAGATAGATTCAGTTAAGCGCCAAAATATGATCGATGAAGTGGTCGCGACTACACAAAAAGAGATGGCGTATATTCCGCTTTATACCCAACCATTAATTTGGGCGACTAAAGAGAATGTCGAGATGACACAACGTGCTGATAATTTCTTCTTATTACGCTGGGTAACAGTGAAGTAATTAGAAAGCAAGGTATTGCTAATACCCTGTAAAAAACGCTTCTATTCGCAGGGTATTAGCTTTGTGTCGATATGAATTTATTTTTCTAGTAACACCTCAAAAGTGGAACATTGATGTTTTATTTTATTTCTAGACGGCTCTTTCAATCCGTTTTTGTTATGCTTGCGGTTGCTTTTCTTGCCTTTTCTTTATTCCGTTTTGTTGGCGACCCGATTACGCAAATGACTGGCGTTGAAACCTCGCTCGCTGATCAAGAAAGACTCCGTGAAGATTTGGGTTTAAATGACTCATTCATTAGTCAGTTTGGGCGCTTTACTTTAGATATGCTAAAAGGCGACTTTGGTTTTTCCTTTCGTACCCGTCAGCCTGTCGCTGAAATGATTGCCCATCGTATTCCAGCGACTCTTGAATTAGGTGTTGTGGCACTGCTTATCTCTCTTGTTATTGGCATACCTGCGGGTGTCTATACTGCTCTTCGACCTAAAGGGCTGATTACTCAAGGCATCTTAATGATCACATTGATTGGTATTTCAATTCCAACGTTTGTCATTGGTATCGTGCTTATATTCTTATTTGGGGTGCAACTTGGTTGGCTCCCCACTTTTGGCCGTGGGGAAACCGTAAACATAGGACTTTGGGAAAGTTCTTTATTTTCTCTAGACGGTTGGCGAGCATTAATTCTTCCGGCCATAACATTGGGGGTGTATCAGCTCACGTTGACCATGCGCCTAGTTCGTTCACAAATGATGGATGTGATGCGATCGGATTATATTCGTTTTGCTACCGCGCGTGGTGTCCCTATGAGGCAGCTTTATTTTCGTCATGCGCTTGCCAATACGATGGTGCCCGTAATTACCATTATCGGTTTGCAGTTTGGCGGGGTGATTGCCTTTTCAATCGTGACTGAAAGTGTTTTTCAATGGCCAGGAATGGGGTTGTTATTTCTTGAGTCGATTCGTTTTGTGGATATTCCTGTAATGAGTGTTTATTTGGTGGTTATCGCCTTTTTCTTTGTGGTGGTAAATTTACTTGTTGATCTTCTATATGTGGCGATTGATCCACGCCTGAGAGCTTAAGGAGTGCATATGAAAGAATTGATTAAGCGCTCAGAAGGGCTTTGGCTTTTCACTCGTAGTCCTGTTGTAATTGTCGCAGCAGTCATCGCTATTCTTATTTTTATTGGTGCGGCTTTTGCCCCAT
The DNA here is from genome assembly GCF_054404255.1 of Vibrio phycocola. Taxonomy (NCBI): domain Bacteria; kingdom Pseudomonadati; phylum Pseudomonadota; class Gammaproteobacteria; order Vibrionales; family Vibrionaceae; genus Vibrio; species Vibrio phycocola. The sequence goes on from NZ_JBTAMQ010000008.1 coordinate 29,421, forward strand.
GGATTGTTTCTGGGAACCCCTATGATCTTGGGTCATTTAGCTTGATGGATGGTTTATTGCCTCCTGTTTGGCAAGATGGTGGCTTATCACAATTTATGTTAGGCACCGACGATCAAGGTCGAGATATGGTGTCATCGGTGCTTTATGGTGCTCGCTTATCCCTGGTTATTGGATTGTCTGCGATGGTTATTGCCACTGTTCTCGGAGTGGGATTGGGGCTTGCAGCCGGCTTTTATGTCGGACGTTTAGATGCGATTATTATGCGTATTGCAGATATTCAACTGGCTTTACCTGCTATTTTAACGGCTTTATTAATTGATGGTATTGCCCGTGGTATTTTACCTTCAGACATTCAGCAAGATCTGCGAGTCGTGGTATTGATTCTCGCTATTGCTCTGTCTCTGTGGGTGAACTTTGCCCGTACCGCTCGCGCTTCGACTTTTATTGAAATGAATAAGGAATATGTACAAGCATCTATTATTATGGGGCAACGTCCAATTCGTATTATGTTGATTCATATCTTGCCAAATATTCTCGGGCCTCTTTTGGTTATTATGACTGTGGATCTCGCTTCCGCGATCTTGTTAGAAGCTACATTATCCTTTTTGGGTATTGGTCTTTCAGCCGATAGCCCATCGTTAGGAACGCTTATTCGTATCGGTATGCAATTTATGTTGTCTGGTGAATGGTGGATCTTATGGATACCGACACTTTTTCTGGTTGCTCTAGTCGTTTCAATCAATACGCTTGGTGATTTCATGCGTGATGTTTTCAACCCGAGGTTACGTTAATGCTGACAGTCAAAAATTTAACCGTACGCTTCCCTACTCGTTTTGGTGACGTAACAGCAATAGAAAATATTAACTTACAGGTAAGTGCTGGTGAAATTCATGGCCTTGTGGGTGAAAGTGGCGCAGGTAAATCGACGGTTGGTGCAGCCGTTATTGGTTTACTGCAAACGCCGGGTTATATTTCCGAAGGTAGCATTACTTTAGGTAAACTCGATTTGCGCGCTTTAAGTGACAGCCAAGCACATGCTTTACGTGGCAAACGGATTTCGATGATATTCCAAGACCCACAAACCAGCTTAAATCCACTGATGACGGTGGAAGAACAGTTAATTGAAACCATTTTGGCTCATGAAAAGATATCTGTTGTCGAAGCTCGTACTCGCGCGATCGATTTGCTAGAAGAAATCGGAATCAATAATGCAGCGCAACGGATCAAGTCTTGGCCGCATCAGTTTTCGGGTGGAATGCGTCAACGTGTGGTTATCGCTCTGGCTCTATGCACTAATCCTGAATTAATCATTGCAGATGAACCAACAACCGCGCTAGATGTGGCGGTGCAAAGCCAAGTGTTAGATCTCATTCGCTCGCTGGCGGATAAACGTAAGATTGGTTTTATCTTAATTACTCATGACATTGGTGTTATCGCCCAAATTGCCGATCGAGTCACGGTTATGCGTAATGGCAAAGTGGTGGAATCAGGCAATACTGCACAAGTTCTTGGCCGTCCCGAACAGGTTTATACCAAAGCATTAATGGACGCTGTGCCACCTTTAGACCATAAAATAGAGCGATTTCGCGTACCTGTCGAGAAAGAGGTGAAGTCTGATGGCGCGATTACTGGAGATTTTGCGGAACAATGGTTATTAGCAGAAAAAGAGTCCAGTAAACAAGATCTCGCCGTTGGTCTTAGCATTGACGGTCTGGAAGTGCGTTTCACTGGCACTCGGACGTCATTATGGCGCAAGCCAAGTGATTTTATCGCGCTTAACAAAATCAGTTTTAAGGTTAACGCTGGTAGTATTATGGGGTTGGTTGGAGAAAGTGGCTCTGGTAAGTCAACTGTAGCCAAAACCATAACTGGGCTCATTAACCCTAGCGTCGGTAAAATGATGCTTGGGAACGAACCTTTGCCAGCAGGAAAAGATCGGAGTCGTAACCACTCATCTCGTCGAGTGATTCAAATGGTGTTTCAAGACCCATATTCAAGTCTTAACTCACGTCATAAAATTGGTTCTATTTTAACTGAGCCACTCTGGTTTTACGGTTTAGAAAAAGATCCTGTGCAACGTAAAAAGATTGCGGCTTCTATGCTCACTTTGGTTGGCATGGACCCGGATGCAATTGATAAATATCCTCACCAATTTTCGGGAGGGCAACGCCAACGGATTGCTGTTGCGCGTGCTTTACTCGCGCGCCCTCGCTTTCTAATATGTGATGAGCCTACTTCTGCTTTAGACGTATCAATTCAAGCAGAAATCCTTAATCTCTTAAAGGATCTGCAAGAAAAGTTTGGACTCACGATTTTATTCATTAGCCACAACCTTTCGGTCGTACGGCAAATGGCCGATGATATGATTGTCCTGCGTAATGGCGTGATTGAAGAGGCGGGAAAAACCGAGGATTTATTCAAGCGTCCACAGGCAGAATACACGAAGAAACTACTCGAATTAACACCGGTAATGCCAAAGAGTTGGGCTGTGTCATAACAGCTAGGTTACATTTGCACCATATTGCTATGAAAGTATTTATGGTGCTGTAACAAGCAATGGTATTCGCCTGTTGTCGCTTATATTTTGAGCCATTGATCTTTTCACAATATTTTTTAGTAACAAAGAGAAGAGCGGTGCGTTACACTTGCGATATCTTCACATATTCACTTATCACCTACTTCACTCCATAAGGCACTTTCTCTATTATGATGTATCTCCAGTATGAAAAATGCATTGCAGCGGCCCTAGCCCTCAGCTTATTTTCATTCGGACAACCTGCCCACGCCGAAGAAAACAGCAACGATAAATCGGCAAACAATCGTGATTGGGATTACACCATGAGCATGTTAGATATCGCGAACCCTGAAGATGATCAACGCTATATCGACCCCGCAGAGTTAAAAGCTGGTCATGTAAGTGCACTCGAGCACTATGGTGAGCTCAAATTGCAAGCCAATGATCTTGAAGGTGCTAAGAAGTATGCTGAGCGTCTAGAAGAAGTATGCCCATATGGCTGCGACGAGCTTGAGACTCTCAAGAAGTCAATTAGCGAATTTGAAGAGCAGCATAAATAAGCATTAAAAAAGGGGTAGCCTCAGCCACCCCTTTAATTACTACTCAGAATGAAACGTTAGTTAACTAACCCAAACATTCTTGGTAGGAACAAGCTGATTTCTGGAATGAAAGTGATCGCTAACAACGTAACAATCAATACCGCGCAGAACGGCATGATGCTTCTAATTACATTTTCAATCTTAGAACCACTAACACTACAGCCCACGAATAGCGCCGTACCCACTGGCGGTGTCGCGATACCAATACATAAGTTAAAGATGATCATCATTGCGAAGTGAATTGGGTGCATTCCTAAGTGTTCTGCGATTGGCATGAAGATAGGTGTAAAGATCAATACGGCAGGCGTAAGGTCCATAAACATACCAACAATCAGCAAAATCACATTCATTAAGATGAAGATGATAATTGGGTTATCTGAAATCGACAGCATCCAATCACTGATCATAGTTGGTAGACCGGTAAAGGCCATTGCCCATGACATGATGGTTGAAGCACCAATCAAGAACAACATAATCCCCGTAACCTGTATTGTTTCCCGGCAAATTAGCGGGAAATGCTCCCACTTAAGCGTTCGATAACAGAGTGACAGAATAAAGGAGTAAAGAACCGCAATACATGCCCCTTCCGTAGCCGTAAATACACCACCTATGATGCCGCCAATAACCACAAAGATTAAACCTAAACTTGGCGTTGCTTGCCAAACGATGTTTAGTACATCTTTTGTTGTGAAGCCATCGTTAGCACTCGTGGTATAGCCTTTCTTCTTAGCGATGAAATACGCCAAGACCATACAGCTTAATCCCATTAAAATACCTGGGACATAACCTGCAATAAACAGAGCCGCAACGGATGTTCCGCCAGATACTACGGAAAATACGATGAGTGAGTTACTTGGCGGAATTAGGAGACCAGCAGGACAAGATGCCACGTTTACCGCGGTAGCTAAGTTTTTGTCGTAGCCCTCTTTTTCCAATTCTGGGCCTAAGGTTTTACCAACCGCAGCTGCGGCCGCAACGGCAGATCCAGAAACGGCGCCAAACATCATATTGGCAAAAATGTTGACGTGCAAAAGTGAACCTGGAATCCAACCAACCATAAGTTTTGCAAGATTGATAAGTCGCCCTGCGATACCACCCACGTTCATGATGTTTCCGGCAAGAATAAAGAATGGGATAGCGAGCAAACTGAAACTATCTATACCGGTAAAGATCTTTTGCGCCGCAGTCATGCTTGCTACGTTAAAGGGTAAAATGAAATACATGATGGTCAAAGACGACATTGCAATCGCAATCGCAATCGGCATGCTTATCGCAATCATGAATAAAAATAGGCCTAGCAGCCAAACACCAATGGACAAGTCCATAAAATAGAATCCTTATTAAGCTTGTTCTTTGTTACTAAACAGGTCGACCGTATTTAAAACGATATAAATCAGTATAATCACGGCTGAAATGGGCAGTATTGAATACACAGTAGACATCGGTAATTGCAATGCTGGTGATAATTGTTGCGTGGTTCTGCCCATAAGAGCTAAGCCACCTTTTAGCAATGCTAAAGAAATAAATGCACCTGAAATTACATTTATCAGTACATGTAATGCGACATGTGCTTTGCCTTTAAGCGCGCCGTCCAATAGTGTGATGGCTAAATGCCCTTTTATTCCGAATAAATAGCTTGCGCCAAATAAACCAAGCCATACCATGGTGTAGCGAGCGAGTTCATCTGTCCAGTTACTTGGATCATTCAACACATAGCGGCTAAACACTTGCCAAGTGACAGTAACTACAAGCAACATTAACGCAAAAGATGAAATAAAAAGGAGCAACCTATCAAGCAGGTTTCTGAAAGTTGTTAACATGGAGTTGTACCTCAAAAAATTTTGCCCTAGCAAAGCCAAGGCAAAATTATAGTGTTACTAATATTGTGCTAGGACTAATTAAAGCGCTTCAATTTTTTCAATGAATGCCGCTAATTTAGGGTCTTTCTTAGCTTCGTCAATCATAGGTTTAACAGCAGCACGGAATGGGGCTTTGTCTACCTCAACAAATGTAACGCCTTCTTCGATGCCTTTCGCTTTGTTCATGTTGTCTGTTTCGTCCCAGATTTTGATCTGTTCTTCAAGAGACTCTGCTGCGGCTTCTTTTAAGATTTTTTGCTCATCTGCTGAAAGTGAAGCCCACTTGTCTTCTGAAATGATAATCACGTCAGGAGTCATCATGTGTTGATCCATCGAGTAAAATTTAGCAACTTCACTGTGCTTCATTTCAACTAGGCTAGAAATGTTGTTTTCTGCGCCATCGATGACACCTTGTTGTAACGCGGTGTAAACTTCGTTGAATGGTACAGGTGTTGCTTTACCGCCTAATAGGTTAACCATTTCCATCATAGTCGGAGAACCAGGAACACGAACTTTCATACCCGCTAGATCTGCAGGAGAATTAATCGCTTTTTTCGAGTAGAAGCTGCGAGTACCTGAATCGTAGAAAGTAAGACCAATGAATCCTTTGCCTTCACTTGAAACTAGCATTTCTTCAGCAGCGTCACTTCTCATGAACGTTCTCATGTGTGCAACATCACGGAACAAGAAAGGCAGTGCATTAACTTTAAAAGTAGGTTCAAAAGATTCTGCTAATCCACCATTGATTTTTGCCATGTCAATCGCGCCAGTAACCACTTGCTCAGCTTGATCACGTTCAGAACCGAGTTGGCCGTTTGGAAAAATCTTGATAGTCAGTTCGCCATTCGATTTTTCTTTCACTTTGTCAGCCATAATCACCATACCTTGGTGAGCAGCACTTTCTAATGACATTGCATGTCCAAGCGTTAACATTTTTGCCGAAACATTCACGCTAGCAAATAAAGAGGTAATCAACAAAGGCAATACTAATTTCTTCATTTCTTTTGTCCTTAATATATTTATCTAATAAGTAATAATTTTAATATTGGAATTAAACTTTCTTTTGAAACATTATTTCGAAAAGCTAAGGAGATAATACTTATGTAGTCTTGTAATACAATATTACGACACAAGAAGTATGATCAAAGCACTGTGCTAGATCACATTTTTAATCTGATATTCTACATTTTCGATCTTTCCGGAGAATATTAATTGATCTCAAGCACGATTAGCACGCTTGAATGACCAATAACTTATCAATGCAGTGAGGTTTTATTAAGAGGATTCATTGTGATGGCATAATCGATCACAATATTAACATATGGATCCAAGTCATAACATATTACAATAAGATTATATTAAATATTATGCTTATTGTTATGAGCGTTATTCTAAGTATGCTTATTTACAATATGAGTTTAAGTTAATATCAATGATATTAATCGTATTAATTAGGATATTTGATAATAGTTTTTATAGATTTTTCTGCAGTAAAATATTCACATATAAAGTGAGTTGCACAATACAATAAATGTAGATGTTGTTATTTATCGCTGACATGACCTGTTGTTTTTAGGTAACAGGTCATTCAGTACGAGTGGAATCAGCCGCAATGTTTATCTACATTTATTTCTAAGCAGATCGTTCCTAGTTAAACACTGTTTATAACACCTAGTTCGAACTATTCTATGAATTCGACTTTATCTTCTGCCGCGCCCCTTTTCCATTGCGTGATAGTCCTTAAAATCAGAGTCACGAGGCAAAGAGAACCAGAGCAGAAAGCAACGATAGTGAAAGAGAATCGTGTGCTGGTATTACCCAACAGTTGTCCTAAAGCGTCTAAAATTATTGGTGATAAGAACTGACCTAAAAACAGCATGCATGAAACGATGGCCATAACTCTAACTCCTGCTCCCTTCCCTCCAGCATGACTGGCCCCGGAATACAGTGTTGGCATTGTCCATCCGAGACCAAACCCGACAATACTAATGGCTATCAAAATTTGTGATACGCTTGCAGCTTGACTTAACAACAAAAAGCCAACCGCCATCATTCCAAATAGAACGATAAGAAGAAATGACTTAAGGAAGAGTCTTACTTTGACATAAAACAATCCAGCGATGAATCCACATGCAGTAAGAACCGCAAGGGCTATTCCTGATAGTGATGAATCTCCTAGATGGTTATTTTGCATGAATATTGCGATGTTGACGGGAATTGCGTAGAACGCGACCATTAAAGCAAATGCTCCACTTGCCCATGCATACACTGACTTAGGCAGTTTTTGTTTGTATGTAACGGCACCTTTTATCTCCGGAGGCTCGGGTAAAAATAATAATATTAATACAAACACAATTAGCCCCATCGAATAAACCGCAAAAGTGTAGCGCCAATTCAGGGTAGCCAATGCTCCCGCAGCGATAGAGCAAATGATGCCACCAAGCTGTGTCGCTGAAACGGAATAACCGAGCATCTTTGCTCGCTCTTTGCCATCGAAGAAATCAGCGATTAAACCTGTCGACAAGGGCATGATTAGACCAACGCCGATTCCAAGTACTGCTCGCGACAAAAGCAACATGCTGAAACTTCCGACAAAGGCACTACCCAACCCACCAATAAGATAAAAAAGAAGCCCTATTACTAAAATACTACGTGCAGATATTTTAGAACTAAGTTGTCCGGAAATGAGTGTGAAAACGATCATAAATATGGCCGGCATTGTTACGACGAGTTTTATCGCGGATTCACTCGTTTCTGGAAATGCAGTGGCGATTTGGGCTATCGCTGGAGCAACTGCTGCTCCAGCCATTACCGTTAGTAGTGAGAGTGATAAAATAGTCGGTTTAATCATACTTTTCATAACTTGTTATTGTCCTGTTATTTCAAATTAGACGCATTTTCTACCATACGATTTAGCAGCCCCATCACCTGGTGTCGTTCTTCATCAGAGAACCCTTCCACTAAGATTTCGATTGATCCGTATAAGATTTTTCTTAAGGTTGGCTTAAAATCGCTTCCTTTCGGTGTTAGATACACCAGATTAACGCGTCCATCTTCTGGTGATCGTTTTCGTTCCACGTATCCCTGACTTTCCAAGTGCTGTAGTGCTCTTGTTGCCGTTGCTTTATCGCACTTAAAGAAGCTCGCCAGTTCTTCTTGGCTAACACCATCTTGATAGGTAAGTTCAGCTAGAAAGCTAACCTGACCACTTCCAATGCCATAAGGTTCAAGTTCCTTACTAATGTGGCTTTGGCTAGACCGATATAAGATTGAAATTAAGCGGCCAAGTGGGTCATATTTCTCTTTCATATCGAGTTCCTACCTATTTTAGATTTGACTATATTAGTTGCTATAGCAACTAATATAGTCTTACATGGTTGCGATCGCAACGTTATTTTGGGTATGAAATGAAATAAATATCTTAATTAGAATTAGATTTAGCGTTTCATTGATAGCAGGACAGCCGCTGAACAGAGGAAGAAAACACCGAGAAAAACGATAAATTTAGTTTGCTATGGGGATCTGAGACGGCTTTTATACAAAGAGGTAAATACCAATGTCATTAGACTTCTTTTTCTAGCTGTTTTAAATATGATTTCATAAATGAAGTTCTGCGCTCGGCTTCTATTTTTGCCGAAGTCGTATTCATAGTTTCAACGAGCTTCAGCAACTTCACATAGAAGTGATCAATACAATATTGCTTATCGTTTAACTCTCTTTCGCGCGCAAACGGGTCCAATTTATGGTAGAAATCGGAGCCCAACGTGGTATTGACTTGAAAGCACCTCGCAATACCGATAGCGCCTAAGGCATCGAGCCTGTCGGCATCTTGCACTATTTGGGCTTCTAACGTTTCAGGTGCAATATTGGCGCTAAAACTGTGGGCTACTATCGCATGGCTTACGTCAGAGAAATACTCAGATGGGTAACCGATTTTCTCTAGAAACTTAAGCGCTTTCTTGGCTGCTATGGTTGAACTGCTTGCTCTATCTGGATGGTTTTTAGGGAAAGAAAAACAGTCATGAAGGTACGCAGCAGGAAGGACTATTTCGAGTTTTGCCTCTTCTTTTAATGACAAGCTTTTAGCTGTTTTTACCACTCTTTGAACATGAGTCAAATCATGAGCTAGGTCCTGTTGCATCTCTGATTTAATAAAATTGAAAAACAATGATTCAAATTGCTCTACCATTCTCTACTCCGTGAAATCTAATATTGCTAGCGTATGGTTTTCAACATACTCTTGGCTATGTTTGGACCTTTCTCTATTCTATTCTCTTATCTTTATTACAAAATAATCAGAGTAAAGCAGGTGGTTAATTATGTTTGTTTCACGATGAACATCAAATTGATTTTTGCATGATAACTTCGCACGCATCATGACCGGTATCACCACGTGGTGCATTGAGGTACTCAAAACCCAATTTCTCGTACAATTTTATCGCCTCTTTAAGGCACTCAGTTGTTTCTAAATAGCACTCTTGATATCCATGTGCTTTTGCCTGTTTTAGAGTCAAAGCAACCAGTTGTGTAGCTAAGCCATGTCCTCGAGTTTGAGGTAAAAAATACATTTTCTGTAATTCGCAAACTGAGGGTTCGCCAGCCAAAGGTGCAAACCCTCCTCCCCCTACGACTTTTCCACTATGCTCAACGACCCAGTACGCCGCTCTATCCTGATCATACGTTGAATACAAATCGTCTAGAGTCGGATCTGAAACGCCATATCCTTTATCGGCAGTTAATCCATACTCTGCCGATACTGTTCGTATTAAATCAGCAATCTCTTGGTTATCGGTGTCGCTAAGTGGACGAATAATAAAATCGTTTGGTTGGCAAACGTTGGTCAGTATTTTCATTTTGCTTTAGGACGAAACGGCTTAATCACTGCTTCGTCGCATTCTAAGTAAGGCCCTTCCATTAGGTCGATACAATACGGAATTGCAGGGAATACTGCATCCAGACATTCTCGGATCGACTTTGGTTTTCCTGGCAAGTTTACAATTAACGAGTCATTGCGAAGACCGGCAGTCTGACGTGACAAAATAGCGGTAGGAACGAACTTAAGAGATTCAGCGCGCATAAGTTCGCCAAAACCAGGCATCATTCGATCACAAACGGCTTCAGTTGCTTCTGGAGTAACATCACGTTTTGCAGGCCCTGTACCGCCTGTAGTGACGATCAAACTGCAATCCTGTTTGTCTGCCATTTTTATTAATGTGGCTTCAATAACATCTTGTTCGTCGGGGATCACTTCGTAGATTGGTTCCCACTCAGAAACTAAATACTCATTTAGAGTGTCAATAATAGCTTTACCTGAAATGTCTTCATACACACCTGCGCTTGCACGGTCGCTAACCGTAACAATACCGATCTTAGCTTTTGTCATTTTTTTCTCATTGGTTGGCTAAATTTGTTACACACGCTAATGCATTAGAAAACATTGGTCAAATAAGAGATCGGAATGCATTGTTTCAGGTCAACTGATTATCTTAGATAAAGTAGGATAAGCGCTGTGGTGAAGTGTTGCTAATCTATCGTGCGAATGGTGCCCATTAGATACAAGAATGCAATTTGACTAGCTCGTTAGCGACTTCGAGATCGTGCTCAGTATCGCCAATTAATACCGTCTCAGTTAATTTGAGATTGTGGTCTTTGACATATTCAAAAGCTAAAGTTTCGAAAGGTTCAACATTGAAATCAAAGCCAAGTTTCTCGTAATACTTAACGATCGGTAAACAAAACTGCTCTTGATAGTGTTTAGCGCTTAACGCTCATTGAGGTAATGGTTCATACTGTGAGAATCAATGATTCCCATGTACTGTCCCATGTCATTAATCACTATCCATGGAAAAATATAATTGTTTCGTATTTTTTCATGAATTTCACCGTCATTAATGGTTTCATGAACTACCTTCATACGAACATTCATCATAGCACTGACCCTTTTGCACAATGATTGATAATCCTGCATGGTTTCTCGCTCGGTCCCTAGAGAAGGGGTTGAGTATAGATAGAATTGCTCTCGAGTAATGATCCCGACACACTTTTTATCGACAACAACCGGCAGTACACTAAAGGAAGAGTCATCAAAGATTGTTTTTATATCTTTTAGGTTATTGTCAGGTGATAAAAGTGGCGGTTGTATAATTAAGCTCACTTTAGAACCACCAGAATTATCTAAATCTTTAACAAGCTTTCTGATTTTATCGTTGGTTTTTGGCGTAAGTTTGGTCACCGGCATTGGCCGCTCAAAATAGAATCCTTGTAAGTAATCTACGTTCAATTCTTTTAAAATATGGACTTCTTGAATATTTTCCACCCCTTCCGCCACAACCTTTACTTCAAGTGTGTGTGCTAAGTGAGTGACCATTTTTACAATATAGTAATTGTTAGACCCAACAGTGAGGTTAGTAATGAAATCACGGTCAATTTTCAAAACGTCAAAGTTGCCATCTTTTAGATATGCGAATGAAGAATATCCCGTTCCAAAATCGTCAATAGCAATTTTTAGCCCCTTTTGTCTGAGTTTTAAAAGTAAATTGCTATCATTATCTTCGCTATTGAAGTAGGCACTTTCGGTCAGCTCAATTGTGATAAAAGGTAGGTGATGAGCATAGGACTTAAAGACTTTCATTAAATCTTGAAACATTTTCTTGATTGGTTTGTTTGAGTTTAAGGAGATATTAATTGCTATCTGAATATCATTACCAAATAAAGCGGCTAATTTGTCGCGAGATTTTATCGCCATCTCAGCTATGGTGAGATCAAGCTCTGTGATTAATGATAACTCTTCTGCCACATTGATCATTTCGCCTGTATCAAGCAACTTGCCATTTTGATCTTTGAACCGACAAAGGGCTTCCAATTTCGTTACTTTCCACTGATGTGTACAGACGATCGGTTGGTAATATACTTCCAGAGTTTTTTCTTGAATAGCCTTGCGAACGATATCTTCATTACACTCCCGAACTTTTGCTTGATCATGTAGTGATCTATTGTAAAAACAGAAATTCGTACCATTCGATGAGTGTTTTTCATACATTGCTTGTAATGAATGCGAGATCAAATTTTTATCGATATTGGTATCCATACCTAGTACCGAGACCCCTATGGTGCTACTTGATATTTTCCGATAAACCTCCGCCTCTACTCGCTGCTTAATCGTGTTGAATCTTGTGCGTATCGCTCGGAATATAGACTGAGAGTGAGACATATCCGAAGAGCGGCTGTAAACGATACCGATTACGAATACATCTTTATGTAAGCAGCCTGCAATGCAGTCATTTTCGTAATATGCAAGTGCACTAGCGAGTTGCTTCTTACTTTCAAATACATCTTCTGTTTCAGTATTAAAATTCGGAATAAATGAAACGACCAGCATCCCTTGGTCTTCAGTAAGAGTATCAACGGTATTTTTAAGTTTTAACTCGAACTCATCTTGTCCTGGTAGTTGAGTTAATAGCTCTATTCCACCATGTTCTCTACCTGCGACTCGGTAGAGTTTCTCTGATAAGTTGTGGGCTGAACCCAGGTAGTACACATTATTTCTAATAGAGGTGATTTTTTGGATAACAAGCTCTTGTGGAATGGCCTTACCAGATTTAGTCTTACTTAAAATGAGCCCCGACCAAAATCCTTGAGTATTCAGCTTTTCCCACATATCCTCAAAAAATGCATTACCGTGTTTACCGGCATTAAATATCGAGGTTTTCTTTCCAAGAATTTCATCAATTCGATAGCCACTGTTTTGTTCAAATAAGCTGTTACACGCGATGATTCGAGTTTCATCATCAGTAACGATCATTCCTCGATGCTGATTTTCAAAAAGTTGATGGCATATAGATGAGAGATCTTCACTTGTTGGGGATACAAACAATGGCATTAATACACCAACGATAAAGTTCTCTGAGACCCTTTTAACAGAAATAAGGCAAAGACTAATGTTATTTGAAGCCGTCACCATACAAATTTTGATTGGTTCAGGGTCACCCCCTTGAACAGCTAATTCAAGCATGTTTATAAGTCGTCGCCTGTCATTCTCAGAAAACAGAGTTATAAAATCCTCAACAGTAGCCAACTCAGTTTCCTGAGAGATAATGTGCATTGTACGTAGCACTTTCAGATCCAGCTTAAATTCATTTGTGTTGGGTTTCCAAGCAAACGGAAGCTCCTTTTTGTGATGAAATCCAATTAAGTCTTCTTTTGTTAAACTGGTAATTTTTTGCATAATCAACTCAAACATAAGATAGGAAATAACAAACAACACGCATTCAACAGACAATGAATCAATTGAGAATACATATGCTACTCATATAGTATAGGAGTGATAACTTGTGAATGTGTAACTTTTAAAATTTTGAAAACTTAATTTTATTCATGCTGTTATCCGTATTTTTTCTTAGTAATAACGCTGATAACGCTTTGAATGGACAATGCTCATTTTTTGAACATCAACACAATGATCGAAGTTGTGAAGTATCACTCACTTTTATTGTGACTATTTTTGTTAGTCATCGTTAATTCAGCATCTATATGAAAAAAAAATAGATTCATTTTTGTACCCGCTCCACTAAAAAATCGACGGCTGCTTTTACTTTTGGCACTAAGTAGCGTTGTTTTTGATAGAGTAAGTAGACAGCCATATTGGTGTTTTGAGTTACGGATATTTCCTGTTCAAACATCAGTTCTTGCAGTTCTCCTGATTTGAGCTGTGAAGCCAAAGCCCATCTCGGTAACATTATGATGCCTTCCCCACGACACGCTTTTTTTGACAGCCAAGCGCCGTTATTTGATATTGCGACCGCGGGTCCGGAGACATCCTGCCATTGATTGTCTAAATGACATAACCAAGGCATAACCCCAATTGGCGACTTAAAATAAAGACCATGATGATTTTTTAACTCTATAGGGTTCTTCGGAACACCGTATTTTTCTAGATAGCAAGGTGATGCGACAGGAACAAAATTATTGTCCATCAATTTAATGGCGAGAACTCGTTCATTGGGGGCATAACCACCTCGAATGGCAATATCGACATCGTCACGACCAAGCGTTGACAACTCATCACTGAGACTGACATCGATAACAATCTCAGGATACAGTTCGCTGAATTCATCCAACAACGGAAACAAAATCTGATTACCAAAACCCACCATTGAGCTAATACGCAAACGCCCCATTGGCTTACTTTGATAGCTACGGACCGTTTCGTTGCTTTGCGCTAACTGATTTAATATTTTTTGTATATCGTTGTAATAGATTTGACCGACTTCGGTTAATTTTACAATTCGGGTTGAACGTTTGAGCAAAGTTGTGCCTAATTTCTTTTCTAAATCGGCGACACGTCGAGACAACGAAGATGGTGGAACATTAAACGTTTTTGCTGCTTTGGTAAAACTGCCGGTTTCGACAACTTTGCTGAAGTATCGGATAGCTCTTAGTTCATCCAATGAATATCTCCATTTTGTGAATAGGAAAGCACTGTTGCTTTATTATTGTTATAAAAGCAATTGTGATTCGCATTTTCCCCTATATATCACATAATTAAAACCAGTAATAATGCTCACACTTAGCGAATTAAGTACTAACTGTCCTATAAATTCACTCCTCGACTTTAGTACGGAACGACATTTATTACGCCTTAACACAAACAATGGAATTGGACTTATGATTACTCTGCATGGTTTCCCCTCGAGCAACTATTACAACATCGTAAAACATGCCCTTTTATATAAAGAGATCCCCTTTCAAGAGAATCTAATTTATGCTGGTGATCAGAAGCTGCTCGAAATCAGCCCTGCTGGCAAAATCCCTGTTATCACGACCGAATCAGGTTTCAATCTGTCAGAGTCGAGTGTGATTTGCGATTTTATTGAAGAGACATTCCCAGAGAATCCGCTATACCCAACCGATTCAAGTGAGCGAGCGGCCGTGCGTCAGATTATGAAGGTCGCAGAGCTCTATTTTGAGCTTCCAAGTAGACGGTTAATCCCCTACGCGTTTTCTGGCACGGAAGCTCCAGAGATGGTGACATCAGAAGTTCGCCAAGTGTTGAGTCGTGGAATTGCCGCACTCAGTCATTTATGCGAGTTTTCACCTTGGGTTGCGGGTCGTGAATTCACAATGGCGGACATTTATCTTTATCACGTTAATACGATCGTTAATGCTTTTGCCCCTTCACATCTGGATTGGGATGTTGTTGGCCAAGTCCCTGGAATGAAAGAGTGGAATTCAGTGATGAGTCAAACTGATGTTGCCCAAAGTGTCGAAGCAGATCGTTTAGAAAACATGCCAGAGTTTATGGAAAAAATTAAGGTGCAGATTCAAGCATTCAATTCTAAATAGCACTTAGATACTCGGTATTTATTACCCAAATAACGACTTATACTGTAGGAAAAATAATATGTCAGAGACAAATACTCAACTTACTTCAACCATCAGCGAAGACAATACACTGACGCTTGCATTGCAAAATATTGAGATGCCACAACCGGGTGCAGATGAAGTGGTTATTCGAATCGAAGCGGCGCCGTTAAACCCTTCCGATTTAGCGGTGATGTTTGGTGCCGCGGATTTAGCAACAGCGACCCAGTCTGAAACCGCAAACGGCCCAGCGATTACGGCTGACGTTCCCCCTCACTATATGTCATCACTAAAAAATCGTATCGGTAAATCTTTGCCTGTTGGTAATGAAGGCGCAGGAACCGTAATTTCAGCGGGGTCGTCTCCCGCTGCACAAGCGTTAATTGGTAAAACCGTTGCAGTAATTGGTGGCGGTACCTATCGTAAATTTTTATGTGCCAATGTACAAAGCTGCTTAGAACTCAAAGAAGGTACGACCGCGAAACAGGGTGCGTCTTCGTTTGTTAACCCGCTTACTGCGTTAGCCATGGTTGAAACCATGCGCGCAGAAGGTCATAAAGCGATTGTTCATTCCGCTGCCGCATCTAACCTAGGGCAAATGTTAAACCGTATTTGTATTGCCGATGGCGTTGATTTAATTAACATTGTTCGTAAACCAGAACAAGAAGCGCTGTTACGAGATCAAGGCGCTAAATATGTCGTCAATTCAAGTAGTACTACTTTTCTTGCCGATTTAACCACCGCGATTATCGAAACCGGTGCCACTATCGCGTTTGATCCAATCGGTGGCGGACAATTAAGCAGCGATGTTCTTAATTGTATGGAAGCAGCCATTTCTCGTGATTCAGATGAATACAGCGTTTATGGCACGACAACATTCAAACAGGTATACATCTACGGGGCATTAGATCGTGGCCCTATAACCCTTAATCGTAACTTTGGTTTTTCTTGGGGAGTAAATGGATTCTTACTGTTTCAAGCTTTAGGAAAACTTGGAGCGGAAACCGCTAGCTCAATGCGCCAACGAGTTGCGGATGAAATCACCACAACATTCGCAAGTCATTACACTCATGAAGTTTCTTTGGAAGATGCGCTCAAGATCGAGTCATTAGAAACGTATTCCAAACAGGCTACTGGTGAGAAGTACTTAATTACACCGCAAGTGTAAATTGTTCTAGCGTTCTAATTTTTAGCCATTCCGCCCTATTATGTATATTTCATGTAATGGGGCTGAAAGCCGTTAATTTACGAAATTCAGGGAGAACCGTTAGTATAAATTACTTTCGATTGAGTATTGGTGAATTGATCTTTTTCCAAAACAACGTGTTTTTGTCGTGAAGTCCAAAGCTACGATACGTGTGGGTTAAATCAATATATGCACGGCAATCGATTGAGTAGATTTGGTTTTCTGGAAACAAACCAGTACCAATGTTGGCAATGACTTTCCAGCCGAATGTAAAACTGGGACAATTTGAGATCGCTTGATGGTACGTACCAGTTTCATCTTTTATCGTACTCATACACTCAGATATTTTCACTTCTTCGCCAGAAAAACTTTTTTCTATACTCGCTACCTGTGAAGAGCAATTGCCACCAGTGATTGTGACTAACCGATGAGTCGGGTTACCAGACCGTTCGTAATCGAATGCAGATGCGATACTTTCATCACAATTGATCGAATACTTCGATTTGCGAGTAAACAAACTGCTGCCAATGTTCGCCATGACCTTCCAGCCAATCGTATATAACGGGCAATTTGAGATTGCACTATGCAAAGTCCCAGTTTCATCTTTTACGGTGCTTGAACATACTGAAAAGCTCCCCCTTCCCCCTCGAGCAGTTATTTGCTGAGCACAACCTCCATCGATAATTGTGACCAACTGTTGGGTTGGGTTTAGGCCATACAGTTCATAGTACATGGGGAGTGTAATTGCAGCGAGCGATAATAAAGCGACCAGTGTAGTCATAAATATTTTTTTCATAATCAGCTCATAGCATCCCTGTCGTTAAAACGAGAACGAGTTACTTCAATTATGCTCACTCTTTATGTGGCACGTGTTCATTGAATACTGCTTCAAACTTATCAAAACAAAAGGACTCATCATTTTTCTGTACTTAGTTAAAGTTGGACATAAACTCTTATAGTCAACTCTTCTCTAACTCAACTCTTTAGTCATAAAGCAGCTATGAGGATCATCTGTGTAGTCTGAAAAAGGTTCACAGTATTGGAAATTAAATTTTTCATAGAGTTTTCGAGCTGGGAGAAAGAAATCTTGAGTTCCCGTTTCTAGACTCACTTTTCGATAACCAAGGCTAGCCGCAGCATCAAGCGTATGGACTAGAAGCTTGGTAGCCACACCAGATTGACGCGCTGACGTTGATGTTCTCATTGATTTCAGCTCAACGTGTGTTGAGTTAAGCTGTTTTATGGCGACGCACCTGAAGCTCCCCATTAATCCAACCACTGAAGAATGTGATATCAGAGGATTTGAGTTCGTTTACATTCAATGCATGAACACTTTCTGGCGGAGAAGTCGCGTACATGTCGGCGAGATGTTCTTCTAATAACGTAATGACTTCACCACCTGAAAGATCATCTATTTTAATGTCCATATTTTGGTTGTTCCTATGTCAGTGTCGGTATGTCCAATTCAAAATTTCAGTAAAACCTAGCGTTAGAATACTTCCCGATAGGCAAATAAGCCCTGACTGCCACCGGTATGTAAAAACAGTTGATTGCTGCCGGGTTTGATCTTTCCTTTGGTGCATAAGTCGATAAACCCCGCCATGGCTTTTCCGGTATAAACCGGGTCAAGTAATATCCCTTCCAGTTCGGCACAGCGTTTTACCGCTGAAATCATCGCTGGTGTGGTCATTCCATACCCGTCACCATAGTAACTTCCGTCTGCGATGACTTTGCCTTCAGCCAGTTTCGGATTGATACCAAGATGCGTCAGCGTGTCTTTAAGTAACGCTATCACTAATTGTTGCTGATCGTCGGTAGAGCGGCTTACTGTGATACCAAGTACCGGAATGTCTGCTTGGGCAGCAATGAGTCCCGCCAATAAACCTGACTGTGTACCAGCACTTCCTGATGCCAAGACTATTTGGTCAATTTTAATGTCTTTGTCGGAAGTTTGTTGCAAGATTTCATTGGCGCAGCGAACATACCCCAAGCTGCCGATAACATTGGAACCCCCCATTGGAATCAAATACGGCTTTTTACCTTCTTCCTTTAAGCTTTTGATTAAGCTTTCTGTGTAAGCGTTACCGTCGTCTTCAAGTTCAAGAGCATGGATGTTTGCTCCACACAGCTGGTCGAGTAATACGTTACCGTTGTTATAGTAATCAGCTTTTGGTGTGCCCTTCACATCTTCTAATATTAGTTCACAAGCAAAACCAAATTTAGCCGCGGCAGCAGCGGTTTGTCTCGCATGATTAGATTGATACCCACCGATCGTCACTAAAGTATCAGCGCCCTGACGTTGAGCATCAGCGATCAAATATTCCAGTTTTCTCGCTTTGTTGCCGCCGCCAGCAAGCCCGGTGCAATCGTCACGTTTGATATAGACGTTGCATCCTAATACCTCAGAAAGACGTGACAAGTGCTCTAGTGGAGTTGGTGCGTGAACAATGTTTACTCTAGGAATAGTATTGAAATCGGGCATGATGGAGTATCGCTATTTAGTCAATGGTACGTATGCTCTTACCCCATTTGGAGTAAGTTTGCCGTGTTTAATGACTATAAAACACCAAAGTGATACTTACTGCAACCCATACATCACACTGCTACATTTGTACTTCCCTACATTTTTTCAGCAAAGTACGCCATTATTTCAGCGGTGGTCATTTCTTTGGTTTGATTAGAAAAACAGTAATAACTTGGTTTCATGTCACTAAAATATTGCATGTCCATTTCTAACCCTTCTAAGGTAGGAAATAACCCAACCGGCATATTGTGTTCGCCCGTTGCTTTCAGTTTATAAAAAAGATGCGTGCCACACTCAGAGCAAAATGCTCGAGATGCCCAAGCGGAGGATTCATACATTCTAACGAACTTCTTACCATCTATTTTTACATCTGTTCCACACTGTACGGCAAAAAAAGGTGCACCTCCCCAGGTTCGGCATGATTGGCAATGGCACACGGTAAACTTAGGATTAATATTATTAGCGACTATTGTTACAGCACCACATAGGCAGCTTGCATTTGAATGAGACATAGGAGTGGTTCCTTATTTACTTAAGAAAAAATGATATATGAGTGTTTGTATTCACTATAAGTCCATTACTTTGCGCCCAATTGCCCGACAGCTTGATAATGTGAAAAAATAGAACTTTCAATATCCATTTTAGAAAAGACTTTCTGAGCCTTAGCATTCTCCATAGCTTGCATAGACGCCGCTTGAGCAAGATTAGCATTTTCCCAAACGACAATATCGGTCCAACGGTTAAGTTCCTCACTGTAAAAATATCGACGACTTTGAAAACCTTCAAAACGCTGAACAACGGAATTGAGTGTTTCCATCGCTAGCTTTTGTTCATGATACTCAATTCCGTCGATAAATTTCGTACTGACTATTTCATAAGTTGAAGCAGAGCTCATTGACGAGGCTAACATGGTGATAGCAAGTGTGGTGCCCTTTGGATTCATTGTTGAAGACTCCTGATATTTTGTAAAAAACATGTTGGAAATACGTTTCGTGTCATTGGTAGTGATATCCTATTGGTAAATACGACACTTAATGACCGATTAATTATGCGCAGTTTTCAAAACAAGCAAGATAGGCTCGAAAAACTTATAGGGCTCTTAGCGAACAAAAATTTAACAACGACAAAATCACTCGCGGCATCCTTAGGTGTGTCGATAAGGAGTATTTCCAGAGATCTTACGCTGTTGCGAGAGCAAGGTTACGACATTGAAACCGAGCGTGGTGCGGGCGGTGGTGTTTCGCTATTAGGGATGACACGCCCTCCTCGCTTCTTCTTGAGTGATGAGGAGATTTTGAATACGTTAATGGCATTGGCGCTAACTGAGTCGTTAAGCTGTCCAATTTTAGGAGATACTATCTCTAGTGTGAAAAGCAAGCTGACCTTTTTTCTCAACAATGAGCAGAGAAAGCGAATCACCTTATTACGCCAGCGTGTGTTAGTAGGTGCTATCGCTTCAAGCGAAGTATCATCATCGGTTGTAAACATACATCAACCATTTCTTACTAATGTAAGCCAAGCATTTATTCAGCAACAAACACTCTCTATCGGCTATTTGTCCGAAAATGGCACCGAAACAACAAGGCGGATCGAACCTCAGTTCATACTACTCAACTGGCCAGCGTGGTATTTATTGAGCTGGGACTATTTAAGAGACGCACCAAGGTTGTTCCGCATCGATCGTCTCACTCATGCCAGTGTTGAGAATAATCGTTTTCGACTCAGAAGCATCAGAAGTTTAAGCGGTGATTTTGGCGAGTATTTTGACACTATGTAGTGACGTCGGTTATCTCACCAAATGAACGCATGTTCGCCGAGCGGTTCATAAATGTTTCTAACGTTTCTCTATGATCCTGATTCATTTAAGTTAACTTCAGTGGTAAATTTTACCGTACGTAACGAGACCGACGTATGGAACTTCCGTATATTGAGGTCTTTACGTATCGAACGATCTAGAAACGCTTCATATTGTGGAATATCATTGACACTCACAATAAGCAGAAAATCATAGCTGCCTGATATTTGGTAACATTGAGTTACTTCAGGAAACTTAAATATCATAGAGCGAAAGTTCTTGTAGATATCTTCTCTATCTCGCTCCATTTCGATTGACACAATAAACGTCATAGATTTCCCCACCAATTCCGGATTGACTAGTGACACGTCACCGATAATGGCTTTTTCTTGTCTTAAACGCCTGACTCGTTTTAGACAGGCTGGCGGAGACAATCCCACTTCTTCAGCAAGATCAACGTTAGGAATATTATTATTTCTTTGCATAATCATCAGAATTTTTCGATCTATGCGGTCAATTTCCATAATTTTGCAAACCTATATAAATAAGAACTTTTTAGATGTATTTTTTCTATATAAGAAATTTATCGTCACTATTAATAGCAAATTCAAAATACAATGAACGGCTATATCTTTATCATATTGTTATGAACTTAGCCATATAAGGCGATAAATGATGAATCGATTAATAGTCGAAATTAAACAAATAAGCGGTGAAATCAAGACGACCACCGTATCGTTATTTGCAATTATGATTCCTATGATTGTGCTGATAAAAATAGCCGATGATCTCGGTGGAGTGACGCTGCTAAGCTCACTTTTAGAACCGATAATGGCGAGCCTTGGGCTTCCGAGTTCGATGGCACTTGTTTGGGCAACGACCATGTTGACTAATATATATGCCGGAATTGTTGTGTTTATCGACTCCGGAGCCACGCTATCGGTCGCTCAGGTTACGGTATTAAGTAGTTTGCTATTGATATGCCATTCTCTCCCCTTAGAAGGTATTATTTCAAAGAAAGCGGGCGTTCCAATGTGGGTTTCTATCACTTTGAGAGTGGCTGGAGGATTTGTTTTTGCGTGGCTTCAGAATATGTATTATCGGTACTCAGGAACAGGCGAGCAAGCAGCTATGATACTCTGGCAGAGTGAACCGCGTGTTTACGAAAGTTACCTCGATTGGGGCATTGGGCAACTTATTAATTTGGGGAGCATATTTGTTGTCATCTGTGTACTGATTACAGGGCTGAGAATTTTAAAACTTCTTGGAGTTGAATATGCGATGGCATTATTAATGGCACCTTTATTGAAACTCCTTAGAGTTAGCAAAGAAGCTGCTAACTTAGCCGTTATCGGTATCACGTTAGGCCTTTCCTACGGTGGCGGTTTAATCATTAATCAATCTAAGAATGGGAATTTAACGGCGAGAGATGCCATGATAACGGTGATGTTATTGAATTTGCTCCACAGTATTATTGAAGACACCGCACTGGTGTTGCTGCTAGGGGCCGACGTGACTATGGTACTTTGGTTTCGAATTGTATTTTCTATTTTGGTAATGGCCATTATTTCTCAATTTTATCGAATGCCAAAACCAGATCTGAAATATGCCTCAAGCCCTAATAAATAAGTAAAAAAGCCCTTAATCATGAGACTAAGGGCTGTGACTATATTCTTACTTAACGATTAAGCACCGATGATACCGCCATCTTTACGAGTAATCGCAATCACAGATGAACGAGGAATGCTGTTTCCGCCTTCAGGGAAGTGCGAGTCAGCCAGTTTCTCACCTGGGTGTTGAATCCCAACAAACATGGTTTTGTAGTCTGGAGCAAAGGTTAACCCCGTCACTTCACATGCAACTGGGCCAGTTAAGAAGCGACGAATTTCACCGGTTTCTGGGTTACTACAAAACATTTGGTTATTGCCCATTCCAGCAAAATCTCCTTCGTTTTTATAGTTCCCATCGGTTTGAATCCAAAGACGTCCAAAACGGTCAAAGCCAATACCATCTGGGCTATTAAACATATTGTCTTTGTTGATGTTGTCACTGCCCGCCATAAGCCCAGAATCGTGTACTTCCGGATTTCCCGCTAGGACATAGATATCCCAGTCAAACGTATCCCCGATGTGGTTACGGTTGGTTGGACGCCAACGAATGATGTGACCGTAAGGGTTCTTCTCTCGAGGGTTTGCCACATTAAGCGGCTGCGACTCTTTTACACCACGGTATTTATTGTTTGTTAGCGTACAGAATACGGACTCGTTATCAGGGTGAACGGTTACCCATTCTGGACGATCCATTGTGGTTGCACCAACTTGTGTTGCAGCAAGACGAGCAAATATCAATACGGATGCTGCATCTGGGAATCCATTTTCAGGTGTAAGCCCGTTTTTGCCCCAAGTAAGCTCAAGCCATTCGCCTTTACCCGCTAACTCCCCTTC
Organism: Vibrio phycocola; assembly: GCF_054404255.1. NCBI lineage: Bacteria > Pseudomonadati > Pseudomonadota > Gammaproteobacteria > Vibrionales > Vibrionaceae > Vibrio > Vibrio phycocola. The sequence goes on from NZ_JBTAMQ010000008.1 coordinate 52,702, forward strand.
TGTGCCATTGAATTTAGCAACATATAAGGTCCCTTCTTCAAGAAGATCTAAGTTTGATGCCGCACCAGGAACATATTTGTTCTTAGATACAAATCTGTATAAGTGTTCACCGCGTTCATCATCACCTAAGTAAACAACAGCATGGCCTGAATCGTCTAGAGTTAAAGCGGCATTTTCGTGCTTGAAGCGACCAAGTGCACTGCGCTTTTTAGGGGTTGAATTAGGATTCATTGGATCAATTTCAACTACCCACCCCATACGATGTGGTTCATTTGGATGTTTTGCCATATCAAAGCGTTCATCGTGCTTAAACCAATCGTAGTTCCAGTCTTCTTTCTTGAGACCATAACGCGAATACGACTCATCAAATTCTTTGTCTGATGAAGCGCCAAAGTAGCCATTGAAGTTCTCTTCACAGGTGAGATACGTTCCCCATGGAGTTTGACCATTAGCACAGTTATTCATGGTGCCAAGAATTTTAGTACCTGATGGATCAGCATCTGTTTTCAGCAACTGATGTCCACGAGCAGGACCCGTCATTTCCATTTCGGTCGAAGCGGTAATTCGGCGGTTTACGCGACCATCTGGGTTCGTGACCCACTTACCATTCTTTTTCGTTAATTCAACAATGGAAACACCGTGAGCTGCTTGAGCTTTATATACATCATCTTCGGTGATGTTTTTGCCTTGGTGTGCGTAAAGATACTCTTTATTGACGTACTCATTGTTTACCGCAAGTACTGCTCTATCGTCAGAAACTGGGAAAAATGTCATCCCATCATTGTTGTCACCAAACTGCATTGACTGAGCTTTTGCGTCGTTCGATTGGCTAAATGCTGGCGCCCCTTTTAATACAGGATCGCCCCATGAAATCAGAATATCAGCCTGATAACCTGCCGGAACCACAACAGTGTCGGCCGTCGAAGTTGGAATTGCTTCAAAACCAATTGTCACAGTTTTGTTGGACATTGAACCGGCAATGGCTTGGCTCAATGGTGCTGCTGCAAAGAAACCGACGGTCCCGGCAGCGCCAGCAGATTTCAAAAAACTTCTTCGTGACATTGCAGCGTCGACAAGTCGATTGAATTCTGGCTCGTGAGTAAGTGGTCGTTGATCATTTTCTTGATTGAATTGCTTCATGAGTCGCTTCCTTGTAAGTGCAAACGTTGTATTTACCGCTTGCTATAGTTTTGCCACTAAGATGAAGTTTTTATATTTCAATTTCGTTTCATTTTGGTAATAGATATCTTAAGTATTTCTTACAGTTCAACATTTCTGGTTATTTATTGTTGTTTCCAATGGCGTAAAATGAGGTTTGCTCATAGAATAAAACCTCGGCAGACTTCACTCAGTTAAGGACGATTCCATGAAAACGGTTCTATGTTTTGGTGACTCAAACACCTGGGGTTACGCTCCAAACTTGTCACGTCGTTACAATCAAAATGAACGCTGGACTATGCTTCTTCAATCTCAACTCACTTCCGAGTATCGCATTATCGAAGAAGGTCAAAACAGCCGGACTACTGTGTTTGAAGATCCTTTTGAGCCAGGTAAAAAAGGGTTGGACTATCTTCTACCCTGTTTAGAAAGTCACCACCCAGATTTGGTCGTGATTTTATTAGGAACAAATGATCTTAAATCTCGGTTCAACGTCAGTGCAAGTGATATATCTAAAGGAGCGGCACGCTTAGTGCAAGTGGCACAAAATTTTGATCATGATTTTATGCCTAGCGCGCCTAAAGTTTTGCTCATCTCTCCACCCCTTGTTTACGAAGCTGATCCATTAAAAGAAGGATTCGAAGGAGCGGAAGAAAAGTCCAAACAGCTTGGACATTTTTATGAACGAAGAGCACAAGAACTCGGTTGTCACTTTTTAGACGCTGCTAAAATCATTACGCCGTGCGAAAAAGAAGGCATTCATTGGCAGGTTGAACAGCATCTTGTGTTAGCTGAAAAACTTGCCGAGTTAATTCCAAAGCTATTTAAGTAACTTAATCAGATTGGTACGGTTAACCCTATTTTAACCGACTGCATGGCAACGTTTGAGGTGAACTTTAAAATAGTATCGTCATCGAGAAACAATTCTCGTGTTATCGCCTGATATCGTTGCATGCTTTCTGCTGTAATTATTACCACAAAATCTTTTTCGCCAGCAATGTAATAACATTGTTGGACTTCAGGATGATCACATACTTTTCTTTTGAATCGCTCAATTACCGACGCCCCCCCCTTTACCATAACTACATCAACGACGATAGTGACAAATCCGCCTAGCTGGTCACTATCGAGAATTGCAACTTCCTTCGAAATAACGCCAAATTCCTTAAGCCTCTTGATTCTTCGCTGGATAGCCGTTGCGGATAGACCAATTTCAATCCCCAGTTCTTCAGACGTTTTTTTGTTGTTATCTTGGACACTTTTTAGTATTTGCCGATCAAAATCATCCATACGCAGCTTTTCCTCTAAATTAATGTATAAATGCAGTAATAATTCATATTATCGCTCGTTAAGCTGCAATGTAAAGCTTCGGTTGATTTATCCTAGAGTAATACATCATCGGAGAGGCGTAATAATGATAGCTAATATTAAAAATAATGGAGTTGGGCTCGTTTTGGGGATTATTGCCTCGTTAATTTGGGGAAGTTGGCCAGTAATATCTAAGATTGGTGCCACGCACGCTCTCACCCCTATAGACATCGCAGCACTGCGTTTCTCAATCGCCGGTCTGATTTTGTTTCCTGTATTAATCCATCATGCTATACATGTTCGAGTTATTCTGACTAAAGGTACCTTGTTGACTATCGGTGCGGGTGCGCCCTACGTCTTACTTGCAACACACGGTATAAACCTATCTTCTAGCGCTCACTTTGGTGCAATTGCCCCAAGCACGATGTTGGTGTTTTCATCCATAGGTAGCGTCTGGTTATTCAAAGAAACAATCGATATAAACAAGCGTTTTGGGATTGGTGCCATAGTGGTTGGAGTGGTTACTATTGGATTATTCAATGTGAACAATATTACTCAAGCAACTGTGTTTGGTGATCTAATGTTTGTTGGTTGTGGTGCTTTATGGGCATCATTTACGTTGCTTGGTAAATATTGGCGACTTGATTCATGGGTGGCAACTGCATTGGTTTCAGTCGTGTCCGGAGTTATTTGTGCGCCATTTACTTTTGATGTTATTCAAAATACGCCGGTAGATTTACTGCTCTTACATGGCGCCTACCAAGGTATACTTGTCGCGATTGTTGCTTTGTATTGTTACTCGAAAAGCGTCGCTTGTTTAGGCGCTATGAAAGGAGCAATATTTGCGTCTCTTGTCCCGCCTGTTGCATTGGTTTTGAGCTTTTTACTGCTGGGCGAAACCATGAGCACCCAAGAAGTTATGGGAGCATGCTTGATCATTTTTGGTATGATTTTAGCGCTAGGAATGGTATCGATTTCTCGTCCCGCGGTCTCAATAAAATCGAAATCGTTGGATTAATTAATACTTTTGACGCTAATAAGACTAAACCCCATTCCAACAAATAAACCGCCACTAATACGCTGGAACCACTTTACATTTTTCGAATTAGACAGAAACCCTTTACTTCGCTGAGCTAAGTAGCCATAAGTGGTTAATGATGAAAACGAGAAGAACATAAACAACAGGGTCATTATTGAAAACTGAAATAGTAACGGTCTATCTGCATCGATAAACTGAGGGAAAAGAGCAGTAAAAAATATGATGGGTTTTGGGTTGGTTACCGCAATGATGAAGCCCTCTTTAAAATAAGAAAACAGTGAGCGTTCTGCTTTAACTCCTTGGTAAAGAGGTTTCTTTTGTATTGAATTGCTTGAGCGTATTTGCTTAATTCCGAGATAGATCAGATACCCAGCCCCCAATATCTTAACCGCCATAAACAGCACCGATGACGCGAGAAGAATAGCGCTTAAGCCAGTAATCGAAACTATTGATAGGATCATTAAACCAAGGATGTTGCCTAAAGCGGATACCACAACACACTTAACACCGCTAACCGCCCCGTTATAGATCGCTAGAAATACTGCTGGCCCAGGGCTAATCACATAGAAAAAGGCGACAAAGAAATAAGTTAATAATGTGTCGTAATTCATAATTGTATTCCTTTCTTCCTTACTTCCTTACTTCCTTACTTCCTTACTTCCTTACTTCCTTACTTCCTTACTTCCTTACTTCCTTACTTCCTATCTTTGACGAGTGATGCCATGAAAGTCAAACATTAACACTGCCTTATCCATTCCGATAGTGTCAATTTAATCTAAATTCAGTCAGTTAGATCTCCAAACCGTACGGACTCATAAACAGCGTTCTACCCTCAAATTCTAAGTTTGCAAGAGAGTGCATATTTATACAATTTGAGCGATGACATCTAATGCCCAATCGGCAATATAGATTTTTGTCAGCGCTGGCGTTTTTTTATCTTACAAAGAGAACTTATTATGAGTGATAAATCAAATCTGAAACCACTACCTCCCTTTGTTGAAGAACGCCTAGGTTTTTACCTTACCGATCTAATTCATCAGAATGAAAACCACAAACACTTGGTTTTAGGGAAACGTCCTCAGCGGGATGCCATTGTCATGCAAAGTAATGACTACCTGTCATTATCGCATGACGAAAAGATTCAAAAAGCACACCGTGATGCTATAGGAGAAAATGACGATAACGTCGTAATGTCGGCAATATTTTTGCAAGACGCTGTATCAAAGCCAGCGTTTGAGAATCAACTTGCCGATTACATGGGGTTCGAGAGTTGTCTACTCGCGCAATCTGGTTGGGCTGCGAATATGGGGTTGTTGCAAACAATTTGTGGACCAAACACGCCTGTTTATACCGATTTCTTTGCACATATGTCTCTCTGGGAAGGAATTAGGGCTGCAGGCGCTCGTGCCCACCCTTTTATGCACAACGACATCAACCACCTTCGTAAACAGATTCAACGTTATGGCCCCGGCGTTATTGTTGTGGATTCGGTGTACAGTACGATTGGCACAATCGCGCCATTACGAGACATCTACGAAATGGCTCAGGAGTTTGGTTGCGCTTTGGTTGTCGACGAATCTCACTCTTTAGGTGTCTATGGCGAACACGGTTCTGGCTTGGTCAAAGCACTGAACCTTACCGAGCAGGTCGATTTTATCACCGTCAGTTTAGCGAAGACATTCGCTTATCGTGCCGGAGCAATCTTAGGACCAAAAACGCTTGCACAGACATTACCCTTTGTAGCCTATCCTGCGATATTTAGCTCGACAGTATTGCCTCATGAAATTGTACGATTGGAACAGACCCTTGACGTAATTAAAGAGTCTGATGGTAAGCGAACAAAACTAGCCGATCGAGCAAAACAACTTCGTTGTGGCTTAATACAGATTGGTTTCAATATCCGCAGTGAATCTCAAATTATCGCTCTCGAATGTGGAAATGAAAGAAATACCGAACGTGTGCGTGATTTCCTTGAAGACCGTAATGTATTTGGCGCGGTATTCTGTCGTCCAGCAACAGGAAAAAATCGAAATATCATTCGATTTTCGGTTAATTCTGACTTGACGGTGGATGACATTAATCATGTCTTAGCGGTGTGTAAAGATGCATTTCTCCATCCCGAATTAGAGTTCAATTAGAGACTAAAAACGGTAAGTTATAAGATTTACAGAACTCTGGATCGCTCAGAGTTCTGTTTCTCAAAATTTTACACCCAATTCGAAATTTTGTTTAGAAGAGTATTTTTATCGACCGGCTTTACAATGAAATCAGAGATCCCTGATGATGAAATGTCTTTTAGTGTATCTGGTGAATTGTCACCCGAATGAGCGATGATAGGAATTTGCGCAAAAGCTTTATGACTAGCACGGATAGTACGCGACGTTTTAATTCCATCCATGATAGGCATTTCGATATCCATAATAATTAGATCTACGGCTGTATGTTCCAAAGCTTCAAGTGCTCGTTTGCCATTTTCCTTTTGTATGACATCAAAGCCTTGTTTTTCCAGCATTATCGCAGTGAATTTTCGTATCGAATCATTGTCATCGACCAACATTATGGTTCTATGTTTTTGATTAACATCTCGGCTGTTAGGACATTCGAGATCTATTGGGTATTCAACGAACAATAAATGGTCAATAATCGACTCACTCTCTTCGAGCCATTTGTGTATTTCAATCCATGCCGGTTGAAAGGAGGCTTTATGAGGTAGGTCAAGCGGCACTTGGTCATACAAGTAAACAAACCTTGCTGATGACCCGATCGCGTCTAACTGATTTACCAATGGTCCCGCATTTTGAATATCAACAACAATCAAATCATGATTGAATTCAAATGTTCTTTGGGCCAATGCTGATGCAGGGTTGTAAACGACAGGCTTGAATCCTAATGAGGCCGCAGCGCGGTTTATATTCGCAATAATCTCATCATTGTCACCGATATAGAGAAGAGTTTTAAGTTTAGTGAGTTCATACTTAATACTTTTAACTGCTTCAGACTCAATCAAGGGCATAGTTAAAGTAAACTGCGTCCACTTTCCGACTTCTGAACAGCAGCTAATATTACCACCAAATGAACGCATCACTTTTTTGCAGAAAGGCAGTCCTAAGCCGTAATTACCTGACTTTCCGGTTGTATAAAAATCTTGAAAGATATTTTGTATAACATCGTTAGATATGCCTGCCCCGTTATCAGTCACAACAATCTGATTCTTATCATTACCATGAGTCAACACGATATTAATATGAAATCCCGCAGAGCTACGATGGTAGAAGGCATTCTTGATTAAATTAAACATGACATATTTGAGCAAGGAGCCACTGCCAAAAAACATAAATTCTGTGTTCACATCAATAGAAATGGCATCTCGATCAATTGGGGATTGATAGCTAAAATCTTCGATAGCACTCTCAACCGTCGTTTGCGCCGAGTAATGTTTGAATGTCGAACGCGAAACGCGATTTTCATCGATTGAAGTCAGCAGTAAATCAATCGTTTCATTTCCTGAATGAATAACTTTGAGGGCATCAGTGCTGACTTCTCTTAGTAATTCGACATCTTTGCGACTTATCAGACATTGATTGGTATTACTGTCTTTTAGAATGGGTAGCACCGACTGTATGACATTAATCGATGATGAAAGGCCACTTAATGGAATTCGCATCTCATGTGCAATCCCAGCACCAAAGGATTTAGCAATTGACACTTTCGCTTCGTGCTCGACTTGGTTTCGAACGCAAAACAGGTTACCAAATAGATAGATAAACAAAAACACTGGAATGTGCGACCAATCCATACGAAATTCGATGGCATAATCTTGATTTAGCCAGGCTAAACCTATCGCTAGTGTTACACCTATAAACGTTTGCGCGAACATAATTAAAGTTACGTTCACAAGCAAAATATGAATAAAAATTGCTGTCATAAATGACATAAGCCAAACGGTGTTCCATTCATTCATAAGAAGCATATAGAAGAAGAAACTGGGTAAACAAATTATGATTGTGATTTGATATAAAATAGGTAAATGATCACGCCATTTCATCGGAAAATGGTTACGATAGATAAGACCAAAGAATAGTCCCGAGCACAGCAGCCGGAATCCAATATTTTCATAGGGCTGAGGGAAGATAAACGCCCAGATAATGTAATATACCGGGAACCCGATAAACCCCATCCACCCAACAAGAGTGAGATTTGGCTCTGCATATTGATAGACTTTTTTAATGTTTTCCATCTTTAATATCAAGTCACTAGACTATGAGATTGATTCGACAACGGTGAGTTGTTGATTTCAAATACCTTATATGTCCTTTATTGCATACAATTCATATAGTTGCAATCTAATATTTAATAATTCGTTGATGATTATCCGATTTCATTCATTGGTGATATTCAAAACGCTATGAAGGTGCCTAGCTATTATTAACTAAAGAATCAAATGCGGATACCGATGCATAAAAGGCATCCTTATCTTTTTGGGAAATAGTGGTTGCGATTGGTAAGTCAGCTTTCATCGCGTCAACTGCCCGGTTTCGTACTAATACTTCAAAGTGTAAATGAGGACCAGTTAATCGACCTGTAGCACCAGCTAGTGCAATTTTTTGGCCTCGCGTGATTTGTTGGCCATTTTTCACTAAGAACTTACTAAGATGAAGATAACGTGTTTTATAGACGCTGTTATGTTGAATCACGAGGTATTTCCCAGCATAAGGGTGATTTCGTAATCCGATTACTTTCCCGTCACCGGTCGAGTAGACTGGCGCTCCTACTGGCGTCCCAAAATCAGTACCATTGTGTGGTGATATTCGTCCTGTAACGGGGTGTTTCCGTCTCGGATTAAAAGAAGACGTAATTCTGCGATATTTCTTGTCTACTGGATATCGGTTAAACGCGCGTTCTAAACTATTCCCTTCCCTATCATAGAATCGTCCATCTGGCGCTAAGAATGCTGACACTTCTCTTTTAGAAAGACCTCTAGAAAAAGTAAATGAGATTGCTTGAATTTCGCTATTTCCAGTTGGGCGATCATGTAAGAATTGTTGCTTAACCAAAATATTAAACCGATCACCTGCATGTAATGATCTAGAGAAGTCAATTTTATCGTGTAGGACACGAGTGATATTGCCTATTTGATTTGATGTAAGTCCAAGCTTGTTTGCGGATACAGAAAAACTTCCTGTAATGATCCCTGAAAACAACTTTTCACGCCACTCTCCAGGAATCTCATTCAACTGATATGAGAATGAACCATCTTGCTCTTTGGTATATACCGCGTGTTCGACCAAGCTGATATGGTAAATCATACTCAGTAATTCATTATTGCTAGAAACAACGAATTCCAATTGCTCGCCGGGTTTTATGGTATCAAGCCGAAGGTGATTGAGATCGACTGATAAAATATGCTGTAGCGTTTCAAGAGAAATTTCTAACTGGGAAAAAATATTACTAAGCGTGTCACCAGGTTTCACTGTGTATTGTATTTTTTCTGGTTCTAAAGTTTCTATTGGTCCGTCTACTAATTGGATATCTTCAGTCTTTACGATTGGTGTTGTTTGATCGACCAGTTGCGTTGTAACTTCTTTTTTATTCAATACCGAGTGAGATGCAGGCTGATTTGAATCATCAACGGTCGGGATAAGGTAAGCAGAGGTAAAGGCGAGTACCGCAGTGACTGAAGCAATAGTTCTAAACATTTTCATGGGGTAACACTTACTTTATTCTCTTGATAATCCATTACCGACATAACAACAATAATCATTTACATATATAACCGACTTTGTGACGATGTCACATAAAGTCAGTTATGTAAATCTATTTTATTTCTGCTTAGCGAATAATGCATTGCAGAAGTCGGTTCTCTAACTCTTCATCGATCGAATCTGCGATAACTTCGATTCTAGTTTCGCTACATTCGTCCAACTCAGATTCCGTTAGACCATCTTTCGTCAAATTATATCCAAAAATTCCATCGTAAGTGATAAAGACAGCTTTTAATCGCTCGACATTTAATTGCAAAAATAGATTTATAAGTTGCTTACGGTCAAATAGTTTATCAGGTGCGAAGCGCCAACCAACACTTATATACCCTTCCCCTTCATTGGTTGCTTTAATCATGCCACTTTCTGGCATTAGCAACTCTGAAGCCAATGGTTTTGAACTGTGATGATGGTGATGATGATTAGACGAATACTCTTGAGTAAGTGTACTTCCTTTAAGCTGTTCGTGTGAAACTTTACCATGTTCAGCAAAAATAATTTCGACATTTGGGTTATTAAACTTCGCGACATAATTTATCAGTGATTCTTGATCACCGCTTTGGTAAAGATCTTTTTTATTACCAACGACTATGTCTGCTATGGCTATTTGCTGATTGAATGTCTCGTGGTCGGTGTACCTTGTGTCTGATAGTTTACGAGCATCTACCAACGTAATGTTCTTCTGCAGAGAAAGAACTTTACGATAATGTTCTGATGATAGTACCTGTAATACTTCTTTTGGATGACCTAAGCCGGTCGGTTCAATAAGTAATCGGTCGGGATTGGCTTGAACTAACAGTTGGTTTAGGGCTATTTGCATGGGTAACCCAGCGGCACAGCACATACATCCGCCCGGAACTTCTTGGATAAAGACGAGATCCTTCCCCTTTTGCCCATTGATTAAATTACCGTCGACCCCAATTTCACCAAATTCATTGACAAGTACTGCCCAGCGTTCATTATCAGGTTTGTTTTTTAAAAGGTTTAAGATCGCTGAGGTTTTACCAACACCGAGAAATCCAGTAATAATGTTAGTGGGTACTGCCAATATCTTTTTGTTATTCGTACTCATTCGCCCTTTCCTAATCAATGCAATCGTCACAAATACAACTAATTTCAAGTTGTGGACTTGTTACAGTAAAACCTTCTAGCTTTGCATTGGTTTGCAAGCCATTAATTAAACGAGGGTCGATAATTTGCTCGTTGATCTTTTCACACTTGGAACAGATCAAGAATTGAGGAACGCCATGCTCACTTCCACTGAGAATATGAGAACATACAATATACTTATTAGACATTTTAAGCTTGTGTGATAAATGCTCTTTCTCAAGAAAATCTAATATTCGATAGACGGTCATCGCTTGAAGGTTCTGATTGAAATGTTCTTTGCAATAATCCACCAGCTCGTAAGCTGACAAGGCTTTATTGGCATGAATCAATGCTCGTAGTACCAGCTTTCGCTTTGGGGTTAATTGCTTATGATGAGCGATACAACTTTTCTCTGCGTGATCAACAATGGTATCAATGTCCTTCATTCTCGTTTCCAGAAAAAAAACTAGATGGTTATGTTATAACATAACGTTAATCTTGCCAATTGATGTTTTATATCTCGGTTCTAGAACTAAAAAACACCGAACTTAGTTGTCGGTGTTTGTGATAAAGAAGAATTTTTAACTAGTATTACCAAGTATCACGAACAGGCCGTACGTAGTTATATATTCGAATTTAATCAGCCGCTTGAATACCAACTGTTAAACAGTCGGACATTAATTAACATTCTTTCAACTCTAGTTTGCATTTTCAGGATAATCTGATTTTCAGCATTATATTTACATCTGTTCTTCAAGAATCGCATCAAACTCGCTTAATACAGACTCTAAAGCTACGGTCGCTGAGTCAAAGTAGGATTTAGCATTTACTGTGGGGACATCGATAATGATTTTTTGTTCGATAACTTGGAGCAGTTCGACAACCGCTTTTTTATCGCTACTGTGTTTAACTACGTTTGTTATGGATTGATGTAGGTAACTTAGACGAATTCTATCGACACTGGTACATATACCGGCTGCGGCAACACCAGTTCCAAGTGCTCTGGCCTGTCCTATATTTTCAGCGGTCACCAGTAAATCTTGCCATAAGTAACGAATTGACTGTTCTTGCTTATCTTTAACTTCGTAGAGTCGATACTCTTCGGCAACGTCATCAATAAGGTACAGTATATTTGTGATGAGTTTACAGTGTTGATCAAAATTATTTTTAGCCGATAAAGTCTCGAAATTCACCGAAAGTCTTTGCCAATGACTGTCGATTCCGGACCAACGATCGTTGTCGGATAGCCAGCTACCTTGCACTATAAGTTGATCTTGAAGTTGGTTGATACTTTGACTCAGCGGGGTTAATCGGTGAAGTAGCTCCTTATCACCACATATCAATCCATTGCTCAAACCTCTATGTTGTTGAACCAACGCAAGTAATAAACGAAACTGCTTGAGCCATTTGATACCCTCTTTCCGACGCCTACTGCTCTCTTTAGTGTTACGGTAACGAATAAATATCATAATGCTAATTAGGGATATAGAAGAGATCATCAAAGAAAGTAAGGCTGAAAGATCGAAGTGGGTCATTACTAGGCCTCCATTCGAGTCATATTTTGCAGATGGCTTGCGACACTGGCATTTTCTTTTGCCATATTTGCATTGTGTCCAGCAGTAGTCGCAACTCGTTCCATATTTTCAGATATTTCTCGTGTAGCAATTGCCTGTTGCTCTGATGCAGTGGCAATGCCTCTAATTTGCTCTACCACTTCTTCAATCGACAAGACTGTTTCTTGTAGTGACGTATATGCCGAATCAACACTTTTTTCACACTTAGAGGTTGATTCAACGGCCATCTCCATCTGCTTAATTACTTCTGACATACTTGCTGTAACATCTGTTACTTGATTGGTTATTGATGTTGCTGAATCGTGTGTACGCTGCGCTAACCCTCGTACTTCATCAGCGACAACACTAAATCCTCGGCCATGCTCTCCTGCCCTCGCTGCTTCTATTGCTGCATTAAGAGACAGCAAGTTAGTTTGCTCAGCGATTTCACGAATAAATTTGGACACAGAAACAACTGCGCTTAATTTGTTATCGAGTTCCTCAATACTTTGGCTTGTTTCAACAATACGCTCACTAACACTGGCCATATACTCTTGAGTATTCGTGAGTTCTTTACGCCCTTTGTGACAAAGGCTATTTCCAGTTTCCATTGCCTGTTGAGTGATCTCAATCCGTTTTGATACATCATCGATACTTAATGATATTTCCGTAGCTGCGGAAGCGGACGATGTCGTAATATCGGCTTGCGCCTGACAATGACTAGCAACATTGAGGGCATTATCTGCGAGCTCTTGTGCTGAAAACACCATTTCATCTCGAATCGATTGAACCTCACGCAATTTACGTTTTGAAAGCCGGACCAAGTCGTCTATTTTGGGATAATGTTGTTGCAGTGGCCCAGTATTCGTTGAATCTAACTCACTCGCATGTCCATTTTGTATAGCAGTCACTTGCGCAAGGAAGTTCTTTTGATCTTGACGAACCTCGTACAAAACGTAACTAGAAAAGACAGCCGTGAGTAGTAGTATTGCGATCGCTTGATTGCTAGCTCCAAAACTGATCAACATGACAGAAAATAGAACTGCACTACTTTGTAACCATAATGCTCCGGTAACCCCTAAAGATTGAATATACTTACGCATTTACTCTCCCCCAGTAAAATCGATGGTTCATCTATACTTCTCAAAAATGAAGCAAATATTGAACCAACCTATACATAGAGGGATTAATATATAAACTATCGATTTATTAACAACTTACAGGCTGCCAAATGAGCGAAGGTTTTCACTATTTACTGTGCAATGGTGCAGTATGGCACTATGTTGGGGCGAGGTGATGAGATTTTCGAGCGAGAATAGATCAATAGGCCAAGTAACAAAAACGTTACCATGCTCAATACCGTTACCTACTCATTCTGGTAACGGTATATTAATTCGAATCATATTAATTGGGTAATATAATATTGTTATTCGGAACATTCACCGATGTATTTGGCACTGCCTGAGATTTTCATGATCATATTCATTTTCATACCCATTGCTTCGCCAGATGTTGTGACATCGCCACTATAAGTCATGGTTTCGCCATTTAAATTGATAACACCTTCAGACTGCATTGTTCCTTGAGGGCTACTACAACTTGCCAACACATTGACGCGATTTGCGTTGATGCGGTTCACCTCTGTGTTGCAGCTTTCTTCTTCGTCTTCTCTGCCACTAAATCCAGAATCAAATAATTCATTTATATCGTGGATACATTGTGTTTCTGGATCCATTGGTTGCTCGAGACCACTACGAACTAACGCTTCAAGTTCCGCTGGTACGCTTATTTGATTTATCTCATTTGTAAATGTTGTTTCCCAAAGGCCGGGTTTGAAATCGTAATCTTCTGCGAACGCTTGCGCTGAAGGCAATAAAGACCCCACGATTAACAATGCAGATTTAAGTGTTTTCATTAATTATTCCTCTAATGACAAGAGTAGACATATATAAATTGTGGTTATATTTACTCTTATCACACAATAAAGTCCAATTTGCCCATAAGTTAACTTTCGAATGTTTGAAGTTATTGGATTTCTGCGGCGATAACAGAAATTTCGACGAGCAACGCTTCCCTTGCCATACTTGCTTGAACACACGCTCGTGCCGGCGCATAACCCTCTGGGACCCAATTATCCCAAACATTGTTCATTTCAGAGAAATCTTTCATATCTTTGATATAAATGGTGGCGGATAAAATGTGTTTTCTATCACTTCCCGCTGCTAAAAGGAGCTCGTCGACTTTATCCAGCATAGTTTCAGTTTGTTCTTTAATGCCTTGTTCAGCGTCTTTACACACCTGCCCACATAAGTAAATGGTACCATTGTGTTTAACAATTCGGCTCATGCGTTGCTTAGTTTCTATGCGGTCAATCAATTGTTGCTCCTAATCCATCACTAGACTGTTAATTTTAATCGCGCCAATTGTACGTTTTTACCATCTAAATTGCATGTGGAGAATCGCTTATCCAGTTGGCATTGTCTCAAATAAAAGATCGATTATATGCATGGACATCTTTTCGGATTACTCAACTTTGTAACGTAGCAATACCTCGTTATCCAATACAACGTTGGAAGACCAAATAAAGGTCGCCTTCGCACCAGTGAACTTTTCCCTAAAATTCATGTAGCCATTTTTATTCCTAACGCCAATTACATTTTCGGTATACGTGGTTGCATTGGGCCAAGCTGAATCATCAAAGGTGTCACTTTTCCAGTTTTTTGGCACTTCCCAGTGAACGGCAAAGGCATTCTCACCTTCGCCGTCGCCATTCGTAGAGCATGTCGCTGAATTTCTCGTTTGGTTCGTCTCTGATAAACAGCTCAAGTCATAAATTGGCGCAGTATAGAAGGTTTGTGCTCGCCAATCGGAACTTGTAACAGTTCCATCACTAAAGCTAGCAATAAAGCCACCGTCACCTGGATGATAGTTGCTTCCACGACCTCTTTCGGTCCCGACGCCTATATGCTCTTCCCAATCGATCACTTTTACAGCGATGGTATAAGGCGTATTTACTCGAAACTTTACAATACTTGAGTTAAACGGCGTAAAGGGAACCGAATCAACCCCAATCAATTGGCCATTTATGTACAATTCAAAGTAGTTATCTGCAAAGATATATCCAGTGATGACTTCTCCATCACTATCCACTTCTACAACCGGCACACTATTTGTGTCGACATCATTTAGACTTGAAGGTGTAATTCCATTGCAAACGTTATAGAGATCAGTTGCATATAGACCACTTGCAAATTCATTGTCCGCAGGAAGATTCCAGATTTTTCCCGAGGTATCGGTTATTTCTCCAAGCGGTGATACTCTTGCTCGACCTCTATCACATTCGAATAGGTTTTCGACAAGCGTTTGCCCTAGTCCATGAGTGACGGAACCTGAACCTGCGTAGTTCCCAATAGATGGTAAATCTTGGGCGTGAAGAATAAAACTTGCTAAGTAAGTACTCGCTAAAACCGTTCGAGTTATAAATGGCGTATTCATATCTTTTCCAATAGTTATGCGACTAAAACGACAATGCTGCATTTTATACGCGAAAGTCAAATTCGCGAGTTAAAAAATCTTAAAGTTGAGCTCTACTGTTTCGTATCTTCGATAAAGAAGCTTATTGAATTTTGAGGGATATTTTGAGGCTAAAGTATCTAAAAATATAATGGCTACCGAGTTAGTAATGTCCCCTAATACTTCTATATATTCACTTTAATCGTTGCGGCAATATTGCTCGCAGTCGTTTTAAGATTGTACTGAGCTTCCTCTAATACAGCTTCCAAACTTTGCGGCGCGCGAACCGTTCCAAATACTGCAGAAAAATAACAATCTAACCCAGTAAGATCACTACCAAGCGAACCCGCAATCCCGATGGTGGGAATATTGAGCTGTTTAGCGAGCCGAGCAACGCCAAATGGTGCTTTCCCAAGCAGTGTTTGATGGTCCATCTGACCTTCACCTGTGATCACTAGATCGGCGTTGTTGAGATGATGATCAAGTTGAACCGCCTCAAGTACAATATCGATACCTGGTTTAAGAATCGGGTCTCGAATCAGAGATATCGCTAATGGCGTACCTCCAGCTGCGCCAAACCCAGGTGTTTCGCTGTGATTGTGCCCTGTTAAGTGCGCTACACAATCACTAAAATTTTTCAATGCAGTGTCGAGACGCATTACCTGGCTGTTCGTCGCCCCTTTTTGTGGGCCAAACACCGCGCTGGCTCCATTTTCACCGCACAAAGGATTAGATACATCACAAGCAACAAACCATTCTACATAAGTAGCTCTGGGATGAAGGTCACTAATATCGATTGAATCTAAGGTTAATAGAGCAGCCCCACCTCGAGAGATTTCACGACCACGACTATCCAGTAACTTAATGCCAAGAGCCTGAGCAATACCTGCTCCACCATCATTGGTTGCGCTCCCTCCTAAACACAGAATGATTCGATCAACTTGATAGTCTAGAGCTGCTTTTATTAATTGGCCCGTTCCAAACGTCGAAGCGATTGCTACATTACGTTCATTCACTTGGTTAAGGGCTATTCCGGATGCTTCGGCAAGTTCGATCACAGCGGTTGATTGAGAACCATCATAAAAATGTCCCCAACGGGCGTTAATGGTTTGTCTCAGTGGACCTTCCACATTAGCGTTGAAGATCTGCCCTTTTTTAGCTTCGATTAATGTTGTTAATGTCCCTTCACCGCCATCGGCCACTGGAACAGCAATGTATTCGGCATCAGGGAAATGGATTTCAAATCCTGCTTTAATCGTCTCAGCGACTTGCTGTGCCGATAATGATTCCTTAAAGGAGTCAGGGGCAATAACAATCTTCATGTTAGTCCTATGAAATTTTAACGTTTGAATCGGATTGACGAGCAATAATACTCGCTTCATACCAATTACAGACTTGAAATCGTTTATGCTCGAGTTTGTTGAACATCAACTTCGCCATTTCTTCTCCAATAGCGTGGGTATCATAACTTAAGGTTGTGATCGACGGCTTACTGTATCGGCTATGTTCATAGTCTCCATATCCGGCAATCGCGATATCCGAGCCAGGTTGATAGCCGAGCTCTTCGCATGCCGCTATCGTTCCTAATGCCATGGTATCATCAGCACACAATATTGATGTCGGGCGTCGCGCAAGAGATAAGACTTCTTTTGCCATATTAGTTGCCGCATGCTCGTTAAGTTCACCATTAAGCAGTAAGCGATGGTCTACATCAATCCCGGCTTCTTCGATGGCTCGCAAATAACCGCATTTACGAGCTTTAGATAACGTCAGTTCTTTGGGTGCATCGAGAAATGCAATTCTACGATGCCCCAATTCGATTTGGCGTTTAGTAATATCATAAAACGCCTTAGCATTATCTACGTCAACAAAACTGTCACTGGGAAAACCGTCATCATGCCCAAGGCAAACATAAGGGAAGCCTCGCTCGGTGAGCATAGCAATGCGAGAGTCATTGATACGAGTTCGAACAATAAACATCCCGTCAATCAACCCACTATCGATGAAGTCGGTATAGACTTGAGATTCATCTTGCCAGTGCGATAGTGTTGTCACTATCAGTTGATATTCATGTTTAGCAAGCAGTTCAGATGCACCAGCGAGGACTTTTGAAAACGCAGGAGAAACAAAAAGCCGTGAGTTCGCAGGTAATATAATCCCAACATTACGCGACTTACCCGATGCCAGTCGCTTAGCTGTTGGGTTGGGACGATAACCAATATCTTGCGCGGCAGCCAGAACCCGTTTTCGTGTATCAGGGTTTACATCACTGTAACCATTGAGCGCTCTTGATACAGTGGATTTAGACAAACCCAAATATTCAGCTAATTTCTTGATTGACATAGAAGTACACTATTTCCCCTGCAACGTTTAAGAACCACTTAACTTGGCTACGACTATATACGCAGTTCACTTTGTTGATCAAATAACAGCACTCTTGAGAGGTCGACAAGTAGATCTAGACTATCACCACGAGCTATTTCTGAACGAAGGTCGAGTCTAGCTTTGATAGTATCATCACCTAGCGAGAACAAAACTTCTTTATCGAACCCCATTGGCTCAATTAAATCGATGCGAATGTTATTAAAATTAAACGTAGAGTCATCTTGAGAAAAATAACGCTTGTCGTTAAAAAAGTCTGGTCGTATACCAACTTTTACTGCTCTTCCCTCATCGCCAATTGACTCAGAAAATTGAACGCTGGTGAGTTTATCTCTAGGAATTTGATAGCCACCAATTGCTAGGTATTCATTAAATAGAGTACCTTCAATAATATTCATTGATGGTGAACCAATAAATTGAGCAACGAATATACTCACAGGATTCAAGTAAATATCCATTGGTGCTCCAGCTTGAGCGATGTAGCCATCGTGAAGTACGACCACTTTATCCGCTAACGTCATCGCTTCAACCTGATCGTGGGTGACATATACGCTTGTTCGACCAAATTTATTATGAATCTTACCTATCTCCGTTCGCATATGCCCACGAAGCTTTGCATCAAGATTAGACAGAGGTTCATCGAATAGAAATACATCGGCTTCCCGGATAATTGCTCGCCCCATAGCAACACGTTGACGTTGTCCACCGGATAAATCAGCGGGCTTGCGGTCTAACAACTCTTCGAGTTGAAGCATCTCAGATACTTCTTTTAAACGGCGTTGAATCTCAACATTGTCGACTTTTAGACGACGTAGTGCGAAAACGATATTTTCTCTAACCGACTTATGAGGATAAAGGGCATAATTTTGGAATACCATTGCGATATTTCGATGTTGAGGTTCGATATCATTAACGACTCTATCGCCAATAACAATATCTCCTGACGTAGCTTGCTCTAAACCTGCAATCATTCGTAATGTGGTCGATTTTCCACAACCAGATGGGCCAACAAGAACAACAAACTCTCCATCCTCAATGTCTAAGCTGATTTCTTTTACGACTTTTGTGTCACCGTAGTTTTTAACAATGTTTTTTAGTTGAATAGAAGCCATGATTAACCCTTAACGCCACCGTCAGTTTTTCCGCCTTTCATAAAGCGAGAAGCAAATAAGAAACACACCACAATTGGAGCAAGTGTCAGCATCGATGCCGCCATAATGCGATCCCAAATGGCATTTTTTGACACGAATAGCTCTTGTAAAGCCAATGGAAGTGTATGGAACTCTGGGTATTGTTTAAGAAATACCGAGGCAAATAGATATTCATTCCACCCGATAATAAAGCAGTAAATAAATACGGTTGCTAACATTGGAAGTGATAGCGGTAAAACAACTTTGATGATCGCTTCTTTTCGAGAGCAACCATCCATAATTGCTGCTTCTTCTAGGGCAAATGGAATCCCCCTAAAGTAGTTCCCAAGCATGTACATTCCGACAGGTAATGTCTGAACGATGTAAATAAGAAACAAGCAAAATGCGCTTCCCCACATTGTTGAAGCTAGTCCAATGTTCATTGCCATTTGATACAGAGGAACCATAAGTAATACCCCGCCAACCATATAAACAAAAAGCACTGAGCGCTGAATGACAACCTGCCCTTTGAAGCGAAGTCGACTGATTGAGTACGCCCCCATCACCGCTAAAAGTAACGAAATGGTGGCAGCGCTCGCTGAGAAAATCACACTGTTCAACATATATTTCCCAAATGGAAATAGATTATCGTTTGACGTGTATTTAGCGGCAATCGCCTCTTTTTTTGCTTGAGGTAATTTTGGATTCGCGAGAATTTTTTGGATCGCCGCAGGTATTTCAACTTCTTGTGGTTCAGTTAATCCTAATAGCTCTTCATATGCCTCGAAATTGATTTTCTGAGGAATCAAAGATGGATTACCCCAATCAAATTGGTGTTTAAGAGAAGTAGAAAGAATTTGAGCAAATGGCAATAAGCTAAAACTAACCAGTAGCGCCACTGCAATGAAAAAACCAATACGTCCCTTTAATGTTCGTTTGCCTAGCATAATTAATTACCACTTCATGATTTTTTTAATGTAGAACCAAATAAACACGCACAATACTCCAAGTTGAATTACAGACGTTGCCGCCGCCAACCCTTGGTCAATGACGCCGGTGAACGCTTGGTAGTAGGTAAATATTGGGAGTGTTTGAACATTGGGCGCAAGAAGAAATACATCTTCAAAACGATTTAAGTTCCAGATCAATCTTAATAAGATAACGGTTGCCAGAACAAAATGAAGTTCAGGTAAGGTAACATGAAAAAAGCGCCCTATCGGGCCATATCCATCTATAGATGCCGCTTCATATTGATCTCGGGAAATGGACACTAGCTTCGACAAAATTAACATATAGGCAATGGGGGCGTGTTTCCAAATATCGAAAATGATCACCACCCACAATGCTGAATCTGGTTGGCCAATAAGATTCGTTCGTTCACTCCAAAGGCTAAACACATCAACCATCAAATAGTTAACGACACCCGAAATTGGATCGAAAAGAAATTGCCAGCCAAAAACAACCGAAATCACAGGAGCAACATACGGTAGCATGATTGCGGCATTAACCAATCCACGCCCTGTGAATGGTTCTTTTAGCAATAATGCCATCGCCAACCCCAGCAAAGTGGTCCCCACAACAGTACCGAAGAGGTAAAGACTCGTGGTGCCGACTGCAGAATAGTAGTCAGCATTCGACAGTAATTTGAAATAGTTATCCATCCCAACGAACGTTTTATCACCATTGAGTTGAACGTCGAAAAAACTAAGATAGATGTTGTAAAGCAATGGATATAGGATAAGTAAACTAAGTACAACAATAGTCGGTGCAACCAACTTCCAACCGAATCTAGCTTCTGCTCTTTCTAAAGGAGTCATATTATTTCCTTGTGAGAAGCAGAGGTTAATCATCACACAACCTCTGCTCTCGACTTACCATGAGTTATTCAGCTATGACGAGTTTCATTTGCTCTTCAGCCCAAGATAATGCTTCCTGAGTCCCTTTATTCTCGATGGTTGTACTGTAAATCATCCGCGGAATGATTTGCTTAGCAAAAATCTCACCTGATTTAGGGAACGCCTTACCATCTACGACAGAAAAGTTCTTAATATTCTCAAATCCAGCGACAATTTCTTTAATCGATTCTTTACCATATTGAGCAAAGATACCCTTGGGATCCTCTAAGAATTCGTCAGTTTCGGCGATATCTCTAAGCATGGGTAAATGACCACCGACTGCCATATGTGAATAGGCAACCACTTGGTCTTTCTCGTTCATATACTCAACAAATGACTTTGTCGCCTCAACTTCGGCTTTATCCTCGTTTTTCATGATCGAAAACCCAACCAAGGTTCCAAACGAAGATGGCGAGGTTTTTGTAATCGTTGTGGCTAAGCGAGTATTTTTAGCTAAGTCGGGATCAAAAGCAGCGCCTTTTAGATCGGCAAAATTTTCTGTTCCTAGCGAACTTGCAGCAGCTTCAGCCAAGGCGATGTCATCAAGGATATACGATGAATAAAAGAACATCGCCAATTTACCTTGAAGGTAATAGTCGCGAGCGCGCCAAGTTTGCGGCCCTGGTGGGTTGTATTGGGCTAATTTGGTATAAAAATCTAACGTTTCGGATTGCGCTTTAGAATTAAAGATTAACTCACCTTCGTTGTTAAACTGACCGGCATCATTTGAGAGCGCAAATTGGGTATAACATTGTTCTGCATAGTTATCCGCTTTTGTTCCAACAAGAATACCGTATTGATTCTCTTTAGGTTTATAAAAATGCTTCGCTGCTTTCTCTATTGCATCCCACGTTGTTGGAGGCTCAAGTCCCGCTTCTTCAAACCAATCAGCACGATACCAAATTCCCTGCACCCAGCCGCTGTATGGTACAGAGACGTATTCGTTAATTTTTGGTTCACTAACCAGAGTTAATGCGCCTTTGTAAAAACGATCCGCTCCTAATGCATTAACAACATCAGTATTAGCCTTAGTATCCACAATGCCCTCTTCGGCAAATGCCAATGATAAGTTCGAGTCAACTTCGATCAAGTTAGGTAGCGTATTGGATGCGGCCGCAGCAGCAATTTGTTTCGGCATGTCGTTTTCGTCGACACCAATGATTTTCACATCGATACCAGGATTTAACGCTTCAAATACATCGGCCATAATCTCAATGGTTTGTAACCGGTCTGATTGAGTTTGGGTCGTCCAGTATTCCACCGTTGTTGCGTTTGCTAGGCTTGGTAGCGCTAATCCTGCGGTAGCCAATCCAATAGTGAGGGATTTGAGTTTCAGTTTCATTTTTATATCCTTATTGATAGGACTGCTTATTTTGTAGGGTGGCTTAATAGAGCAAAGCCGTATGTTACGTTTTACGTTATTTATGATTTATTGACCAACCACATGACTTGGTATGGCTCTAAAGACACTTTCCTCTGTACAGACCTATTAGTAATCAGATCTTTTCGCACATCGGGTAAGGCTTCATTAGTATCGAATAATACCGACTGGTCACTAATGTTGATTGCAACTAAGATTTCTTCATTTCGTACAAAAGTTATGAGACGAGAATCAACCTTTTCTACGCGCTGAGATGCAGACGGGGAAAATGCAGGTTGACCACGTCTTAGCGTCAACAATAATTTGAAACGGCTTAACACTTGATGACGTTGGGTTGAGCTATCATCAAGTTCTGTTTGTAATGTTGAAAGGTTTAATTTTTCACGGTTAATCGCGCGGTTGTAGCCTAAAATATCGAGACCTTTCAGATCATTAGTCGAACCAAGCAAGCTATGTATATAAATACCCGGCACTCCTGCCATAGAAATTAGTAACGATTGAGCTGCGATAAAACGATCTAAATTAGTCGTTTCATCAGCGTTGTTATTCCGCATTGCATCATAGAAGTTGATGTTTAGTTCATATGGGCTTTGTGAGCCATCACCGTTATTTTTATACGAAACACGCCCACCGTTTTCTTGTACAACCTCCACTAAGTGATTAACTTCACTAGGTGCAAGTATTCCTTCGACAGGTCGAACTCCTATTCCATCATGAGACGCTAGAAAATTAAAAAAGGCAGTTTTTTCCGAGCATGGTTCTAGATTTTGCATCCAGCTTGTTATTTTGTCGCTATTACCAGTCTGAAGTGTATGCAAGGTTAATGGTGGCAATGGAAATTGATACACGAGATGCGCTTCATTTTGTCCATTGCCAAAATAACTAATGTTGTCTTTATGCGGTACGTTGGTTTCAGTAATCAATTTAACATGAGGGGCAACGGCGTCCATAATCGCTCGCATCGCTTGTACAATCGCGTGAGTCTGTGGCAGATGGATACAAGGCGTGTCGAGCTCCTTCCACATGAACCCAATAGCATCAAGACGTATATACGATGCACCCTGCTCAACATAGAAAAGAAGCAATTCAACGATTTTCTCAAACACTTTAGGACAACGATAATTTAGGTCTATCTGATCATCGCTGAATGTTGTCCAGATGTTTTTTTTGCCATGTGTGGTTTCAAATGGAGTTGAAAGCGGCAGTGCGCGTGGACGAGTAACCGAACTATAATCACGGTCCAAATTCATTTCGGTAAAGAAGTCACGGTAAGCCATGTCACCATTTAAATACCCTTGAAACCAATCGCTAGATTTCGAAATATGATTGATTACCGCGTCGAACATTAAGCCATAATGATTTGAAAGTTCGGAAATATGTGACCAATCACCAAGATCAGGGTTAATTTTCCAATAGTCAACGACAGAAAAACCGTCATCAGATGTATAAGGGAAACAAGGTAAAAGGTGAACAGCCGAAATAATACCTTTCACATTGTGGTTGAGAAACGTGTTTAATGTATGCAGAGGTGGATTTCCGCTTTCATTTATCGAATCGCCATAAGTTATGAGGATTACGTCACTTTGGTCAACCCACTGCTTCGGGTCATCGATTCCATTGAACCTGCTCATTATTCCTTCTAAGCTTGGGATCAATGAGCTCAGTTGTTGGGGTGAATAAACCCCCGCTAATATCTGTTGCAGGTGCTTCGTCACTAACGATGTGTAATTTTCTTCCAATACCATAAATAAATCCGCGTAAATAATGTAACAGTCAACCAAAACCGGTTTTGACTCTATTTATAAAAAAATGAGTCACTTGAACTCACATCATTTATAATTGATTGAAATCATATTATATGGTCGATATTAAATTGTTATTGATCAAAGTCTCGTTTTCATACTAATCAAAACCGGTTTTGGATATGTGTGATTGATATCTCATTTAACACGTTTATAGCGTCGGCTAAGAATGTAAACTTTTTAGTCCGACAAAATTATGTTCTCCAAATAAACCATTAATATGAGTCGTTATGTGCATTTCGAAGTGCGGATTTCAAACGCGCTAATTGGTATAGTTTCTCGACTTTGATAACGGTGAAATAAACCCCGTAATTCATACGTGATAATGCTTGTTGACGATTGAAACCTAAGGAGCATATATGGTTAAATGGCGATTATTAATAAAAGTCATTTTATCGACAATTTGTTAGTTATTTGCTCCCTAGAGATAAGCTAAAGACATGAGTTCACGGGTATGATTAGGCTACAAATAGAAGCTAAGAATTTAAAATTAGGCGAAGTTGGTTTTCGACGTTGGTTACTTGTCGGAATATTAATTCTTAGCATCTTAATCACCAGTTTTAGCTTGCAGCAGCTTCCCCCTATCGATCGCATTAAAGCATTGAACTTTAGCTTTATCTTTGAATTTATGGGATTATTTGCGCTGTTTATTATCTTCTTTACTGTTCAAGTAAGTTCTATCTTAAGTTTTCGTGGACATGCATTACTGAGTTTTGGGCTTTATCTGTGGATACTAGCGACGGTTGTGGATATCGGTGACGAATTCTACTTCCAACCCTTATCTCTCTCACTATGGGGAGAAGATGTATTACGGACAATCGGGATGCTAATCAGCACTGCTGGGATCGCGCGCGCAATTCGAACGGTTTCTATCAGTTATAACCAAGCCAAAAACTTAGCTATGTTTGATGAGTTAACACAGCTCCCAAATCGCCGCTACTTCGCTCAAGTCCTCAATAACCATGAAGCTGAAAAACTCTCCATCTTACTCGTCGATATCGATCATTTTAAATTGATAAATGATACATATGGCCATCAAGAAGGAGATAATGTTTTAAGGGCTTTCGGTCAATCCCTTGCTGAAATGATGTCTAGCAACATTATCGTGAGTCGTATTGGGGGCGAAGAGTTCGCGATTATCATTAACAATGATGACAAAAATCAAGTTATGACTCTTGCCAATGCGGTCATGGAAAACATTAAGACGCTCGATATCCAACATGGCAATGGAATTACCGTCAGTATTGGTATCGCTATTAAAAAAAGCAATGAGCCGAGCCGAGACGCGATAAAAAGAGCCGATGATGCTCTTTATCACGCGAAGCAAAATGGTAGAAACCGAGTTGAATGGATGTAATTTCTTAACCAGGCTTCTTTGATCTGGATACGTTATATCTACGGTTAGAGCAAAACCGGCGCGCAGAAAACAAAAAGCCAGTTAATCTCCTGAAATTCATACGATTATAAATCTACTCCCTAAAATGCAATCAACGTAAGCTCGAATATGGGCCCAAATGCCTAGATTCAACGCATTTTCGTGAGCTGCTCCCATGTACTAGACTATTATTTCAATGAAATTAGGTGTTTAGTTTTATTTCGACTACAGTTAACTTATGCGTCAACAACAGTATGAGATTCGAATGACTATGCAAAATCCAATAATCATTGATATAGAGGCATCCGGGTTTGGTTCAAACAGCTACCCTATAGAGATTGGACTAATTTTAGAAGACAAAACCAAGTATTGTACTTTAGTTAGACCTGAGTCGAGTTGGAACTACTGGGACGATTCTGCCGAAGATGTTCACCAATTAACTAGAAAAAAATTGTTCTCCCACGGAAGAACTCCAGCGGTTGTTGCTCAACAACTCAATACACTACTGAAAGGTAAAACTATTTACTCTGATGGGTGGGTTGTTGATCATCCATGGTTAATCAAGTTATTTGAGGTCGCCGGAATCGAAATGGAATTTAAACTGTCATCCATTGAATTGATTCTTAAAGAACAACAGGTATATCTGTGGGACGAAACTAAAGTAGAAGTTATCCAAGATTTGGATATTCGCCGCCATCGTGCTTCTAATGATGCGCACGTTGTTCAAGAAACCTTTTTAAGGACGTACGATCAAATATCTACAATGTCCGCATAAATCATTAGCCGTTATTTGGTTGTTAACGGCTATTTGTCTTGTTGTTACTATCTCACTAGTTCTTAATTACTAGCAAAATGCCTAGATATAGAATGCTTCTACAGTACCTTTTAGCGTTATTAATATAGGCTGTCCCCGACGATCCAACGCTTTAGGTGATGGAATCTTTACCCAACCTTCACTAATACAATATTCCTCTACGTCATTACGCTGTTTTCCATTCAAACGAATACCGATTTGGTGTTCAAAGCACTCTTCAACAAAATGTGGGCTGCGAGGGTTACCAGAAAGGTGATCGGGTAGTTCAGGTTTTGAATTTGTGTCAGTCATAGTTTTGATCTGCTTAATGTTAAAAGTGAGTCATTGTAGTCAATGTTGTAGCTTGGCTCAAGCACTCAACCCTATTTCCATTTTCTAATTTCAATCGATATTTTAATTTCTGGTTCGAAAATTGCTTATTGTATATAGAGAAAGATAAGCGGAGAGTCATTGCCGTTTATAATACTGAACTTATTGGCCTTTATTACCATACATAAGTGATTGACTAAGAGGGAGAGATCACAGCCATGCTAAATGAATTGTTGAGTTCTATGCGACATTACGCTTTAGAGCGTACTAATGATGTAAAGCGAGGAGCTTGCTCGGCCAAATTTGCAGCGTCACTGTTTCAATGCTATTCAGACAGCATGATAAATGCGCTCAGTCTAATTGGTAAAGAAACAGATATTCAAGCGATGAAAGCAGAAGCAAAAGCCTTATATAAATCCATCTACAAAGACAGCAATTTTGCATAAGTAACGGAGTAAAACAGATATCCCTTTGTTACTGATCAACTTTTAACTTCTATTTAAGTCGTGCTCTACAAGGATGTAAGCTCGCACCTTTCAAACAACTATTCGTTCAAATATTAAAATCTTAATCAAATCGAAATCGAGTCAAAAGTTCTTGAGAGTTTCGCGCTGCCGCAACAAAGATGAGCAACAGTTTTGCCGCTAACACAATTAAATAGCTTTGATGGAAATAAAAAAAGGCTAACCCGAGGTTAGCCATTTGACGCTATAAATCGACGCCAATTGTTGTTGCTTACAGGAAGTGGAACGTACCATTTAACGTGAAGTTCGTCAGTTCTTCATCATCAACGATATAGGTTTGAAGGCTTGCACCAAATGAAATAGGACCTAGGAGAAAGTATTCAGCACCAACGCCATACATAATATCAATCCCTTCATCAGCTGACTCATTTGACCCTACTGTGGTTGTTTGATCCCAACGGTGTAGGCCACCTTTCGCATAAATATGCAACGGGCCAAAATCGATGCTGGGTTTTATTGCGGCATAACCTGAAGTAATTTCAGTCGTTACACCCGAAGCAGTATCCATTTCACCTGAACGAACAATACCGGCTTCAATGCCAATAAAAGGAAGAATCCCAGTACCTGCGTGTACCGTGAATGAAGTTCCGTCGCCATCACCTAAACTCGATTGACCGACAGAAGCTCCAGCATAAACTAAAGAATCTGCGTAAGAGAATGATGAAATACTAATAAGTGCTGCTGCAATAAGTGCTTTTTTCATAATAAACCTTCTATATCTGGTTTAACTAAGGTGGCAAACTGATGCCGACCTTGTGTCAAAAAATAGTGCTTTATTCGTAATTAATTTAACTAATGCAAGTAGCATACCTAAACTTAACAATACTCGATAATTCATCTTCAATAATCTGAGATAACATTCTTGATACGTTTGTCTGATACGGGATAAGGCGTACCAAGTTGTTGAGCAAAAAAACTGACTCTTAGTTCTTCGAGCATCCAACGTATCTCCTTAACATTGTCAGGAACGGTAACAGATTTCGGGATCTTGTTGAGCAGTTGCTTGTAATCTTGTTGTACAGATTCAATTTTAAGCATATGCAGTCGATCTTTATTAGGATCAATGGGTAACTTCTCCAAACGGCGCTCTATGGCATTAAGATAACGCTGAATATCGGACAGCCTTTTGTAGCCACATTCAGTTGCAAACCCTTTAAAGATGAGCCCTTCTATTTGAGCTTTGATATCAGAAAGTGCAAAGGCCATGGTGAAGTCAACTTTGCCTTTTAACTTCTTATTAATCTGAAAAGCCGTCGTTAATATTGACTCTACTTGTTGTGCAATTTCAACAACAGTTTCGTCTAAATTCGCGCGAACGTGTTCCTTTAAACTGTCAAATTGTTGTGATTCCCAGACTAAACCGCCCTGCTGTTCAATCAGCTTGTCAATACCACACGAAATACAGTCGTCAATCAAATCCATCACTCTACCGTAGGGGTTAAAGTAGAGCCCTAATTTTGATTTATTTGGCAGATTCGAATGAAGATATTTAATTGGTGACGGAACATTCAGTAGAATCAAACGCCGTTGACCCGCTTTCATCGCTTGCTGTTGTTCGTGTTCGGTTTCAAATAAGCTAATTCCGACACTGTCTTTATCGTCTACTATCGCTGGGTACGCCTTAACTTCATAACCGCCCCGCTTCTGTTGATAAACCTGCGGCAGTTCTCCGAAACTCCAAGTGTGTAAACCTTTCTGCTCAATATCATCATCGGCAACTTGAGATAGGGTCTCTTTTACCTCGTCCTTTAAGCTCTCTTTCAGCTCGAACAGATCTTTATGCTCTTTAAGTTTACGGTTTTTATGATCGACTGAGCGGAATGTGACTTTGAGGTGATCGGGTACCTGCTCTAAGTTCCAAGCTTCTCGGGGAATTTCCACACCCGACATACGACGTAACTCTTTTTCTAAGGCATCGAGTAATGGCATTTCTAATGGTGTTACCCGAGACAAAAAGGCTTCTGCGTAATTTGGCGCTGGAACAAAATTCTTTCGCAATGTTTTTGGCAAAGACTTAATCAGAGCAATGACCAGTTCCTGGCGTAATCCTGGTATTTGCCAATCAAAACCAACAGGCTCAACTTGATTAAGTACTGGTAATGGTAGATGCACGGTGACACCGTCACTATCTTCGCCCGGTTCAAATTGATAACTAAGCTTGAGCTTTAATTTATCCTGGTGCCAAAAGTTGGGATAATCCAAGTCGGTGACATGACTGGCATCGCCCTTAAATAGCATCTCTTTTTCGAAATTGAGTAAGTCTGGTTGGCTTTTACTGGTTTTCTTCCACCACGAATCAAAGTGACGACCTGAAACGACCTCAGTACCGACTCGCTGATCGTAGAATTGAAATAATTCTTCATCATCCACCAAAATGTCACGACGGCGCGATTTGTGTTCAAGCTCTTCTACTTCCATTAACAGACGGCGATTTTGCTTAAAGAAACTGTGTTTAGTAAACCAATCCCCTTCAACTAAAGCACTGCGAATGAAAATTTCACGACTTAACACTGGGTCAACGTTTCCATAATTAACTGAACGCTGAGCTATGATTGGAATACCGTAAAGCGTGACTTTTTCGAACCCCATAACAGCCGCACTTTTCTTCGACCAATGCGGTTCACTATAGCTACGTTTAATAAGATGTTGAGCAAGTGGTTCAACCCACTCTGGTTGAATCTTGGCTGCTATTCTCGCCCACAGTTTAGAGGTTTCGACCAACTCTGCCGCCATGACCCACTTAGGATTCTTCTTAAACAGCGCTGATGCTGGAAACAGATTAAATCGAGCATTACGCGCGCCTTGATATTCTGGTTTCTCAGCGTCTTTTGCGCCAATGTGAGAAAGTAAACCAGTAAGAATTGACACATGAATCGCTTGATAGTTGCCCGGTTGATCATTGAGCTTGAAATCCATCTCGCGCATCGACTGATGCAGTTGAAAATAGACATCTTGCCATTCACGAATACGCAGATAATTTAGATATTCTTTTTTGCACTGACGTCGAAATTGATTACTACTCAACTCTTTTTGCTGTTCTTCGATGTGATTCCAAAGGTTTACGAGTGTGACGAAATCTGAATCCTCATCAAAAAAGCGTTTATGCTTTTCATCGGAAGCTTGCTTCTTATCTGAAGGACGCTCACGAGGATCTTGAATCGATAAGCCAGATGTAATAATCATCACTTCTTTCAAGCAGCCATTTTTTGTCGATTCCAACACCATTCGTGCTAGACGGGGATCTATCGGTAACCGTGACAACTGACGACCAATCGCGGTTAAGCGCTTTTTCTCACCAACTTTGCTCGCTCCGATGGCCCCAAGTTCTTCGAGTAAACGGACGCCGTCTTGAATATTGCGTTTATCGGGTGCTTCAACAAAGGGAAATGCCTCAATGTCGCCTAAACCCAACGCCGTCATCTGCAAGATAACCGATGCAAGGTTGGTACGCAGTATCTCTGGGTCGGTAAATTCGGGGCGGTTATCAAAATCCGATTCTGAGTAGAGACGAATGCAGATACCCGCTGCAACACGACCACAACGACCTTTACGTTGATTGGCACTCGCTTGAGAAACTGGTTCAATCGGTAAACGCTGAACCTTAGTCCGATAACTGTAACGGCTGATTCTTGCAGTACCCGGATCGATAACATAACGAATACCCGGTACTGTTAACGATGTTTCTGCAACGTTTGTAGCAAGTACGATTCGTCTTCCAGTATGGGATTGAAAAATCTTATTTTGTTCGCCAGAGGAAAGCCTTGCATATAATGGGACAACCTCGGTATGACGCAAATTGCGTTTGTTTAATGCTTCTGCCGTATCTCTAATTTCCCGCTCGCCGTTCATAAAAATAAGAATGTCACCGTCGCTCTCATTCCCCAATTCATCGACAGCTTCGAAAATACCTTCAAGTTGATCACGGTCTGTGTCATCTTCACCACCTAACGGGCGATATCTTGTATCAACAGGATAAGTTCGGCCTGAAACCTCGATGATCGGTGCATTGTTAAAGTGTTTTGAAAAACGCTCAGGATCAATCGTTGCGGACGTGATAATGACTTTTAAATCAGGACGCTTTGGAAGTAGTTGTTTTAGATAACCGAGAATGAAATCAATATTGAGGCTGCGTTCGTGCGCTTCATCAATGATGATCGTGTCGTATTGATTTAAAAAGCGGTCATGCTGAATCTCAGCGAGCAAAATACCATCGGTCATCAATTTGATCTGGGTATCATCGGAAATTTTGTCATTAAATCGAACTTTATAGCCGGTGAAGTTACCCAGTTGAGTCTGCGTTTCCTCAGCGATCCGTGATGCTACCGAACGAGCAGCCAAGCGTCTTGGTTGAGTATGACCAATAAAGCCGAACTGCCCTCGCCCGAGCTCAACACAAATTTTGGGGATCTGCGTGGTTTTACCCGATCCAGTTTCACCGGCAATAATCACAACTTGATTTTGGCTAATTGCTTCTGCGATATCGTCTTTCTTTTGGCTAACTGGCAGAATTTCAGGATATTCAATCGTCGCACCGTGATTTGCTCTCGATTCTGCTTGAATGATCGACTTAGCAATATCAAGCGCGATTTCATCAAAAACCGCGTGTCTTGATTCCTCTTTTTTAATCCGCTGTGCACCATGAATACGTTTAGTTAAACGAAATCGGTCTCGCATCATACATTGGTTAACGGTGCCAAAAAGCGTCTTAGCATCGTTAGTGTTAGCTTGATTTGAATTTTTATTTGGAGATTGTGAGGCGGTCAAAACGAATCCTACGGTTTCAATGTTATCGATTTTGGCAGGATTGTATCATAATCATGTAACAAGACATCAAAGCAAACTCGTTATCTCTTTCTCGTCCAATTCGAGAATTTTTGCTACATTGAACCTAATGAGTTGATATTATTTCACATTCATTCACGATCACCATTACAATGATAATGTTTCCCCTACAGAGAACAAAAATTGAAAGCGTCTAAACTACTAGAAATATTGTCTGACTTACCTGAAGGAAGTGACCCTGACGTTGTCACTGGAGACGAGTGGTTGCCAGAACGTTTAATCAATGTCACGTCACAAGATGATTTCGTTTTTTGTGAATTCGACAATGCTCCGGAAGATGGTCAAGGTGATGATGAAGGTCGAGGCTTTGTCGATCACGAAATCGAACTGATCAAAAGCCACATTATGGCCGTTTTCTTAGAAAAAGCGCCTCTGGAACAAAAACAAAAAGCGATATTAAATTTAGTTTTATACGTTCATGAACACTTTCCTTCTGACGTTGTCGAAATGCTAGAGACACTTGAGCAATCTGTTGATGAGGAATGAACCGTCTCGTTATTCTAAATTTATTTGTTATTGATACTGGAAAAAGAAAAGGCAGGACTTATCATGTTTAGCGCAATCACTTCACTATTTAAAGAACTGTTAGACGGTAACGACTTATCGCGTTCAAACACTGATAACCCGAATTTGGCCATTGCCTGTATGTTAACGGAAGTATCTGGCGCAGATTATGAAGTTGATGCGGCGGAAACTAACGCAAAGAGACATTTACTCGCAACTCTGACTCAGTTACCCGAGCAAGAATGTGATGAACTATTACGAGTGGCACAAGACAAAACCAAAAATTCGGTCTCTCTGTACGACTTTACCTCTCAGTTACGTGAACTCACTCAAGAACAACGTTATTCGCTAATCAAAGCAATGTGGGATGTGGCTCATGCTGATGGTGTCATTGATCCGCTAGAAGATGCTGTGATACGCAAATCGGCTGAATTGCTTTATGTTGATCACAGCTTATTTATTCGCGCGAAACTCTCATCTGGTGACGAGAGCGCATCGTAGCAAGAAATCTATTTCTTCATCATTTTAGCAAGATCGGCAAATGGATTGTAGGTCGCGCTTTCTTGTTCATCTTCACGGGCTGCAGTTTCCCCACCATATAGATCATGATCGAGGTACTTTGAATGTTCATGATCATGGCAATACAGGCATAATAATTCCCAATTGCTACCATCTTCTGGATTATTGGTATGGTTGTGATCGATGTGGTGTACTGTTAGTTCACGCAGATTTGAGTAAACAAACTCACGAGCACATTTGCCGCAAACCCATGGATAGAGTTTCAACGCTTTTTCACGGTATCCTTTCTCTTGACGAGCATACGCTGCGCTAGAACCTGTAAAATCTGATGACATAATAAAACCAATAATGATAAGTCGATAATGGCACCTATTTTAGCACGGCTTTTTGTCTCTAAGGAATCTGCGTTACACGGTTATCATCACAATCCCTAAAATACATTATTGATCTGAAATAACGCTTATCACATATTTCGTTACTAACCTTAGTTAATCAACCATTTCAAGATCAATTGCTTAGCGCTACACTAGAACTTCGCACAAATTAAGGATTCCTAATCAATGAAATTACTCATATCTCTATGTACCCTACTGTTCAGTACTTTATCTTTCGCTGCAACAAACCCTATCGTTGTTATAGATACAACAAAAGGAGAAATTACACTCGAGCTATACGCCGATAAAGCGCCGGCTTCAGTCGACAACTTTCTCGCTTATATTGAAAAAGATGGGTATAAAAACACAACATTTCACCGTGTTATTAGTGACTTTATGATTCAAGGTGGTGGTTATGATAGCGCCAACCAACTTGTACCAACGCTTTCTGCAATCGAAAATGAATCGAAAAATGGTTTAAGTAATTTACGTGGTACCATTTCTATGGCGCGTACCAATGCTCCTCATTCAGCCACTCGTCAGTTTTTCATCAATCATAAAGACAATCTTTTCTTAGATGGCAACCCTGGAAAATGGGGATACGCTGTCTTTGGTAAAGTCACTTCAGGTCTTGACGTTGTCGACGCGATCGCCGCGGTTAAAACGGGCCGAGCCGACAGACCGAATGATACCATCATGATTAATGGCATTTCTGTGCAAGAATAAGCGACTCAGCAACCGACGTTTATTAAGTTGGTATTCTCTTAATTCCATTTTCGTTTAAACAATACGATTGAGCAAGAATGGTTAAACCTGAAATAGCAGTATTCCATACACTTCTATTTCAGGTATCAAGAGGACGAACAATGAACGACGAACAACGCATCCAATCCGTTATTGAATATATAGGACAACACTTAGACGATGATCTATCACTCGAGTGTTTATCGGATGTCGCCTGCTTTTCAAAGTTCCATTTTCATCGTCTTTTTACCGCTTATACCGGGCTATCTTTACAACAATTTATTCGTTGGTTGCGCCTCAAACGAGCCGCTCACCAATTAATTATTGACCACACTACCACCATCATCACCATCGCCATTGATGCTGGGTTTGAATCGCATCAAGCGTTTACCCGAGCGTTTAAACACGCAACCGGACTCACGCCTAAGCAGTTCAGAATCCAAGGCAGTTGGGATATGTGGAAAAGCCCTCCTTATGTTATATCAAAGCTAGGAACAAAGATTATGGAACGTAATATTAATGTTGAAATAAAGCAGATTGAGTCGCGTCGTTTAGCCGTTATCGAGCACCGTGGAGATCCAAAGGATTTGGGTATTAGCGTAAACAAGCTCGTAAGTTGGGCGAAATCACAACCAATAAGCATAAAACCTTCTGCGGGAGACGCATTCGGGTTGGCGTATGATGACCCAGCAACAACAGACCCTGAGAAGTTTCGGTTTGATCTCGCCCTCACGATTCCCAAAAATTTGGTGATCTCCGATCCTAGCGTCACAGAAACCGAATTACCTCAGGGCCGTTACGCGATTGCTGTACATAAAGGCTCGCGAGATAATATCAGTGATACTATTTATCCGATGTTACGCGAATGGCTTCCAACATCTGGAGAACAACTTGGCGAACTCCCCTGCCTATTTTGTTATCAGAATTTCGAACACGAAGTAGCAGAAACCGAACTGGTAACCGAATGTTGGTTCTTATTAAAAGACTAGATTCTGTCGAGGATGTATTGCACCTCTAGTTTGATTCCGTATCATGAACGCTAATTACTGTTAAACCCATTGAGATTAAGAATGAAAAGACTGGTTTTATATGTTGCTGACAAGTGCCCACATTGCAAGGAAGCGCAGCGTTATTTGGATGAAAAAGGCTATCCGTACCGTTTGACCAATGCGAAAATGCAACGCGGTCGTAAAGAACTTCAAGCAATGGGCGCGCGAACTATACCTGTTCTTAAAATTGGCGATCAGGTGATGGTAGGTTGGAATCAAAAGAACTTTGAGAAGATCTATAAAAGCTAAACAGAAAAGCTCTATTTATCTCATACCCAATAAAAAACCAGCGTAACTACGCTGGTTTTTCTGTATTGCGAATCTGACTTATACGATAAATTTACTCAATCGTGTTAAGCGATTTTCGTTAACCAGTTATGAGTATCGGGTGCTTTACCCCATTGGATATCATTGAGTGCTTGGCGCAGTTTTTGAGCCATTGGCCCTTCTTCGCCTGAACCTACTTTGTAGTCAACACCATTGTGAATCAGTGTACCTACGGAAGTTAGTACCGCAGCGGTTCCAGAAAGCATAGCTTCAACGCCTGGTTTTGCTGCGCGTTCCAAAAGCTCTTCTACTGAGACTTCACGTTCTGATACTGTCATCCCTAAGTCTTTAGCAATGGTTAAGATACTTGAACGAGTTACACCATGAAGGAAGCTAGAGTCTAATGCCTTAGTGATGATTTCATTGCCATCGACAATTAGGAAGTTGGCCGCACCAGTTTCGGTAATATAGCCGTTTGGACAGAATAAGATCTGATCGGCCTGATACTCTTTCTTTGCTTCTAGAGTTGGAGCAAGGGCACTTGCGTAGTTACCACCACTCTTAATCATTCCCATATGCGGCGCACAACGTTGACCCGTTTCATCCAACAATAAACGCAATGCACAAGAGCCACCGGCAAAGTAATCCCCCACCGGAGACAACAAAATATATAAAAATGAAGTTAACGATGGCGCTGCTGCTTTACCTACCGCGGCTTCTGTTCCGATGTGAGTCGGACGAATATACATTGAACCTGGAGGTACAGGTACATCGGCCGCATACTGTGCAACGATGTCTTTAATCATGTTCGACACTTGTTCTTTGTCGATTTGAGGAAGAGACAATAATTCACTGCTTTGCGCGAAACGCTCGATATTTTGATCCATACGGAAAACATGGACGCTACCATCGTCATGACGAAATGCTTTCAAGCCTTCAAAACAAGTACTTGAATAGTGTAAGACGTGTGCGCCAGGATGAAGAGAAATACTATCTGATGAAACGATCTGAGTGTCAGACCATTGATTATTTTCGAATGTTGCTAATGCCATTTTCGGCATAAACACGCTACCAAAAGCCGCCATTATGATTTCCTACTAAATGAAATTACGAAATGAGTGTATGAGCAAGTTTGGCCAGGCGATGATGATTAGGTGTCCAAAACTTAGCTACAGAATACTAAAACAGTTTACGTCTATAAGAAAGTGGGA
Source organism: Vibrio phycocola (assembly GCF_054404255.1). Lineage (NCBI taxonomy): Bacteria > Pseudomonadati > Pseudomonadota > Gammaproteobacteria > Vibrionales > Vibrionaceae > Vibrio > Vibrio phycocola. The sequence goes on from NZ_JBTAMQ010000008.1 coordinate 89,243, forward strand.
TTATGCCATTGATGCGCATTCACAGTATATTTATTGAAATAATAAAGAAATTTGTTAAATAACATCAATTTTGGCGCTCTTAACCAAATGCTCTGTAGAAAAAGATTTTTTACTTATTCGAACAATGGTGCATAGAGCTTATCTTTGACGCTAGAGCATTTCTAACGCTATTTTCGCCAAGTTGTGCGCGTCAACATAGCCTGAGTGCTGCCGACCTTCCCACTCGATACCTAACTTTTCCTGTGCATCGCGATGACCGATACGTTTATCTTTTAATCGATGTTGAATGCGATATAAGGTCGCAAGATTGATGTATTCCTTAAATGGCATTGTCAGCCCTTTACTCTCACACTCTTGCTGCAATATAAGATCATCTCTACCCCACGCCGCGTAAATCTTATTAGCACCGCCAAAATTCTTGATCATACTTTTCAGCACTTGTTCTAGCGTTCTTCCTTGCTTTTCAATCGTACGTCGAGTGATACCGGTTAACTCTGTGCAAAATGGAGAGATTTCGTCGTGCTCAGGGTTAACGTAATATTGCGCGCGCTTCATTATTTCGCCTTTTTCGACATCAATTTCTGCCAAGCCAATCTCAATAATTTCGCCACTCGTGCCAACACCATCAGTGTTCCAACAACACATTTCCAGATCAAAACATACGATACGGTTGTGATTCACAGTTCCATTACCTTTTTCTATATTCTGCCGCGATGATACCGAACTGATAAAAAAAATCGATGCTTTATCTAGTTGTATATTTATCAGTGGACAAATAATGTACTAATAGAAGAGATTATTCGTAATAAGAAGTAAACGGAATCTTACATTCGAACGGATTGTGGTAATATCTGGCCAAATTTATCCTCATTAATTTCAGCTTGGAGCCTGTGTTTCCGAGCTTTATCAATAAAGCTGAGTGTTTGTTATGAACTTCGATTTAAATATTATTCCTGAAACCTTCGATATGCTTCACGCTGGATTGGCTGCAAGTAGCGTACTTTTTCTAATCATTGCCGCGACTCGTAAAGGTAAAGTGATTGAAAAGCCGATAGAGAAGATCGTTGAAGTTGAAAAAACCGTCGACAAAATTGTTGAAGTCGAAAAAGTCGTAGAAGTTGAAAAGATTGTCGAGAAAGTCGTTCAAGTTGAATCTAAAGTCCACAGTGCTTCGACCGATTCAGCCATGCAATTATTATCACTAATGCAAAAAGAAGCTCGATTGATCGATTTCTTAAATGAAGATGTGACCGCTTATTCAGATGAAGAAGTCGGTGCCGCAGCTCGTGTTATTCATAGCGGTGGTCAGAAATTACTTAAAGAATACATATCTCTTAGTCCTGTACGTGTAGAAGACGAAGAGTCTCGAGTTATGGTTGAAGAAGGATTTAATTCTCAAGCCATTCGCTTAACCGGTAATGTTACTGGAAGTGCTCCGTTCACTGGTACGCTTATTCACAAAGGTTGGAAAGTGAATAGCATTACACTGCCGCAAGTTTCTCAAGATTTTGATGCGTCTATCGTTGCGCCAGCAGAGGTTGAACTGTAATGGAACATTCTCCACGTTATAGTGTTGGTATCGATTTAGGGACAACACACTGCGTACTGTCGTACGTCGATCATCAAGAAGATTCGCAGCTAGTTCATGTTTTTTCCGTGCCGCAAATGACAGGACCAGGAACGGTTGAATCATTAAATCAGTTGGGGTCATTTGTATATCAACCCCACGAACATGAAATGGATGTCAGCTCACGAGCGCTTCCATGGACAACAGAGCCGTTAGCGTTAGTTGGGGCTGTTGCGCGAAATCTTGGAAGTAAAACGCCAATTCGTTTGGTTTCGAGTGCGAAATCATGGTTATGTCATGCTGGCATTAACCGTAAAGAAGCGATACTTCCTGCGGGTAGCCCTGAGGATGTCGAAAAGATTTCCCCGGTAGAAGCAACGGAATTATATCTCGCTCACCTTATTGAAGCGTGGGATTTTCAATTCACTGATGCTCCACTTTCTGAGCAAGATGTCACGGTGACAATACCAGCCTCTTTTGATCCAGGTGCACGAGAGCTTACCGCTGAAGCAGCACGCTCTGTTGGATTTGAACATCTTACCCTTTTAGAAGAACCGCAAGCTGCACTGTACAGTTGGATCGATAAAAATGGCGATCAGTGGCGTGATGAACTGAATGTCGGCGACATTGTTTTGGTTGTTGATATTGGCGGCGGAACAACCGACTTATCTTTAGTCGAAGTGACTGAAGAAGATGGTAACCTCGCGTTAAACCGAATCGCAGTAGGTGAACATATTTTGCTTGGCGGAGATAATATGGATCTCGCCCTCGCCTACCGTTTGAAAATGAAATTAGCTCAACAAGGTAAAGAGCTGCAAAATTGGCAAGTACAAGCGATGATGCACGCCTGCCGTGATGCTAAAGAAACCTTGCTTAGCGACAACGATATTAACGAAGTTTCAATTGTCGTACCGAGCCGCGGATCTAAATTACTCGGCGCAACACTAAAAACAGAATTAACCCGTGACGAAGTACAGCAAACCTTAGTTGACGGATTCTTCCCTATTGTGAACGTTTCCGAACAGCCAGCGCAAAGAGCACGCGGCGCATTAACTCAAATGGGATTACCGTACGCGCAAGATGCCGGTATTACGCGCCACATCGCGGCATTTCTGACTAAGCAAGCCAATGCAAATCAAGACGCGGAACAAGTCTCACCATTTGATATGTCATTTGCTGGAATTCCTGGAGAAAAGCCTGGAGAAATGCCTGGTGCCGCGCCCACAGCAGAATTCATTAAACCCACGGCGATTCTATTCAATGGTGGGGTTCTAAAATCATCACTTCTCGCGAATCGTTTGCTGTCGACATTGAATCAATGGTTAACCGATGCACAAGCCCCTAATGCGAAAGCACTACAAGGGATTGATTTGGATCTGGCGGTAGCACAAGGCGCAGCCTACTACAGTACGATTCGCAAAGGTGATGGCGTCAGAATTCGCGGTGGTATCGCTTCGTCGTATTACGTTGGAATTGAAAGTTCTATGCCTGCGATTCCGGGCATGGCACCACCATTAGAAGCTTTGTGTGTAGCACCGTTTGGTATGGAAGAAGGCGCAAGTGTTACGTTAGATACTCAAGAATTCGGCTTGATCATTGGCCAACCCGTTGAGTTTCAATTCTTTGGTTCAACGGTACGCCGTGATGATATTGCAGGAACCCATTTAGAATCGTGGAGTAATGATGAATTGGTAGAATTACCAGAAATACTAATGACTCTTCCTGTCTCTGAAGGTCGCTCTCAAGGCCAAGTGGTTCCCGTTACGTTGGCCGCTGATGTAACTGAAGTCGGTACACTGCGTTTATCTGCGATTGCCAGTGATAGTGGACAAAGTTGGCAAGTTGAATTTGACGTCCGTGAAGAGACAACGTCAGAATCTGAGTAATTAATTTACGGCATCTTAGGGTGCCGTTTTTTTCAAGAGAGTGATTATGGCATCTCCGAGATACCTTGTCGGCATCGACCTTGGCACGACGAATTCTGTTGTCGCCTATTGTGAAAATACCAAAGAGTTAAAAAACAGCCCGGTAGAAATTTTCCAGATTGATCAGCTCGTTGGACCTGGAGAAGTCGTACGTAGGCCTCTATTACCTTCATTTCGCTATCATCCTGCCAAAGGCCAAATACTTGAATCAGATCTTCAACTTCCGTGGGAAGCCAGTGTAGTCGAAGGAGATTTTCCACTAGCCATTATTGGCGAATGGGCACGAAACTTAGGCGCTCAAGTTGAAGGACGACAAGTATCGAGTGCAAAAAGTTGGTTGTCACACCAAGCGGTCGACCGTAAGGAAGCAATTTTACCTTGGGCTGCCAACGAAGATACCGAAAAAGTCTCGCCACTTATTGCTAGCGCCAGTTATTTAAACCACATCCGCTTAGCGTGGAACTTTCATCATCCTAGCTTCCCGTTAGAACAGCAAGAAGTCGTTGTCACGGTTCCGGCATCGTTTGATGAAAGTGCTCGAAAACTGACGCTCGAAGCGGCGGAACTTGCTGGTTTAAGCCAAATATTATTACTCGAAGAGCCCCAAGCGGTGTTTTACGATTGGTATGCACGCTATCAAGATGTCGCAGAAGAGAAACTCAAAGACGTTCCACTGGTCTTGGTGTGCGATGTTGGCGGCGGAACCACAGACTTAAGCCTAATTTCCGCACAACATGACGAAAACGGGTTAAGTCTCAACCGTATCGGTGTCGGCGAACATTTAATGCTCGGTGGAGACAACATCGACCTTGCTCTCGCTCATATAACCGAGCAACGCTTAAACGGTGCTCAGAAATTATCGGCTGCACGGCTTAGTAAACTTATTCAACAAACCCGTCATGCGAAAGAAAGCTTGTTAATTGAAGATGCAGCAGAGAGCGCTAAAATTACGTTACTCGGCAGTGGCTCAAAGCTGCTCGGTGGTACCAAGTCGGTCGCATTGTCGAAGGAAGAAGTGCAAAACATCGCGATTGATGGATTCTTCCCTGTGACCTCATTTGACGAACATCCCTCTCAACGGCAACGTGCAGTTGTCGAATTTGGGCTGCCGTACGTATCGGATCCTGCGGTATCAAAACACGTAGCTCAATTTTTACATCAGCACCAAGAGATCGCCCGCCAAGCCAGTGGCGACAATAATGAAACTCAAGTGCCAGTCGGTTTACTACTCAATGGTGGTGTCTTCAACAGTCCACTGATTGAGACTCGCATGGCTGAGGTTTTGGAAGGTTGGAAAGGTGATCCTGTCACCTTACTCGACAACCCTCACCCGGATTTGTCTGTTGCACTTGGGGCGGTTTCTTATGCAAAAGCGAGACGTGGCGCTCAACTTAAAATTGGTGGCGGTGTCGCCCGTTCGTATTTTCTTCAACTGACCGAAAACGGCAAAGACAAAGCGATTTGTTTGTTAGCGAAAGGAACCGAAGAGAGCCAAGAGATTCGTCTGACCAGCCGCCGTTTTGCATTAACCTTAGGTGAACCTGTTCGTTTTAATTTATTGACCACAACTCACGATACCGTTCACCCAAATACGCCAATCCAGAATGGCTTACTGACCCAATTTAATACTGAGCAGTTTCACCCACTTCCACCGTATATAAGCTCTTTAGCTGGCGATACAGATTCTGAACTTGCTGCGAACCAAAAACAACGTCAAGAAGTCTACCTAGCGAGTCAACTAACACCTGTCGGCACACTGCAGGTTGAATGTGTCAATACTGAAGACAGCGACCAACGTTGGTTGCTCGAATTTGAAGTGCGTAATCAATCAACTCAAAGTAATTCTTCGCCACAGAAAACCAATCCAAAGTTAATTCAAGCCACTGAGGTTATTGCTCAGCTTTACAGTGCCAATCGAGCAAATAAAGACGACAAAGCTATCAAGCGAATTAATAAGGATTTGGAGTCGTTATTAGGTGCACGCGAAGAGTGGGACTTTGAAACGCTCAGAACGCTGTTTGATGCCATTGTAAAAGGAAAAAAAAGACGTCGTCGTTCGGATTTACATGAAAAACATTGGTTGCGCTTAACTGGTTTTTCACTTCGTCCAGGCTTTGGTGATGCCGTCGATGAATGGCGAATTAAACAACTTTGGGAAGTTTTCTCTCAGGGTATTCAGTGCAAAGATCAGCAAACATGGAGTGATTGGTGGACTTGTTGGCGTCGAGTCAGTGGTGGTTTAGATCAAGATCAACAAGAACAATTGTTGGCCGCGATTGCCAAGTACCTTCACCCAGGCGCACATCGTAACAAGTCCAATAATGAAGCCTACCAAAAAGGTTACGACGCGATGGTTCGCCTCGCCGCGTCACTTGAGCACCTTGAGGTAGAAGACAAAACGTTATTGGCGAATTGGTTTATCGCTCGGGCTCAAAATAGTACCGACTATCGCCAGAGCCATTGGTGGGCGGTCGGTCGATTAGCATCACGTTCATTATTTTATGGCAGTGCTCATAAGGTTATTCCTCGTGCTCAAGCCGAACAGTGGTTAGAAAAGCTACTACCTCTCGATTGGAAACAAGATCAAATGCTGGTTTTTGCCGTCGTGATGATGTGTCGTAAAACAGGTGATCGATTACTCGATATTTCAGACTCGATGCGTGAACGCGTATTGGAAAAACTGAATGGTGTGAAATGTCCTGCCAGTTGGAAAGTTTTGATGACAGAAGTCTCCTCATTAGATCAAGGCGAAGCAAAACGTTTACTCGGTGATAGCCTTCCTAATGGTCTTAGATTGGTAAAAGAATAAAACAACGAGTTTGTTTTCGCTACTTAGCTTTGTTAAACGAAAATAATAAAGAGAATAGATGTCAGACATCTATTCTCTGAACCGACCTAAAAACAGATAACGAAATAGCTGCTTTACTCGCTGTCACCGACTAGATATGCCCCTTCAGGTCTTACATATTCTGCGTAGTCGGCTTTCGGGCTCTGTGTCATTCTATCGTTGATTTCTATCATGATGTCCATCTCATCAGATGTCATATAACCATCCGTTTGAGTCGTTGACCACGTCATTGCAGCACCATCATCGGTAATAGTACGAACAAATCGATAGGCTTGCTCAACCTCAAAAACAAGGTCAGCATTTGAGCCACTCCATGAGTTTCTTATAGGGAACCAGCCATGTTTGAGCGTATTATTGCTTCCGTCGTAGCTTTCCCACGGTGTTTCGGCCATATCTGGGATCGTATATTCTTCATAACCCCATGAGTTAGGTGGTGCCCCTCTACCTAACGGAGTGACATGCCCTGCGGTGAAATCGCCATATTCATTTAATGGTACATGTTTAACGATTTTATAGTCGGAATCATCTTCATCATCTGTACCATCACTATCAACATACAAAAAGTTACCGTCTTCGTCGGTAAAATAGGCTTTTGATTTGTTAACAGCAATCGCTAGCGTTGGATCAACACTGCGTAACATTTCGATAAATTCAGACAGTTCACCAGGCAAATTACTCGCATTATCTAACCAATACCCATCGACTAATCCATCGAATCGTTCAGCATAACCCAACACTAAGTTGCGCCAAGCCGCACCTTCGTCGCCATCCCACTCGTCGTTAAAGTAATCTTCCCATGCTTCTTGAATTTCTGGGTCTCCACGCTCCTCTGCCATTGAAGGGCCAGCCGCATTTAAATAAAGAATGACCTTTTTTCCTGCATCGCGGTAGATATCAATGACATCAAGAATTATTTGCTCGTGTTCTATCGCTGGCACCATTTCTGGGTGGATGGCAGCGACATCGATATTATTATTCGTTCGCAATGTAAATAGATATGCATGAGCGGGGTGTGTAAACGATGTAATCACATGTCCTGCTGCCGGAATGTTAGCGACAATCTCCTCGGCTCCAGCTTGCCAGTCGGATGACCCCGCAGAAGCATCAAGTTTATATCCGCCATCGACTCGTTGGGTGATCCCCCAAGAACCTTCCAACCAGCTCGCAAGATAATCACTATCTGAAACTAACACCTCTTCAGTAGTGTCGTCAGTAAGCTCTTCTGTAATTTCGTCAGTAGATGAATCAGTGGTCTCATCTGTAGTTTCGTCGGTAGACTGAGATATGCCAGTAGATGCGCCGCTATCGGCTTGACACCCAAATAAACTAACGGAAATTACAAATGCTAATAGGCCAAACTTCATGTTCTTTTTCATTGTCACCCAAAATCAATCTGATCAAATAAATAGTAATACCGACACCTGTGATGTGTTTACTATATTAAATTCAATTATGTATTTTGAGCGACTCTAGCATGATAGTTATCGCGTAAATATTAGGAGTTAATGATTTTAAAATTTAATAAAGCTTGCTCTCAATACCGAGAACCAACGTTGTATTAAAAGCAATAAATTCGTAAATTAAAATAAGTAGAAGTATTGTAATGACTTATTTTCGTATTATTTAAATGGTGCTAAATCTATCCCTTCAATGTCACAAACCGCTTGAATCGTTGGGTTTAAACTCAGTTTATTCAGATACTCCGCTAGGTATTTGAAACTGAGCGGTGATTTCTCTATTGATAACACCCACCCTACAAGCATAAACAAGAAATAATCACATGCTGTTAAAGTATCGCCAAGAAAGTAGTCGTTGTGTTCAAGTTGATCATTAATAATTGATAGTGCGTCAGCAATTCTATCCTCTTGCGCAGCAACAACATTTGGAATTGTGGTTTCATCATTAGTATGACGGTGAGCATAATGTCGAACCATGGTTTCTGCTTGTAACGTATTATTCAAAAAGGCAAGCCATTGAAAAAATAAAGGCCGTTTAGGATCACCAATAGATGGCATTAACTCTGACTCAGGGTAAAATTCGCAGATATGGATGCAAATAGCGGGACTTTCGAAAATAGCCTGGTCATTTACAACTAACGTGGGAATTCGCCCCGTTGGGTTTAGCTTGAGGTAATCCGCTGATTTATGAAAGTCCGACTTTTTATCAACTAATAATAACTCATAGTCAGCCTTTAAGTGATGCAGTATAAAATGAGGCGCTAGACTCGCATTATTGGGATAATAGTAAAGCTTGAACAAATTTGACTCCTTGTCATATGCATTTTGGATATTCTGACTCATAACCGTATTCTTTTGAATATCGACCATAAGAACCAGAGGTTGATTTCAAACCTCAGTTATCACATCTGTAATGTTAACGTGAACGACTGACCATTTATCAACGTAAATGTCCATTGGTTTGGTCCAGCGGGCGTAAGTGACGTCTCTAAACGACTTGGTAACGACACTCTACTGCGTTCCTGTAATTGACCATTTTCCCATTCCAACAGAACAAGAGCTTGGTGTGCTTGATCGGGTACTATCAGTAAATCTTTTTCTGTTTGGCTTTGACCTTCTTTTTCAACTGAGTGAGCAACAGCCCCCAAACCAAGTTCGGTGCTGCCTATACGATGGTTGCTCACACCAAGATATTCAGTAAGCAAGGTTAGATCTGATTTCGTGTAGCGATAGACATGTAACTTGCCGCCAATGTGTGGTGTTACAACAAGGGCAATATCAGTGACACTGTCACCATCAAAGTCTCCCACTCCAATTGGGTTTAGCCAACGAAACGAACGCCCGATAAAGGGAGTTGATGTTACTCTGACGATAGCATTAGATTCTACCTGAAATAGAGATAAAGACGCGCCGAGTTCAGTGTCGCTTTCAATCGTAATAATTTCATCAATACCATCGCCATCAAGATCGATTACTCTTGGTTCTAAATCTTCAAATACTCGTGTGTTGGGTAACGAAAACTCTAGAGTCTTACCTTCACGCGTTTCAATATTAAGGGTTGCCGCTTCACTTTCATCGCCCAAAATCCCATGTGGATAACGCTCGGTCGCATTGGTGTACCATGCCGTTGACACATCATTGTCACCATAAGCAATTCGACTTAAAGGGATTTGCCCCGGTCTTTTTTCAATGTTGTCAGTATTTGGCTTCAATTCAACAGGTGTAATCGTTAACTCATTTGCTTTTACATTTGGTAATAACACCAAAGATAATGTTACAAACAGCAATACACGAAGTCGTGTTACGAATGGAAAATGGAGTTGGCATAGTCGCAAAATATCGCCTCCGTGTTAAAGCATCATGAGTAGAGAAGTAAAACAAAAAAGGTGTGTTATTTTAGAAAATAACACACCTATCGTTATATCTCAGATGTTTTTAAAAAAGTTGATGTAACTGAAAGCCAGCCTTTCATTTTCTAATGATAGCATTAGGTTACATTGTCACTCATATATCTACAGTGCCCACGCTACGTTAAGACGGAAGTCTCGGCCTGGTTCTGATGGGCCATAAATGTACTCGTAGCCAGGGTAATAACCGTACGTTGCTTGGTCACGGTACTGTTTATCGAATACGTTTTTAACTGTGAATGTTACCGTAAGAGAATCGTCTGCTAGTGGTAACCATTGACCATAGATATCGTTAACACCATAGCCCGCTTTCTCATATTCCCCTTCAGCCACATCAGTAAGTCGCGTCACAAAGTTACCTGTCCAACCAAATTCTACACTGTCTGAAGCTTGATAACTTACCTTGGCTACAATATTGTCACCAGTAGAAGTTCCTAACGTATACGTGCTATCAGATAAAGGTGAACCATTTAACTCAGCTTTATTGTGGTTGTAACTTAAACTTGTGTTAAACGCTTGCCAGTTATAGCGTGCCGCAAGGCTGAAACCATCGGTCGTTAGTTCGCCAACATTACCTAGCTCAGTACTCGAACCGCCCGCTAAATCCATGGTGCTTACTACGTCATCTATGGTGGCGCGATATACGGTTGCAGAAAGTGCAACGTCATTTAAGTGATAATCGACCGCGAACTCTATGTTACGAGCTGTTTCTTCTTTTCTGTCTTCAGCATTTTGGTAGTAATCCAGTACATACGTTTCTTTGGTTTGAATACCACGCATCACTTGTGAATAACCCAACGTTAGATTTAAAGCCTCAGATGGCGTAAACACGACACTTGCATTTGGACTAAAGCCTTTGTGCTCGAACTCTTGATCAGCAGTATCTGTTAACTTATATATATCGTAACGTGTACCTAAGTTTAGTTGCCATTCTTGTGCAAGTTGTATGTTGCTCTGAATGTACAAACCTAAGACGTCACCTTTATCTTCATTCGTATCATAAGTCGGGTCAGAATTATTGTTTAGGCTCGCAACGTCATTGCGGTAGTCGATACCATAAGTGAAGACCTTGTTTTCGATAATACTGGTATTACGAATATCCAACCCAAAGGATTCAACACCACCTTGGTAGTCGCCGAAAGAACCTTCTTGCATGAAGTTATTGTCGGTGTAGTAAGCACTGGTTTCTAGGTCTACCAACTGGTTAGAGGAAGGGTTAATCGCGTATTTAACGGTCGTTGTTTGGCGTAAGGCTTCCTGAGGAATGACTTCATTAATAATACTTGGGGCCCAGTTGCCGCGTTGTAGTCTATCACCGTCATCAACACGACGATCATGGCTTACACTGACTCGTTGATTGTCGTCGAACTCACCAACCAATTTAACAAAGCCTGATTGTTGATCGTATTCGCTGTTAGTATCGTCATTACCTTCGCCATCTTTGTAATCATCAGCAGCCGTTTGAATCACGGTAGCAAGCGCGCTCCAATTGTCGTTAACCTGACCATACAGGCTAACACTGGCTTTATACCCATTGCTATTCGAATAATAGCCACCTTTAACTAGAGCGCCGAATGTTTCATCGCCACGAAGCATATCCTGAGGATCTTTAGTCACAAACTTAATGGCACCACCGAGCGCACCAGGACCACTTAATGCATTACCAGCACCAGCTTGAACGTTTGCTTCTTTTAGCAATTCTGGCTCAACTGAGATTCGACCTTGGTGGTGAAAAAGATAGCCCGATTGCGTTGCCCCATCGATCGACACATTTAGCATTGTGTCTTCTAGACCACGCACATAAATTTTTTCCGCTACACCTGTGCCACCAACAGCAACTTCTGGTTCATTATCAAACACGTCGCTAAGATCGTTAGCTTGCATTTTTGCCAATGCATCTTGGTTGATGGAGATATCAAGTGCAGACTGTTGCTGACCTGTTACAGTCAATGTTTCTACGTCAGCTTCTTGCTCCTGTGCAGTCAAAATAGGGCTAAATAGTGCCGATGCGACTGCGATTGAAATGATGCTAGGTTTGCACCAATTGTTAATTTCCATATCTTTTTTAACTCTCTATAATAATGATAACTATTCTCATTACCTATTTTCGCTGATCTGAGCGTGAAATAAAGGATTGTTACATCTTTTACAAATGAGACGTATTATCATTATTTGAGATAGGAATAAGGAAGTGATATGTTCATTTCTAATCCCGGACAACTATTTCTAGCCTTTAAACGGCCGGACATCGCTTCAACCTGTCGACGTGCTAATGCCAACCCTAAGCCAAACCCGTCCGAACGTTTATCACGTGATTTATCCACACGGAAAAATGGCTGAAAAATACTTTCTAACAACTCTTCAGGCACGCCCTTCCCTAGATCATTAATTTTAATGACTAAGTTCGAACTGTTATCTTCAACCGCTATTGTGATTGGTTTTTCAATTGGTGAGTATTTCAGAGCATTTCTAATCAGGTTTTCTAATGCTTGACCTAGTGCTCGTTGATTACAATTAATCTTCTGATCATTTTTTGGAAATTGAGTGATAAATTGTGCATTTGGAAATTCAAACTTTGCATCTTCAAGAATGATTTCAATTAACTCAATTAAGTTAAACTCCTCGCCTTGTAAACTCGGTTTTTCATTTTCAAGCCATGCTAAGGTTAAGGTGTCTTCAACTAATGTTCGCAGCTCTCTTGCTTCTTTTTCAAGTCTCGGGATAAGTTCGGTTTGAGCGATACCTTGCTTTGCACCTCCGATCGCTAGCTCCATCCGAGTAATAGGCGTCCTGAGCTCATGAGAGAGGTCTGCTATCAACTGGCGCTGTTTAATAATGAGATCACTGGTGTTGTTTGCCATCTGGTCAAACACATCAGCTAACTCAGTAAGTTCATCATTTCGATGACCTAAACTGGGTCGAACTCGAGCCTTCAAATCCCCTTCACTGAATTTTTTTGTCGCGACTTTTAGTCGCTGTAACGGTGACATTAGATAGCGATAGATAAGGAGCGTTAAAAGCAATAACGGTAATAATGGAACTGCTAATTTGAGTAACAGATCGGTGTGCTTCCAATACGCTCCAGGGCGCATTCTTTCAGGCAGGCGAATTAAAAAATGGGTGTTTTTATCAACAAACGGAAGATCCATCACTGGGTTCAAATCAAAGTAAAGGTGTACCTTCCAAGTGACTCCCCGACCTAACACAAATGAGCTCATGTATTTTGGATCCATCTCTGTCCCCAAAATGGGATCAAGACTCGACTGCACTATCGCTATCCATGTCGACTCTTTTTCTTGAAGGTCAATTAACCATTGTTCTAACTTACGTGTGTCACCACTTAAGTACAACTTCTCTGCCTCTAAGCCGTAATTGAGTAGCTCTTGTTGGTGCTCTTGTTTAATGAAACTCATGTTTAATTCGGTTTCATCAATCAAATAGTTCATTAGTGAAATCAGAGCAATGGTCACTAGAATAATCGAGCTTGATAGTAACCAGAAAAATGTTGTTTTCATGAAAAGCAGTAACCTTTGCCGTGAACCGTTTTCAAACGATCAGAAAACATACCACTCGCGACAAGTTTGCGACGGATTCGGCTTAAATGCATATCTAAGCTGCGATCGTAAGCACTAAACTCTCGTTCGAGTACCGCCTGATATAAATAAGGTTTACTTAGTACCTCGCCTTGGTTTTCTAATAATGTCCAAAGTAAATTAAATTCAATCGTAGTAAACGTTAGTTCGTATCCATCATAAATAACACTTAAGTTACTTCGATCTAGCGTGAACAGGTCGATTTGAAGCTGGGAAGCCTTGATTAGTTTATTTTGGCTTTGCATTGTTCTTCTCAACAATGCATTTATACGGAGCATAAGTTCAACAATATTAAATGGCTTGGGTAAATAATCGTCGGCTCCTTTACTAAACCCTTGAATACGCTCTTCTTCCGCTCCACACGCTGTTATCATCATCACTGGAGTAGAACGACTATTACGTAAGCGTTTCAATACAGAAAAGCCATCTAATTTTGGCAACAATACATCGAGCAAAATAAGGTCGAACTTGGTACTCAATGCCAACTCTAGTCCTGATTCACCATCAAAACACTGCTCAACCGAAAATCCCTTTTCAGTAAGAATTTCTGAGATTTGTTTATTTAAAGATAGATCATCTTCCACAATCAAAATACTGGGAATAATTTGCGGCATCGTAGACTCCAAATTGCTAACGATAATCATTATTATTATCGTTAGCAGAGTTTACGAGGTTTAAAGTAGAATAACAAATGGAATGGACGTACTTAGTTGGCCAACTATTGAATCAATAATATGTACACATGCGTTTGCCTTCGACATTAACGATATTAAAGGGCGTTTCGTAGATTCCTTCTAACACATTACTTTGAATAACGTCATCCACACTTCCATTTGCGACGACCTTACCACGCTTCATTGCAATGATGGTATCTGAATAGCAAGCGGCAAAATTAATGTCATGGATGACAACAACCATCGCTTTGTTCTTCTCATGTGCAAGTTTCTGAACCGTTCGCATGATCTGCAGTGAGTGTTTAATATCGAGATTGTTCAACGGCTCATCGAGAAATATATAATCCGTATTTTGGGCAATCACCATTGCGATGTAAGCCAACTGGCGCTGACCACCACTCAATTGGTCTAGATACTTATTTTGAATTGAGGTTAAGTTGAGGTAGTGAATGGCGTCATCGATAATTCGATTGTCTTCTTCAGTTAAGTTGCCTTGAGAATAGGGAAAGCGACCAAAGGACACCATTTCATTGACAGTAAAACGCATATTGACCGTATTCGATTGCCGTAAAACAGCGAGTTTCTTAGCGAGTTCTTTACTGTCCCATTCTGATATTTCTCGTGAATCCACATATACCAAACCACTGTCTTTTTTTAAAAGCCGGCTCGCCATGGACAATAATGTACTCTTACCTGCTCCATTTGGACCTATTATTGATGTCACTTTGCCACGTTCAAACTCGACACTTGCGTTATCAACAACGGTGTTATCTGAAAACATTTTAGAGAGTTTTTCTAATTTGATCATCGATGTTAAACCATTTTATTTCTAAGCAATATTGTTAGGAAATAAATCCCACCAATAAGATTGATCACGACACTTAAGGTGGTCGAAAAGTTAAATATGTTTTCGACCACCCATTGACCACTTAGTAATGAGGTGACAGCTAGCAATGCGCATCCGACGAGTAGTATCCGGTGTTGATACGTGTTAAAAATCTCGCGTGTTAAGTTAGTCACTAAAATACCAAAGAACAAAATCGGACCGACCAAAGCGGTTGAGATAGCAATCATGACAGATGATAAAGCGAGCACTTGAATTGTAACTTTCTTCACATCAACCCCTAAGCTAATTGCGTTATCTCTGTCTAGCCAAAAAACATCGAGTTGAGCATGTAGACGATATAGCCCCCAACTCGTTACGGCTAAGACTGGAGCACAAACGTACACAAGACCAACGTTAACGTTATTAAAACTTGCGAACATATTGGATTGAACAGAGGCGAAATTATTAGGGTCCATCAGCATGATAAAGAAGTCAGCTATGTTCGAGAATAACTGACCAAAAATGACACCTAAAAGTAGCAATGCAATCAAGTTTAGCCTTGAACCTCGGAAGTAAAATGAGAACAACATTAACGAAAATCCAATCATAATACTGACCGAGATCGCGAAGTTCATATAGTCATTCATAACCAAGGCACTCATTGCGCCAAATACCACGACAACGACAACTTGAATCAGCAAATAAAGCGCATCAAACCCCATAATACTTGGCGTTAATATACGGTTGTTGGTAATGGTTTGAAATGCGAGAGATGATTGTGCAATCGCTCCACCCGCTAAAATGATTGCGAGTACTTTTGGTATTCTCCTCGATAAAAAATATTCATAATTATCAGCAGTTAAACCAACACAAATAAATAACGAAACAAAGATGATACTCACGAAAAGCAAAATCTTTAAAACAGTACTAGTTTTCATCTCGTTGACCTCGCAAGATCAACGTAATAAAGATAAACCCACCGATAATGCTAATGATGATTGAAATCGGTACTTCGTAAGGGAAAATAATCAAACGACTGGCCATATCACAGAATAGAACCACGAGGGCACCAAGTAGCGCGGTTAGCGGAATATTACGCCTTAAGTTATCACCAAAATAATGACTAACTAAATTTGGAACGATCAGGCCGAGAAACGGAAGTTGCCCCACTATCATCACGACCGACGCTGACATTACAGAAACCAATAACACACCCAAAATCAGAACCTGTTGATAGTTCAGTCCTAAATTGACTGCAAAATCCTTCCCCATACCCACAGCGGAAATGCGTGTCGCATAAAGGTAGCCGCAGATACCGATTGGAATAGCGATATACAGTAATTCAAACTCTCCTTGGAGAATATCCGCAAAATTTGCGACGCCCCATCCCGATAGATTTTGGACAACATCATATTTATAGGCAATAAACGTGGCCAGTGACTGGACCACGTTACCAAATATGATGCCGATTAAGGGGACAAAAATGGCATTTTTAAATTGAATTCGCTGGATAAACTGAATAAAAATAAAAGTTCCGAGCATCGCCGTAGAGAATATTACGATGACGTTATCACCATTGCCAAATACGATTAAACTCAACACATAACCGAGCATAGCCGACTCTATTGTTCCCGATGTCGAAGGTGCAGCAAATCTATTTTGACTGATCTGCTGCATAATAAGACCAGCAATGCTAAGACCGCCCCCAGCAAGTAAAATTGCCAGTAGCCTAGGGATTCGGCTATATACAAGTAGCTCCCATGCATGTTCGTTTTGATTGATGAGCGAGAGAAAACTTAAATTTCCCACGCCAATAAATAGCGATAGGAAACTCAAGATCACAAGACCAATAACTAACAACTTCAAAAATACTTTCTCCGACTGGCGTCAAATACTTACTCTAAGCCAATCGAAGCTTTTATATCGCTAATCATGATTTCTGTCGCAGTGACTCCAGCAATAGCCAAATACCAAGCGTTCAAATTAAGAAAGGTCATGTGCCCATTTTTATAAGCTTTAGTGGCTTTTATGAGATCATTTTCAAAATCTTCGTGAGTAGTGCTCTTTCCTTTATTCACTAACACATCTCGGTCAACCACCAATAAGGTAGACGGGTTCGCCGTGTTAATGAACTCATACGAAATAAGATCACCGTGCGTCGCGGTTTTATCAATAGATACAGTAGGTTTAAAACCAAAATCTTGGTAAATGGTACCAAACCGTGATTGAGCGCCAAATGCGGTAATATTGCCACCTGAACTCATAACAGTTAATGCATCCATGGCGTGGGTTTGGTTGTAGGCTGATATTTCCTTAAACTCCTTGTCTAACGCCTCTATTTCTTGCTCTACCTTCTGTTTCACATTGAACGCCTTGCCAATTGTTCTCCACTGTTTTTTCGTGCTCGTCCAATAACTTTGGTTTTCCTCTGTGCCAAACACAATAGTAGGCGCAATTTTACTGAGCTCATCATAATGCGGCGTACTGCGTAACCCTATAATAATCACATCTGGTTTTTGTGAATAAATCGTTTCAAAATCAGGTTCAAATAGGCTACCGGTTGACACATATTTATCATCTTTATATTTGTTGAGATAATCAGGGAAAGTCACTTCCTTTGTCACTGCAACAGGTTCGATCCCAAATCTATCGAGAGTATCCAGAACTCCAACACCAATGACGACGACACGCTTAGGCTCGCTATCTAATGTGACACTACCCAATTGATGCGTCACCGTTATTGGCTCAGCAAATGAAAAAAAAGAGGTCATCATACCAATAATAAAGAGGCTAGTTTTGGTGCGCATTGGGTTACTCCACTGATGTTAATAGTAATGATTATTATTTAGTTTCGTAACTATACATCATATGGTTCAAATACATCAATCAACTATTGCGACGATGAGAGCAAAAGTACTTTATCCGTTAAATCTAAGAAGTTATTGATTTATATATCAAGAATGGATGAGTGACTCATGATACTAAAGCGTTTAGTTGATATCACAAGTCATGTTGTTTGGGGAAATTGATAGGTTATCAGTTCATTAGTGTAGTCTTAAAGCCACTTTTCAATCATCACTTCATCGATATACTCACCTTTAATCTTGGCATGTTTTTTTGCGACGCCAACAATTTCAAATCCTTGCTTCAAATAGACATTTAATGCTCTTTCATTGTCGCCACGAACATAGGCAAATAATTTTTCGTAACCTTTTAGCTTCGCTTGTTTAAAGGTTTCAATAAATAAGAGCTTGGCGAGCCCTTTTCCACGATATTGACTGTCGACAAAAGTGCCAATAATGCCCACATGATCGAAGGCTCTGGTGTACGCAGCAAAAGGCTCGACATTCTGAAAGCCTGCCACGTTTAAATTGTCTTCGGCGATCGCAACGCTGAATATCCCCTGCATTGGAAACTGACGAATGAATTCCTTCTCTTCTTCTGGCGTGTAAGTTGTGTCGAGTACAGTGTATCGACCTTCTTCAATAATAGGATTAAGTAATGTTGAAATACTTTCAGCATCGTTTTCAGTTACCTGTCTTACATAAAATTCCACGGTGAATATACCTGCTGAGTTAGATTGTGCTAGTTTACTAGGAGTCAGACGCACTTGGTCTTAAAGTGGCGTGACTGGAGATACTTGGAGCGGTAACGCGATCCGTAATAATGTGTCTATGTCGTTCTATATATTCCATGTCGGCGTGATACGATAAATGATGGCCATCTTTAAGATTAGCGATAAACGTCTCATTTCCGTTGTTAGCTTCAGTTTGCATAAAGTTAGTAAGTGTTTCTATTCGGGTGACCATCGTATCCACAAGTTGCACGCGTGCAACGCCCGATAAACCGTATGCATCGCAAAACTGTTTCGCACGATTGGACTGTTGAACAATATCTCCAAGTCTATCGTCGGGATTGGTTTTAAATGGGGCCCAGGAATATATCGCATAAGCAATGTCCCAAATTCTCGGTGCGGGGTGTGCGGTATCAAAATCGAAGACCCCCACGACTCTTTTGTCCTTGATTGCCACATTGTAGGGAGCAAAATCACCATGGCAAATCACTTCTTGGGGCTCTCTTGCCGGTAGCATCCAATTAAAATGCTCATCACGCGTTGTTTCGACAAAACCCACAGTTACATCATGATACTGACGAAGTAACCTCGCAGCACTTTGTAAAGCTTCATCAGAGGAAAACGCATCATTTAATGGATAGTTGCAAACTTCCCCAGTGACAAACGAGAGGATTTCATTTTTACGTTCATCGAAACCAAACGAAATAGGAGCCGCATTAAAATTATGAGACCTTAAATAATCAAGTAAAGCATGAACCGTCTGAGACCAACTTCCACTAGGGCGAATCACCTTATCATCGGAAAAAAATACTTGCCCTACTCTGCCGCCAGTTAATTCTTCCATAGCGATCCTTTTTTAATGCATATTGAACAATTGCAACGCAGCCCTTTAGTTATTTCATCACCATCAAACCTAAACGTTACCGCGCCACAGTGACAACTTCCCGTATACTTCATATTCATTCTCTCTCTATATAAATTAAGTTCAATATTTTTAAAACGTAGCGACTAGGTCAACGGCTTCTGATAAGTGTTGAATACTATATGGATATTCAGAATGATCTGTGATGGTATGAAAACCAAGTAGCAAAATTGCGTTCATCCCTGCTGACAACGCTCCTTGATAATCATTAACTGGATGATCACCGATGAAAACGCATTCTTGAGGTCTAAAACCTTGCTTTGATATCGCTTGAATGAAAATATCGCGGTGCGGTTTCTTTAAACCAAACGCCTCGGAACTGACCATTTGTTGAACTAGAGGAGCAAATGAAGTCGCTGCTAAATGCCCTGCTCTTGATGCTTGCGCACCATTTGAAATGATTCCAATAAAATAACCTTTTTCATCAAGGTGCAGTAAAAGTTCTTTAGCACCAGGCATTTCTACAGCGCATTGTGGAAAGGTCAATTGCCAAAACTGAGTTAGTTCCTCGGCAGTAGGTTGTATGATCCAATTCAAGCTTGCTGCAAGTTCAATTCCGATAAGGTCTGATATCCTCGGCAACTTCGGCCCTTTATGCCAATCTTTGGGTAGTTCAGTTGGTAAATACCCGCCATTATCAGTCACCTTTATTAAAGACGATATCTGGGATACATCCGTTGTCTCAAGTTGGCAACCATAACGCTTAATAAACGCGAGCGAAAACTTCTCAATGCTTTGAGCACGATGTACTAAAGTATTATCTAAATCAAAATAAACCGCTTTAATTGTCATAACGCCAATACCTTTTGAACGCATTAATATTTAAAAAAGCCAGTATCTAAGCTAACACAATTATTTTAACGTTATTTACATTCAATTGATCTATTGTTGCATAAGAAATGTTGTATTGAATTACTATGAGTCGAACGGCATTAACTCAGCGCGTTAGAATTCAAAATGGATGGTAAGTAGATTTATGAAAAGAATGGTTTCCTTAATCACGTTCATGTGTGTGTTCTCGTCTATGCATTTATACGCATCCGTCGAGATAGGTTTGTATCGCACTTTGTATAAGAATCACGATTTTATACAATTAGAACAACTTCAAAATCAAGCAAATGAACAGTTCATCGAAGGTAAAATAGACTCGCACTTATTTAAAACTGCCTTTTATCAAACTTACTACAAACGAGATTTAAAGGAAGATTGGTTAAAGGAAACGATTTCATTATTGGAAGCTTCGGGATCACACTCAGCGTATCGGCTGCTTAACTTAGGTATTTACTACGCCGATCTCGCTAGTCAAGCTCGTGGTAATAAATGGATAAGTTCAGTCAGTGCGAGTGATCTAAAACAAATGAATGACATGTACAACATTTCAAATCAATATTTGAACTTAGCCTTGGAAAAAGATCCCAGTTTACTTATCGCTTATCAAGAGTTAATCGGTATCGCTATGAACTACTCTGGAGAAGAGAGTAAACAATTTATCGAGGCTACGTTTCAGCAAGCACTAAAGTACAAAAAAGATAATCTCACTCTAGCAGGGCGTGTTCTCCGATCACGTACGCCAAGATGGGGTGGAAGTTATGAAATAATGGAGAAAACCATCGATAATTTGAGACCCAACTTTAGGCTCAATATGACTGACTTTGCACATCTCGATGGTTATATAATCTATGACAAACTATATGTTCCATTAACCGAATATAGCTCTGAAGATGCATTACTTGCACTGGCGCCTTACAAAGATCACCCTTCATATTTAATTCAAAATTCCTTCGCCGGAATCTACCATTATAATGGTCAATGGGAACAATGTTACCATCATGCCAAGTTAGCTGCGAAAGAAGCTCGTTATGATCTAATACAAGCCACACTGGGAAAATGTGCGCTAGAACTAGGCAGATGGGATGAAGCTTTAGAGCCATTAGTGAATTACTTAAACGTTGCTGGGCCTAGTGCTTGGACGTTACACAGTTTAGCCGATGTTTATCGCAACCTTGGACATCCCGAAATAGCTTATCCTTTATTTAAAGAAGCGATATCGCTCGACTTTGAATATATGTTGTATTCGATGAAACCCCTTCTGCAGATCAAGTCTGAATTCCCAGATAAAACCGATATGAACCTCGAAGATGCGTATCATGAAATCGGTTATTCCGGAGACTGATCATTTCAAATATAGCTTCATTTAAGTGACACAATGCAGCTCTATAATGCCCATTAAACGCTGGTAATTGATGAGCATTAGTACTAGCCTATGTGCTTGTTTTACTTTCAGTATAAATACTTCCATCACAGGTCAATTATGTACAAGATCATCGCGTTAGATTTAGACGGGACTTTGCTAAATAATCAACACAAAATTTCTCCTCGCAATAAAGAAGTTATCGCATTAGCTAAAGCTCAAGGTATTAAAATCGTATTAGCGTCCGGACGTCCTCGTATTGGTATGCAAGCATTTCTAGACGAACTTAACATTCGCGACGATGATGACTATGTCTGTCACTTCAATGGTGCAGTAGTTGAAAAAGTAGGTAATGGTGAAATCATAAGCGAGAAGATTATTGATGGCAAAGCGGCAAAGAAAGTGGCTCGCCTAGGTAAACAGCTAGGTGTGAATGTTCATGCTCACAGCCAAGTGTTGGGGTTAATTACGCCGAAGATTAGTCGCTACACCGAACTCGAAGCTGAGCTTGTTGGATGTGACATTAACGTTGTAGATTTCGAAACGCTCGAAGACGATCATCTTATCACCAAAGTCATGCTGATCGATGAAAAAGACCAATTAGATGCCGCTATCAAACAAGTACCGCAAGAACTTTATGATGAATTTATGGTTGTTCAAAGTGCACCGTGGTTTTTAGAGTTTCTAAATCCTCAATGCAATAAAGGCGTTGGCATTGAAATGATTGCCAATCATCTTGGTGTAACTTCTGAAGAGGTAATATGTATGGGTGATGCGGGAAACGATCATCATATGCTTCAATTCGCCGGTCTTGGCGTAGCAATGGCCAACGGCACCGATGAAACCAAAGCATTGGCGGATTATGTGACTCTTTCAAATATAGAAGATGGTGTTGCACACGCTATTGAAAAGTTCGCTTTAACCAATATTTAATATCTCATACTCATTTACTAACCACGCTTTAACGGGCAGAGAAAGAAATACGGATTAGAGTTATCAACAATTGCTTTAGTCCAATATCTTCCTCAAACAGTGAATATGCGCTTGATAACCAAGTGAGCGGTACAATTTTATCGCGACTTGGTTAAAGTCCCACACTTCAACCATTACTTGTTTTACCCCGTAGTCTTCAAATTCTTGCGCGCAGCGTGTTAATAAATCAGAACCAATCCCATGATTTCGTGACTCTGGATACACGTAGAGTTCATCAATACTGCCCATCATTACAGGTTGACTAATTGAAGACTCAAATTCACCAAAGTGCCCGGTAGCAAAACCCACAACACCTTGCTCAAAAACGGAAACAAAGACAAAGGCATCGGGCGCATCTATATATTGTTTAATGTCTTTTTCCGCCATGACTTGATTTGCGGATTTGAAATGATCGGGCTCAGCTTGATGATGTTCGTTGTGTAGTTCAAACATCAGCTTATGGAGACTAGATAAATCATCTGCGGTTGCATGGCGTATCATATACGTATTCATACTTTAACTTATTGAGGGTGTTATTAAAGTGTATGTAGATATAGATAAAATGCCACTCAATCCCGTAAAGTTTATCGCTATTTGATTATCATAATTCAATCTACTGGTTAAAGCCTAGTAATGTAGCTTTTATAAAATACTTACCAAACGATCTGTTTGTGGCATTCTCTTATTGAAATAAGTGACAAGCCATCGAATTCTAACTCAATAAATAACGGCATTTTCTTAACAATAGACTGAAAATACTCAAAGTTATAGTCAGCATCGTAGTGATTCAGAATGGTGCACAATGCGGTACCGTGTGTTCCAATAACGATATTTTTATTCTGATTGCACTCCAAGATCTTATTTACTTGATTGATATTCCGTCGCTGCACTTCATTTAACGATTCGCCATTCTCAACCTTATAATCAAAATCATGCCATTGCTTTTGTGCGTATTCATCAAAATCGTCAACCCACGTCCCTATTTTTCGTTCTCTTAAATCGAAGCAAGTAATTATATGTTTACTACATTGGTCAGCTAAGTATTGAATAGTATTCATCGAGCGAATATATGGACTGCAGTAGAAGTGATCTATGTGAGTATCTATGAATAATTCTGGAATTTTTTTGGCAGCCGCTATTCCAGACTCTGTTAAAGGTCTTGTTAAATCATCTTTTACCGAAGAGTCTGATTGCGCATGCCTTACAAAAATTAATTTTGTCATCGTCTGACCTTGTTTGTGTGACGTTTCCGGCACCCAAATGTATGTAACCGTATATTCAATAGTTTACTATAAACTGAATATGCGCGTTCTAGAAACAATTGTTCTCATTTAGGCTTGATAATACCCATAACCAAGGATTCAGCTATGGGTATTAAGAATAAGGAACAATTGAGATAGTTCGAGATAACTAGTTCACAGGATACGTTTTGTAACGCACGTCCATCATTTGCTCCATACACTGAACTACCTGACAGCTATAGCCAAATTCATTGTCATACCAGATATAGAGAACACATCGATTATCTTGAGCTATCGTTGCAACACCATCGACCACACCGGCATAACGAGACCCCACGAGGTCGCTTGAAACAACCTCAGTTGAATCTGTGTAGTCAATTTGTGCCGATAAAGGCGAATTTAGTGCCATTTCACGAAGGTAAGCATTTAATTCTGCTTTATCGGTGGCCTTTTCAAGATTTAGATTCGCAACTGCCATGGATACATTCGGAGTTGGAACACGGATAGAGTTACCCGTTAACTTACCTTCAAGAACAGGCAGTGCTTTTGCTACTGCCGTTGCCGCCCCCGTTGAGGTAAGAACCATATTAAGCGAAGCACTGCGACCACGTCGGTCACCAGAGTGAAAATTATCGATTAGATTTTGATCATTTGTAAATGAGTGAATTGTCTCAATGTGACCCGACGTTACACCGTATTTATCATTAATAACCTTAAGCACCGGTGTAATTGCATTTGTTGTACAACTTGCAGCAGAAATAATCGTATCGTCTGGGTGAATAACACTTTCGTTGACACCAAATACGACATTTTTTATATCGCCTTTTCCTGGTGCCGTTAGCAGCACTTTTTCTGCGCCCTCACAAGCGACATGTTGGCTCAAACCTTCTGTGTCACGCCATACACCCGTATTATCGACGACCAGCGCGTTATTGATACCATATTGAGCATAATTGACGTCTTGCGGCTTATTAGCGTAAATAATCTGAATATAATTACCATTAACAATGATCGCTTTATTTTCTTGGTCAACGATGATGCTGCCATTAAACTGACCGTGAACAGAATCTCGGCGTAACAAACTAGCGCGCTTTTCCAAGTCTCCATCTTTACCACCACGCACCACAATTGCTTTTAGGCGAAGTGGATACCCAGGGCCTGATTTTTCAATAAGTAAACGCGTAAGAAGTCGTCCAATTCGTCCGAAACCATATAAAACGACGTCTTGAGGCTCAACAACCGTTTCACCATTAAGTGCATCACGTAAAACCGATTGTAGAAAATCGGCAATACCCGCTTCGTCCTGGTGGTCTCGCCAATATTGAAGAGCCAGCTGACCGACATCGACTTTGCACGACGAAAGATCGTCCATCTCAGTGAGTGCTTTAACAATTGGAGATGTCTGTTCAAGAGAAAGCGGCGTACCAGTGTAGTGCCGACCAAGACGGTGTGATTTGATGATATCAATGACATAGGCGTTGACCTGCGTCTTACCAAATAAGACAACTTCAACGCCTTTTTGACGATAAAGTTGGCGAATCATTGGGGTAATCGTTTCAGCTATGGTTTGGCTATTTTGCCAATTTAATAGGTGTTTTTCTGAATTCATTGGTATTGGGCCTTTGGATCAGGACGACAACACATGTAGGGTGTGAGTCGAGGTTTTGAGTAAGTGTATCTATGTTATTTTTATGTAATGAGATTGTAAGGGCTAAGGTGTTATTCTGCTAGGAAAAATAAGTTTCATATTAATCAGGCGTAGTGAAATGATTGGTTGTAAATACGCTCGGAAGTAGTTAGACACATATGTTCCGTAGGTAGATCATCTTGACTGGTACTAATTGAAACGAACTTTAGATAAGGCAAGGTGTAAAGTTCGCAATAAAGTCGATGGCTGAGTTTGGGCATTCAGCCATATTAAAGAGGCCAAGTTTTAGGTGTGATCTATTTTGATATCTTGATGTTAGACATTAAACCAATTTTGCTTAAACGCTAATCTTGTGCTCTTTTCCATTGTCCAACACAACGATTTCATTATTATTTTGGCTTTTTCTGATGCTTTGCTCTGCATCTAGCTTTAGGTATGTTCCGCGAATCATTTTGCCAATGACCTCATGACTCACCACCATCGTAATGGTGTCATCATCATTAACTATTGAATTTAGCCATCTATCGGCTCGTTGAGCGACCATAGAATAACTTTCCCCACCAGAAATCACATAGTTCCACTTATCCTTGCTTCGCCTTTGCCATTCTTCTTGGTATTTCCTTTCAATTTCTTCGGGTGTCATTCCTGTCCACTCTCCAAAAGAACATTCCCTTAATAAAGGGGTTGTTGGGATTTTATCCTGCTCTAATCCCAGTTCATATGAAATAATTTGGGCGGTTTCCATCGCTCTTCCTAACGGACTGGAAACTAGCGTGACTTTAGATCCACCAACAATATGCCTCAGCTTTTTGGCGACAGTTAATGCTTGAGTTTTGCCTAAGTCTGTTAAGTTAGAATTATGCCAACCTTGAAACTTTTTCAACTTGTTCCATTCTGTTTGGCCATGTCTTATTAAGACAATCATAGTCGCTCCATCCGATCATTTGATGGCATCATACTATTCTAGTTGTATTATTTCAGCTACTTTCCTGCCGATGATTAATACGTATAATTTATAAACAAATGATTATCTAACCCTCTCCTACATAAGGGTTTTATTTATTTTTAACCCATAGTAGTTCTTAGGATATTGTTATTTAAGAGTAACACTTGTTCGCTGAAAATTCGTCCGAGAATATTCAACTGCAGTGTTAAGCAAATGTACTTAGAATATAACTATTAAACTCTTCGACATTTATGCGCATCAAGTTGGTGCGATGTTTACCAATTATAGTGCAAGCTTCTTCTACGCATCCCAGTTTAAATATTAGGAACCTCCTTAATTATTGGTAAATCTATCTACTCATGCATTAACTATATATTGTGGCAAATGGAAAAATATGAGCTGTTATTTTTCATTAAATTAGCATTCATTAATAAAAGAATTTCGAGATCATTCGAGATTAGAAATTTTACTTAGCAGTTTTTATTTTCAATATTCACCTACACACTTATTTTAAATTTAATTTCAATAAAATCAAATTGTTAAATATTAACTTACATCAGAAGATTAAAGCCCTTCCGTTTTCTACGCTATATACTTTTTAGTTAATTAATGGGCAATAA
Source organism: Vibrio phycocola (assembly GCF_054404255.1). Lineage (NCBI taxonomy): Bacteria > Pseudomonadati > Pseudomonadota > Gammaproteobacteria > Vibrionales > Vibrionaceae > Vibrio > Vibrio phycocola. Next base: position 116,154 of record NZ_JBTAMQ010000008.1, read on the forward strand.
TCAATAATGAGACATCTACCTTTAATTAGAACTTTACAACTGCGTAACACTAAGGGTAATCTACTTTCACTAGCAAGTTAATTAAGCTGATAAACTTCGATTACACCGTGAAATTCACTTTTATTTCATTCAAGAGTCAGAGATTTACGTTAAAATTGACGATTATTTCAGCGAAATACGTTACTTGCTTAAGTTAACTATTAATATTTACCTTTATTAAAAAAAGAATTAATTAAAACTATCGAGTAATATATTTTATCCACAATGTAACTCGATAACGGAACAGTATATAAGGACATACATATGATGAAACTCCGAAACTTTATGCTTCTCCTTCTCGCATTTTTTAGTACGAATGCGTTGGCAGAAGAAACAGGTGGCTTTAAGCAATTTGTTGAAGGCGTTAGTAACTCTGTTGATGGCTTTTTTAACGACTATACAGGTTGGTTTGTAGGCTTAATCTTTAAGAGTGTTCCTGTTGGTGAAGCTAGTTTTCCTCTAATTGTTGGTTGGTTGCTAATCGCAGCTCTTATCTTCACGATTTATTTTGGATTTATTCAATTTAAACGTATTGGACTTGCAATCAATATCATCAAAGGTAAATACACCGATCCTAATTCAAAAGATCATGGTGAAGTATCTCACTTCCAAGCATTAACAACGGCGCTTTCGGGTACTGTTGGTCTTGGTAATATTGCAGGTGTTGGTGCAGCATTGGCCATTGGTGGTCCAGGTGCAACTTTCTGGATGATCATGTGTGGTCTATTGGGAATGGCATCAAAATTCTGTGAGTGTACATTAGGTGTTAAATACAGAACTGTATTACCTTCGGGCGCTATTTCTGGTGGTCCAATGTATTACCTTAGCCAAGGCTTAGCTGAGAAAGGATTAGGTGGCTTAGGTAAAGCTCTGGCGATTGGATTTGCATTAATGTGTATCTTGGGTTCATTGGGCGGCGGTAATATGTTCCAAGCAAACCAAGCTCACGCAATGTTAACGTACGCGTTTGATGTTCCAAGCGAATACGGAATCATTACCGGTATCGTTTTAGCTTCATTGGTATTCTCTGTAATTGTTGGTGGTATGCCTTCAATTGCTTCGGTAACTGAGCGTGTTGTTCCTTGGATGGCCGTTTTATATGTTGGTATGTCACTGATCGTTATTATTTCTAATATTGGTCAAGTGGGTGCAGCATTCAGCGCTATCTTCGAAGGTGCTTTCACTGGTGCAGGTGTTGCTGGTGGTATTATCGGTGCATTGATTCAAGGTTTGAAACGTGCAACCTTCTCTAACGAAGCTGGTGTTGGTTCAGCAGCAATTGCTCACTCTGCTGTTAAAACAAAAGAGCCAATTACTGAAGGTCTAGTATCACTACTTGAACCATTCATTGATACTGTTGTGATTTGTACAATGACAGCTCTAGTTATCACTATCGCTGGTCTAAACGTTGCTCCATTTGATGGTTCAGGTTTAACTGGTGTAACCCTAACTGCAGCATCATTCACTGAAACTGCTGGTATCTTTAAATATCTATTAGCGTTAGCGGTTGTGCTATTTGCATTTTCAACAATGATTTCTTGGTCATACTACGGCTTGAAATCTTGGACTTATCTGTTCGGTGAAGGCAAAACAACTGAATTGGTATTCAAACTGATGTTCTGTTTCTTTGTTGTTGTTGGCGCGACCATTAAATTTGGTGCGGTAATTGACTTCTCTGATGCAGCCATCTTCGCTATGTCTATCTTTAACATCATCGGACTTTACTTCTTGATGCCAGTAGTTAAAAAAGAATTACATTCTTTCATTGCTCGTATCAAATCTGGTGAAATTAAGACTTACGAGAAATAGAGCTAAAATATTTTAGTTAATTAGGCTGCCGAACACTATTTCGGCAGCCTATTTTTTTACACGCTTCCTCAAGATAACTCACTTTCAATTAGTTATATCGGTATATTTTAATGACGTAATCATGTGGCCATTAAACGTACTATACTTAATAACACTAGTCTCAAAGAATATTCTAATTGTACGTTTTTGCGATTGAACTCTGACCGTCATAATTTTACATGCTCTAATGTAACTAACTCACACAAATAAGGCACATGTGATGAAAACCAATTATCTATCTATTGATTTAAGTCGTCCGCTACTAAAAAACGGTCCAAAGTTTCTTTCTCATGTCATTGTGGTCAACGGCAATGTCGCCTCTTTAAAGCCAACCATTAGCTCTATGCTTTTTTGCATTGTCTATATAGTCGTTGGAGCTTTCTTGATGGGACTTGCTGGATATTTACTCGTTGTTTCAAATAAATATGATCTGGTTATTTTTCTAGGAGGGTTTGGGGTTGCAATTGCGACTTTTGGCATATCGCTTATTCGTCCTTTCTTGCGTTTAGCCCGCTTTGATAAAGAGTTAGGAATCTTCCATAACCGAAGAGATCGTGATGTAAAACTTGCTAATATCATGTCTTTGCACATTAACAACAAAACAATTGAAGCCAAGCACGCACTTAGTTATCAGTGTTATGAGCTGAACTTACTTACAAAGCATGGGCGCAGAATCAACGTATTGAATCACAACAATGAACAACAATTACTAGACGATGCTCAATTGCTCGCTAACTTTTTAAAAATTGGCGTAAAAGACTACCGTACTTAATCTGGAAAATGGAAAGTTCATTTTACTATTAAAGAACCTTCCCTCTCAAATCACACAATAGGTTGAGTTTCGGACATTATGATTTTAAGGCAACACCTTCAATTTCAATCACTGACTTCGCATCTGCGCGATCAATTATTTTGACCAAAGCTGATTGAATTACCTCATTCTCACGCGCATCGGTTTCACTAGAAAACCGCTGCTCTTGAGCTTCAGAGCCTTCTTCAAGTGTAAATTGAACAAGTACTTCCGTTGCAGTATCTAAATTATCCCCAAAGTAAGAAATAGCAATTTGAGGGTACCCTTTAATACCTTTTTTCACCTGCTTTGCGATGCGTTTTCTGGCTTTATCCAAGTTCATATTCGTTCCTAAGTTATTCGGCTGATGATTCAGCATAGCAGTATTTTTTTCACTTTTAACACAATTGCTTAGCGCAGTTCGTGATACCACTATCGATTTTGAACGCTCGGTATTTAATTCAGAACGACGTCAATTCAGATATATAGGTGAGTCGATATAGAATCCGATTACTTTCCATTCGTCACCACGTTTTATCACGGTCACTTTAATCATCGCTTCGCCATTTTCAAATTCTGCTTTCATCACATAACTACCGGTGATTGTCATATTTGAGTCATTAAAATTTATATTAGCTTCGCCAATGCTTGGATTAAAACTACGAAGCGTGCCAAGCTCTCTGAATTTACGGAACAACTTATCGAACTCATCAGATGTCGCTGAATTGATTAACTCTCGATCGGCAAATAGAAACAAGGTTTCTTTATCCAGACTCGACAACACTTCTGGTGTAACGGTATTTACATATTTTTGGCTTTCTTCATCGAGCGCGCTACCTTTATGGACCAACAGGCCAACAGGCCAACAGGCCAACAGCTACCGTCGCAACAGCCAGCAGTATGGTAAATACGATCCCTGCAATAATAAAAAACTTTTTCATCGGTGATATATCTCTTATGCAACTCGTCAATTTATATCGCATAACATCTCATACTTTTTTTATTAATTAAACTCGTAACGCACGTTTTCGGAGCAATATATTCACCTTTCTCGAAACTAAAAAAGCGACCATTGCTGGTCGCTTTATCGGTAGTATCAAATTTAAGTTCTATACCAGTGAGTTGTCGATTTTATTATTCACTGTCTTTGGTAATTGATAGTAACCAAACGCAGATCATCGCTACAATTAAGAAGCCCGATAAAATGATCACAGGCATAGCGCTGTATCCAAGTAGGTGCCAGACAAATGATTCTAATGCACTCATAGTAAACTCCTATTGCCAACCTTCAATGTCTTTCATATCAGGCAGTTTATGTGCGATACCTTTATGACAGTCAACACAGGTCTTCTCTCCTGATGCCAGCGCAGTCGAATGTTGATACGATGCTGTTTTGCTTTGCTCAGAAAAGTCCATAAAGTCGAATTCATGACAGTTCCGACACTCTAAGGAGTCGTTACCCTTCATCCTCGCCCACTCTCGTTCTGCCAAGTGGGCTCGCCTCGCTTCAAATTTTTCTGTGGTATCAATCGTTCCCATCATATGCGCAACAAGCTCTTTTGACGCCTGAACCTTACGCACGATCTTATCTGACCAATCATGAGGAACATGGCAATTAGAACAAATGGCTCTAACTCCGGAGCGGTTAGAATAGTGAATCGTATCCTGAATTTCTGCAACAATCGGCGCATGACAGCCAGAACAAAACTCTTCTGAGTTAGTCACTTCCATTCCAGTATTAAACGCCCCCCAGAACAGTAAACCGCCCACAAAACCCATTAACAAAACAACACCCACAGCTGCTGCACTTGGTCGGGTTAAGCGTCGCCAAAACGTTTTTATTAGTTTCATTTCAGCCCCTTAACGCAAAGAATCTACGCGTTCAAAAGTATTTTCCACCAATGGTTTGGCTTCTGCTTGTGGTACGTGACACTGAGTACAGAAATAGCGACGTGGAGACACATCCGATAGTACAGCATCTTCGCGATTTACAAAGTGCGTAACACTAATCTTGGTTGCGTTCATTTCATCTGCATTTTTCCAGCTATGACACGCTAAACACTTATTTGCATTTAACGATATTTCATAGTTACGAATCGAGTGCGGTACTAAAGGTGGTTGAAATACAAACTCACTCTCCAGTACTTGTTCCCTAGGGTATTTTTTCATGTCATCTGCTGCTCGAGTAGCTTCGAGTGCAGTATGGCCTCTTAGTGATGAAACAATGTCCGTCCCTGCCGTTTCGCTACTGATGACGAACTCATCATCCATAGTCGTGGTTTCAGCATGACTAACAGTCAGTGATGCGCCCAGTAAACTGACTAGGGCACAACATACGATAAATAGTGGCTTCATAATCGTTCTCCTAGAAAATTAACTGATTTTGGTGATTTTAACGGGACACTTTTTATAATCCGTTTGCTTCGATAGCGGATCTGTCGCGTCTAGAATCAACTTGTTCACCAAAATTCTCGCGTCGAAAAACGGAATAAAAATCAAACCTTTTGGTGGCTTATTACGTCCACGCGTTTCGATTCGAACTCGAATTTCACCACGTTTGTTCTCAATTTTAACTTCATCACCACGGCGTAAACCTTTGGCTTTCGCATCCTCAGGGTGAATAAAACATAACGCATCTGGATACGCTTTATAGAGCTCAGGAACACGGCGGGTCATTGTTCCAGTGTGCCAGTGCTCAAGTACACGGCCGGTACATAGCCACATATCAAACTCTTCATTTGGCACTTCTGGTGGTGCTTCGTACGGTGCAGAAATGATGAACGCTTTCCCATCTGGTTTGCCGTAGAAATCCCAACCGGATCCTGGTTTCGCATAAGGGTCCGAGCCTTCTTTGAATCGACGTAAGGTTTCTTTTCCATTCACAACAGGCCAACGTAACCCGCGCACTTGATGATAGACATCGTATGGCGCTAAATCATGACCGTGTCCACGCCCAAATGTCGCGTACTCTTCAAATAGTCCTTTCTGAACGTAGAAACCAAAGTGACGAGCATCATCATTTAGCTCCTGAACTTCGGATAATGGATATTTGTCTACTTGGCCATTGGCAAACAGGATGTCGTATAGCGACTTACCACGATATTCTGGCATCTTCGCGATAAGCTCTTCTGACCAAACATCTTCAACTGCGAAACGTTTCGAGAACTCAATCACTTGCCAGAAGTCAGATTTAGCCTCGCCTACTGGCTCAACTTGTTGATACCAAGCTTGAGTTCTGCGTTCTGCATTTCCGTATGCGCCCTCTTTTTCTACCCACATAGCCGTTGGTAAAACTAAGTCCGCCGCCATGGTTGTTGCCGTTGGATAAGGGTCAGAAACAACAATAAAGTTTTCTGGGTTACGATAGCCCGGTAGGCGCTCACCGTTAATGTTAGGACCAGCTTGCATATTGTTATTACATTGAACCCAATAACAATTCAACACTCCGTCATTTAACTTACGGTCTTGTAGTACAGCATGAAAGCCAGGTTTTGGTGGAATTGTACCTGCAGGTAGTTTCCACACTTTTTCAGCAAATTCACGGTGCTTAGGATTTGCCACCACCATATCAGCTGGTAAGCGGTGTGAGAATGTCCCAACTTCGCGCGCAGTCCCACATGCTGAAGGCTGCCCAGTCAATGAGAACGGGCTATTTCCTGGAGTTGCAATTTTGCCAGTAAGCAGGTGGATGTTATAAACCAAACTGTTCATCCATACACCACGAGTGTGCTGGTTCATCCCCATGGTCCACAATGACATCACTTTTAGGTTTGGATCTGCGTATTGCTTCGCCAATATTTCAAGCTTTTCGACTGAAACACCAGAAATTTCTGACGCTTTTTCTGCGGTGTAAGGCGCTACTGACGCTTTATATTGTTCAAAGTCTATCGACGTCATTTTACCCGAGTTCGCATTTTCAGCCTGTTGCTGTAATGGATGCTCGTCGCGTAACCCATAACCAATATCGGTTGCTGTTTGCTTAAAATGAGTATGCTTATTAACAAAATCCCAGTTAACCGCATCATTAGTAATAATGTAGTTAGCAATATAGTTAGCGATAGCCAAATCACTTTGAGGATTGAAAATATAACCGTGATCCGCTAATTCAAAACAACGATGCTCATAAGTCGATAGTACGTTCACTTTTACATGAGGATGACTTAAACGACGGTCAGTTAATCGAGTCCAAAGCACTGGGTGCATTTCTGCCATGTTTGATCCCCAAAGAACAAACACATCGGCTGCTTCTAAGTCGTCGTAACAGCCCATAGGCTCATCGATACCGAAGGTACGCATAAATGCACCAACCGCAGATGCCATACAGTGGCGTGCGTTTGGATCGATATTGTTTGAACGAAATCCTGCTTTCATTAACTTAACAGCAGCATATCCTTCCATTACCGTCCATTGGCCCGAACCGAACATTCCCACCGATGTTGGGCCTTTTGCTTTTAAGGAAGCTTTCCATTTTTCGGCCATGACGTCGAATGCCGTATCCCAAGATACTGGTTGAAGTTCGCCATGTTTGTCGAACTTCCCATTGGTCATGCGAAGAAGCGGCTGCTCAATACGGTCTTTTCCATACATTATCTTAGATAAAAAGTACCCTTTGATGCAATTTAGCCCTTTGTTTACCGGCGCTTCAGGATCTCCTTGAGTGGCAACTATCTTGCCATTTTGTGTCCCAACTAATACCGAACAACCTGTACCGCAAAAACGGCACGCTGCTTTATCCCATTTAATCGCCGTTTCATCACTACTGGCAATTAAATTCGATGCTCCCGCAGGTAACGTGATACCTGCAATAGCGGCAGCTGATGCTACGGCATTCGCCTTAATAAATTCTCGTCTTGTTGTTTTCATCGAACTTCCTCGCTCAATATGGCTTCGCTAGTGCTGCTTTTGGGCTAGCGCTAGGTTGCTCATTATCGGTTTCCCCACGGTCTATCTGGTGATACACCAACGCAACGCTGAGTACATTCTCAACCATACGTAATTGATCCATCGTTTTATGGAGTAACTCTTCGTCTTCCGTTTCTAATAAAATAATTAATTTGCCTACTTTATCGACCGCGACAACGTCGACAATCGAAAATTCTTCTAACGTTTTCGCTACCGCATTTGCCATTCCGGGCGTGGTCAGTAGAACCAAACTCGCAATTTGACACTCTTTGGATTCGCTCATATTTCACTCTGCCCTTTAACATCAGCTGGGATAGAAATGGTGATACTTTGGCTGGGACAAGTCGCGACGCACGCACCGCAACCATTACATAATTGAGTCGATATACTTGGTGTAGCAGGACCACCTACAGCATGATGAAAAGAGATTGCCGCCTGTTCGCAACTCTCATTGCAACACCGGCAATCCACTCTGTTTTTTGCCAAACATTTAGCATCGATTATTGCTTTGTCTTGCCACGCTGGATGTTCACGGTTTAAAAATAATGGCTCAGGACAAGCATCTGCACACTGGTAACAAAAGGTACATTCATCTAGATTGAACTCGACATGAGGAAACCCACCATCACTAATCACAATGATCTTAGTTTCACACGCCGGAATACATTCACCACATCGCGTACATTGGTCAGTAAAACTCGCTGGATCTTTAAGCCATGGCAATGCACTGGACGATATAGGCGTCACGCGGGCGCGAGGCTGAAACAATCTTCGTTTAGATAAATCGACCATAATCTCGTGACCAAACAGAATATGATGTAAGTCTAGGTAGGGAGTTGCCAGAACACTATACCCACAAAGAGGTAATGGATATGTTCCGTTGATTTCGATCAATTTTAAAAGGTGATTTGTGTCACGTTATTTAATAATTAAATTGAGGCCGGTATAAATACTCACAGATATCGCTCGTCCATAAGAATGTTACAAGCTAGTGCTGAGGAAATGTAACCGAAAAAAGTAAGGTAAGATGGTAAATGGCAGGCTTGATAAATAACCTACCATGCTAAACTCGTGCGTACGATAGTAAACTAACGTGAGTAATAATAAGCTAACGCTCGTACCAATATCCGGAATTAACTAACTTAATAAATAAGTTCATTACGTCATTCGAATGGGTGAGTAAATCAAGCATCTGGTTCGATACTTCATCTTGATCACATAGCGATTGAGCAAATTTAATACACTTTGAAACATCGTATTGTTTTCCATTGATGAATATCAACGAAGAGTCATGTTCAAAATACATCGCACGTAGCCCGCCTAAACGAACAAACTGTGCACCATTATTTACCGCTTCAATCACATCAGTATGTGTGTATGGAATGTCTGGTGGAGCTAGATCTAAATCATGTTTAGCATCACTCAGCATTCTTCCTAGCCAAGGTATTAACTGTTCTGGTTCTGCACAACTTGCGAGCATTACTCGATGTAACTCAGCTAACTCTTGGGATTCTATCTGCCCGGATTTCTCTCTCCGGTGCATCGAAATATCGGTATATCGCTCTGCTTTTGGATTGTTATCGATCAGATAATCGGCAAAACTACTAAACAAGTCATTTTGGTCTGGGGCGCGAAATCCAACACTATAATTTAGCGAAGGCTCGATAGCATAACCCTCATGCGGACACCCGTTTGGGATATATAAAATATCTCCTGGCTCGAGTTCTACATCAATAACCGCTTCGAACGCTTCGCAGTGTTTAAGTGCACCATGCGCTGCGAATTCATCTAGCTTTTCTTGCTTGCCGACACGCCAATGTCGTTTACCTAAACCTTGAATAATAAATACGTCGTAGTTATCGATATGAGGCCCGACTCCCCCTTCAGGAGTTGAATAACTGATCATCAAATCGTCAATGCGCCAGTTTGGCAAAAAACGGAAGGGACGGACTAGTTGTTGCGCATCTTCATGCCAATTGTCGACAGCCTGAATCAATAATGTTGCCCCATCAGCGTCAAGTCGTTCAAAGGTTTCAAACGGGCCACACTCAGCTTGCCACTGCTGCTGGGTATCTCGAAAGACAAGGCGACTTTCGATTTCTTCTTCCATTGCAAGACCTGCAATTTCATCAGGAGTAATAGGATCAACAAAGTGTCTAAAGCCTTGCTTAATCACCGTCGGCTTTTTTTGCCAATAGGTTTCTAAAAAATGACTGATATCTAAATTAAGCTGGAACATTATAATGACCTTGGGTGTTGAGGCGTTTGGTATTCAAGCCTCTACCTATGCGATATTGGGCGCACATATTACCAGAGATCGATACAACACGTCGTCATCAAAAATTTTATTAGCGTATGCTCAATACAAAAAGCGACCATTTGTGGTCGCTTTTGCTATCTCTTCAATTTACACATCAATCGCCCACGGTCTGATGAAGTTGCTGTTCTAGTTCGTTCAAACTACTTGGATCATCAATTGTTGAAGGTACTGTATAACTTTCACCATCGGCAATTTGACGAATGATACGACGGAGAATTTTCCCTGAACGGGTTTTTGGTAAACGTTCAACGACAATAGCGTGTTTAAAACAAGCAATGCCCCCAATATGCTCACGTACCGATTTAACTAACTCTTTCTCTAGAGTTTCATCGTCGATTTTCACACCGTCTTTTAACACAACAAAACCCAAGGGTAATTGGCCCTTCAGCTCATCGTGCACTCCAACAACGGCACATTCAGCGACTGCATTGTGCGCGCCGACGATTTCTTCCATTTCTCCAGTGGAAAGACGATGACCAGCAACGTTAATGACATCGTCTATTCGCCCCATAATAAACAAATAGCCATCCTCGTCGAAGTAGCCACCATCACCCGACACATAATAACCGGGAAATTGCGTTAAATAGCCTGATTCAAAACGCTCGTGATTGCGCCAAACGGTTGGAAGACAACTCGGTGGTAAAGGACGTTTTAATGCCACAAAGCCTTGCTGATTCGGGCCAACTTTAAGCCCCATTTCATCCAAAATTGATACTTGATAACCAGGAGTTGGCTTGGTTGCCGAGCCTGGTTTAATCTCCATTGCTTCAATACCAATTGGATTCGACGCAATCGCCCAACCAGTTTCTGTTTGCCACCAGTGATCGACAACTGGTTTAGCGGTTTTATCGAGCACCCAATCTAAGGTAGGCGGATCTAACCGCTCACCCGCCATAAAGATGGTTCTCAATGTGGACAAGTCGTATTGATTAACCAATTTTCCTTGAGGATCTTCTTTCTTTATCGCACGAAAGGCGGTTGGCGCGGAGAATAGCACGCTCACTTTATAGTCTTGGCACACTCGCCAAAATGCACCTGGGTCTGGCGTTCGCACTGGCTTACCCTCAAATAAAATCGTAGTGCAGCCATGAATTAGTGGCGCATAAACAATATACGAATGGCCAACCACCCAACCCACATCCGATGCTGCCCAAAAAACTTCACCAGGTTTGACATTATAAATGGCGCTCATTGAATACTTCATGGCCACCGCATGGCCACCGTTATCACGCACGACGCCTTTAGGTTTTCCTGTCGTTCCTGATGTGTAGAGAATATAGAGGGGGTCTATCGCATTCACGCTAACGCAATCATGAGGTTGTGCGGTGTTGATTAATGATTGCCAAGATTTATCGCGAACTTCAGTTAGCGGTGCCAATAACTCAGGTCGCTGCCAAATCACTACTGCATCTGGTTTACAGCGACTTTCGGTTACCGCTTGATCGACCAAAGGTTTATAGGCAATCACATTGCTGACTTCAACTCCACAAGACGCGGTTAAGACAACTTTTGGTTCAGCATCTTCAATCCGTACCGCTAACTCATTTGACGCAAACCCACCAAATACGACTGAGTGAATCGCTCCTAGACGAGCAGTGGCTAACATCGCAATCGCGGCCTGCGGAATCATAGGCATGTATATAACGACACGGTCGCCTTTATTGACACCCAATTCAGCCAACATCCCAGCCGTCTTAGCAACTTCATCTCGCAACTGAAAGTAAGTATATTGTCGTTTAGTATTGGTCACTGGAGAGTCATAAATTAGTGCTATTTGCTCTCCCCTGTCGTTTTCACAATGAAAATCCAATGCTAGCCAACAGGTATTGAGTTCACCATCGGTAAACCAACGTTCAATATCATTTTCATCATGGGACAACCCAATACTAGGTTGAGTGAACCAATCCAGTTCTTTGGCCTGTTTTAACCAATATCCTTCAGGATCAACAACCGATTGGCGATATTCATTCTCGTATTTTGACATAATGATTCCTACTGCGGTGACGAATCACTAATCCGTCACCGATAGTCCGTTAATTGATCGCCAAGCGTTGCATAAATTGGTTCACCGGCATTTGTTCTAATTCGGTTTGATCAAGTGATAGCGCCATAATTGAATCGACCTGAGCAGAAGGGAACCTTGTTGTAAGGTTGCGCTCAAACTTCGCTTCTAAGACAGGGATTCCCTCTTCGCGTCTGCGACGATGCCCAATCGGATACTCAACAGTCACCTTCTCTGTGCTTGAACCATCGGTAAAGAAAACTTGAATAGCATTGGCTATCGAACGCTTGTCAGACTCTAGATATTCTTGAGTGAATCGCGCATCTTCCTGTACCACCATTTTCGAACGTAGTTGGTCGATCATTGGATTTTCGTTGTGGAATGCATCTTCATAGTGTTCAGCGACCAGATCACCAAATATCAACGGCACAGCAACCATATATTGCAAGCAATGATCTCGGTCAGCTGGGTTTGCGAGATCGCCCTCTTTTGAAATGATTCGAATCGCTGACTCATGCGTCGTTAACTCAATACGTTCAATTTGATCGAGACGATCTTTTATTTGTGGATGCAATGTGACCGCACATTCGACCGCAGTTTGAGCATGAAACTCCGCTGGAAATGAAATCTTAAACAGTACATTTTCCATAACATAGCTATCGAACGCTTGGTTAACTTTAAAGGACTCTCCTTTGAAAAGTACGTCGTAATAGCCCCAATTGGGCGCAGTTAACACCGTTGGAATTCCCATTTCACCTTTCATGGTAATCATTGCGAGACGCACTGCGCGAGAAGTCGCATCTCCCGCAGCCCATGACTTACGCGAACCTGCGTTGGGTGAATGGCGATAGGTTCGCAACGAACATCCATCAACCCAAGCTTGTGACACCGCATCGATCACCTGATCTTTGGTGCCACCAAGCATTCGAGTAACAACCGCTGTCGAGGCAACCCTGACTAAAAGCACATGATCTAACCCTACTCGGTTGTAACTATTTTCAATTGCGAGGACGCCCTGAATTTCATGAGCTTTAATCATCGCGGTTAACACGTCACGCATGGTTAGTGGTTGCTCACCTTGAGAAACAGCGACCCGACTTAGGTAATCAGCCGTTGCAAGGATGCCACCCAAGTTATCCGATGGATGACCCCATTCCGCTGCAAGCCAGGTGTCATTAAAGTCGAGCCAACGGATCATACAGCCGATATTGAAGGCAGCCGTTACCGGATCTAGCTCGTGAGAAGTACCCGGTACTCGAGCACCATTCAATACCGTTGTCCCCGGTACAATCGGCCCTAAATGCTTGGTGCACTCTGGGAATCGTAATGCCAACAGGCCGCAACCTAGTGTGTCAATAAGGCAGTTTCTCGCGGTGTTATATGCTTCATTAGATGTTATGTCGTGATTACAAACATATTCCGCGATATCAATTAGCAACTGGTCTGGCTGCGGGCGTTGGTTAAATTCTACATTTTGGCTCATATCGATATATTCCTATGGATTCTAATTATTAGTTCAATGTATTAACGCTGCTCTATAGGCAACCAAGCTTGTGGATCTGGCCCCGTATAATCGGCACTTGGGCGAATAATTCGATTGTTCGCTCGCTGTTCAAATACATGAGAAGTCCACCCAGTTAAACGGCTCATCACAAAAATCGGGGTAAATAATTTGGTTGGAATGCCCATAAAGTGATAGGCCGATGCATGGAAGAAGTCGGCGTTGCAAAATAGGTCTTTCTCGCGCTTCATTACCTGCTCAACCCGCTCTGAAACGGCGTATAGCACCGAGTCTCCTTGCTCGTCAGACAACAATTTCGACCAATGTTTGATTAACGCATTTCTTGGGTCGGATTCTCGATATATTGCATGACCAAAGCCCATCACTAGCTCTTTGCGTTCTAAGCGAGCAAGTAATTCAGCTTCAGCTTGTTCGGGGGTTTGCCAAGGTTCAATCATGGCCATCGCTGCTTCATTAGCACCGCCATGAAGGGGACCGCGCAATGTGCCGATCGCAGCAGAGACGCACGAGTGGATATCGGATAGTGTGGATGCACACACACGTGCCGCAAAAGTCGAGGCATTGAATTCATGTTCAGCGTACAGAACAAGTGAGCAATGCATGACTTTACGATGCAATTCACTCGGCGTTGCATCGGAGAGTAAACGGAGAAAGTAACCACCCGTAGTCTCTTCAGTTTGATCAAATGTATCGACACGTATACCAAAGTGAGAAAAGCGATACCAATAGCAGATGATCGCAGGAAACAGTGCCAACATCCTTTCACTAGCGTGCAGTTGGTGATCAAATGACTCTTCTATTTCGATGTTACCGAGCATAGAACATCCCGTCCGCAATACATCCATTGGATTCGCACTGGCAGGTATTCGCTCGAGTACATCGATGAGTGGTTGAGGTAAGCCTCTTAAGTTTTGAAGGTGTTTACAGTACTCATCGAGTTCGTGGCTATTGGGTAAATGACCACGAAGGAGCAAATGTGCTACTTCTTCAAATGTTGCATTGTTTGCTAGGTCGGTAATGTCGTAGCCGCGGTATGTAAGTCCAGTTCCAGATTGACCAACTGTACATATTGCGGTTTCACCTGCGCTTTGGCCGCGCAAGCCCGCCCCGCCTATTGCTTTATAAGGCATGGTTATCTCCTTTTGATCGCTGCGCTTAAGTGACTGATTGTCGTCGTCTCTTTGGACGAGCCTCTATGGGCAAAGTCGCGTTGATCGATTCACGTTATTAGATGTATTTGAACTATTTTTGTCAGTTCGTGGAGCTAGTTAAGATTTGTATAACTGATCAAGCTTATCCTCATATTGGTGATAGTTGAGATATTCGTAGAGCTCTGATCGCGTTTGCATTTGGTCAACTACGTCACGTTGATGTCCTTCACTTAGTAATGATTGATAAACCTGTTCAGCCGCTCGATTCATGGCTCTAAACGCACTCAATGGATAAAGCACCATATCAACACCAACTCTGGCCAGTTCCGTTGATGAATACAAAGGTGTTTGTCCAAATTCGGTAATATTGGCAAGAATTGGCACTGGACGACCAATAGCGGAATCAAGTGCTTCCTTGAATTGTTGATATTGCTCGAGTTGATTAATCGCTTCAGGAAAAACCATATCAGCACCTGCCTCGACATAAGCAACTGCTCGCTCTATCGCTTTATCTATGCCTTCAATTGCGAGAGCGTCCGTTCGAGCCATCATAACGAAACTGTCATCGTGTCTTGCATCAACAGCAGCTCTGATGCGATCACACATCTCTTGAGTACTGACTACGGCTTTGTTTGGTCGGTGGCCACATCGTTTTTGAGCAACTTGATCTTCCATATGAACCGCTGCGGCGCCCGCTTTCTCCATCATTCTAATGGTACGAGCAATGTTAAATGCACCACCAAAACCCGTGTCGATATCAACTAGAAGTGGCAACGTCGACGCATTAGTTACTCTATCAACATCAGCTACCACATCATTCAACGTGGTGATTCCTAAATCGGGTAATCCGTATGACGCATTGGCGATACCACCACCAGAAAGGTATATAGCGTTATGGCCCAGTTGTTCTGCCATCATTGCGCAATAGGGATTAATCGCACCGACAATTTGTAGCGGGTTATTGTCGACAATTGCCTGTCTAAATTTTTGTCCGGGAGTCACTGACATCACCTTCTCCTAATTAGAGGATTCATTGTTTAAATCAAGTTCAATCAATTTTCTGCTTGCCGCGATATGACGACGCATGAGCATTTCAGCTAACTCTTGATCGTGTTGAGAAATGGCATGAAGTATATTTTCATGCTCTCGAAGTGCTTCTTGGGGATCGGTTACCGCTCGTGGAGATTGATAGCGAAACATTCGCAACTGCTGGTAGAGTTCGTCACATAGCAAAGTGATAAGGTGTTGGTTGCCGCTTGCTTTTATAACCAAGTAATGGAAGTCGAAATTGCCATCTTGTTGCAAGTAGCGTTGTCCTCCATTTTGATTAAGGTGTTCGCGGTGCGATTGCAGTAGTTGCGTTAACTCCGCTAATTGTTCATCAGAGATGTTCTTTGCAGCTAACCGTGCTGCCATTCCTTCTAATGCTTCACGTACCGAGTAAAGCTCGATTAATTTTTCACTGGTGAGCTCAATAACACGAGCGCCAACATGTGGAATTCTTTCGATTAACCCCAACCCTTCTAGTCTCATTAACGCTTCTCGCAATGGGCCACGACTTACAGCAAGACGCTTTGCTAGCTCCGGTTCAGAGATTTTACTACCAGAAGGAATTTCTCCTTGAACGATGGCATCGACTAAGTATTCGGTAAGATGTTCCGATTTGGTGTTCTCTTTTTCACTTTCCTGGTTTCTTTGTTTTTTTATTGGTTTCAATTCGCCCATCATATTTGGTACCTGTCCTCAATGCGTGCAACAAGCATAATCGGTTAGATTGTCGACAATCAATACTATTGTCGACAATCTAGACTAAGGTCTAAAATAAAACTGGCTGAATTAGCGTAATAAGGGGGAATGTCGCACCTAAAGTCTTATAAATTAAATCTCATGAAGTGACATTGTTGACAATATTAAAGGAAAATTAAAAGAAGGGAGTAAAGCTATTCACCGTTATTGATTGACTAAAACCGACTATTTTTTCGATAGACTAAACACATGTTGGTACATAATTGCCAACATGTGTTTAAAGGAGAGTTGCGTTAACTTTTCGGGATTTATTGATTCACATATTCTCTAAAGCGCGCTTGAGTTTGCGCATCAGCTTTGTGATACCAGAATAGCAACATCTCTTCTGCAGTATTCCCGTTTTCGGGAGTGCTACTGCTCTGAGAGGTTGTAGCGTTATCTAACGCAACATTTGTCGTTGTTAATGTTCCTGGGGCTGGAGCAACAACAGTCGAGCTACTACCAAAAGGGGCAATAACTGCAACGCCACGACCTTTCCTATTATAATCTTCTGCTTCACGACTGTAATTTCTTGAGATTTGTACACCACCTTTAATCAATACATCTTCGACAACGGCAATTGGTGCACCACTTTTATCATTCAGAGACCAGTGAAGGTTTTCAATATCGGCTTCGGCTTGATCGACATTTTTATAGCTAGGAAAATCAAACGTTAGCTCGGTATTAGTCGCTTCAAAACGTGCAATAATGGCTTTACTTGATACTGTCACCGTTCGTTCTTGACCATCTACCTCAGCGTCAAAGTAAGGTTCATATTTAAATACAATTTGACTGACACCATCGGGTAAATTAACCGTACGCTCCGATGACAAAAACCCTTTACTGGTTATGTCTGGGGAACTCGCATTCACTGAAAGGATACTGACTGTGTCATCGGTTTTTATTGTCACTTCAGCATTTACGATTGCACTACAACTTGCGATTAGCGCACCAATAATAATTTTCCGTAGTTTCATGAATTTATCCAAACTAGTTTAATAACTCTTAACCTATCCAAGCTCACCATATTATCAGAAAACTGCAAAGCTCCCTGTGAGACTTACATAAATTGAGAGTTATATACTCATATTCAATGTCAATTGATAACGATATTCTTTACTCTTCAAGCGAAACTCTTCGTGAACACTAGGAGTCCAAGAATCATCACCACCAACGCCCATATGACAATGATCTAGCCTCACCCAACAAATTCCGTCGTCAATAAGCTCGTTGGTATGGTTAGCGAGAGTTAAGTTTTCCAGACTGTAACGACTCACCTGTAATTGATGTATTCCACTGACCATTAATTTCCCAATAGAACTCCAACGAACATCACAACGCAGACCATTATCCGTAGGGAATATGTAAGGGGTATGCATTTCACTTAATGATACCGTGTAATTTCCGATCTGTGCTGATGCTTTGCGGTCAGGGTAATTTTCATGGGGCCCACGACCATACCAATTGACAGATTCAGGTTGGCGGTTCAATCCCAGTTCGACCCCGACCCTAGGTAATGAGGGTAATGAAGGCGCTGGCAAAACCTTAATATCAAAACTGATGTCACCGTTTGATTCAATCGTCGTTTCCCACTGGGTAACCAGCATAAGTTCAGATTCAAAATGATAATGATGTTCACTCACTATTTTTACCGCAAAAGGCGTAACGTAATGAGTTAACAGTTTACCTTGATGTTGCCAATCGCCAATACCAGCGTTCGACCAAACGGCAATCCATGAATTAGGGTCGAGAAAATTGGCTTCACTGGTGCCGATATCGTTATCGAGAGGTGCTCGATAGAAGTTATCATGAATTGGAGATGCGAGTTGTGGTTCGCCGTTGACTGTCCACTGTTCAATTCGTCCCGTTGAAGTAGAGAATATAACTTTCTGGCGACCATTTATAACAATCAGAGATGTGTTATCTTTTACAACCTCAAATGAGTCTGTTGCCAATTTTGGTATTGGTGCTTGAAGCCTTTCAACCTTGCTATATGGAAATTGCTGTTGTGAGATAATATGCCCAGCTTCGCTCCAATTCGTCGCAACACTTTTTATCACACTAACTTCAACAAAATACTCTTTGCCCACCACATAGGTACAATTAAAATCGGGAACGTTTAAGGTGATCGTTTGTTGTGCCGAAAGTTCTAAATCAAGACTAATCGATGATAATTCATGTCCATTCTCAAGTAGACGCCAACGCACTTGTTCATCAATCGAATCAGTAAATAGATATTCGCTGGTAATCGAGACAGTAAAAGGATCCGACGCCACTAACTCAATTTGATGAAACTGCTGACATTGCTTCGCTTCATATAGTGTTGGATGCGGCGTTCGATCTGGAAAAATCAAACCATTGATACAAAACTGTCTATCGTTGATTTCATCGCCAAAGTCTCCACCATATGCCCAATATTTTTGACCGTTTTCGTCGACCTTGGTAATTCCTTGGTCAACCCAATCCCAGATAAATCCACCTTGAAGCCGAGGATACTCACGAAACGCTTGCCAATAGTCTTCAAAGCTGCCGAGACTATTTCCCATTGCGTGCGCATATTCACACAGAATCAACGGCCGAGTTTCGTCAGGTAGTGATATCCACTTTTTGATCGCGATTTTTGGCACCACATCGGGCGCATCGGGCAAAAGTTGGTCAGTTTCTACTCGGGCATACATCGGTGCGATGATATCGGTAGCAGCAGTAGCCGAACCTCCCCCTTCATATTGTACAGGTCGAGATGGATCGCGCTGTTTGATCCATTGGTATAAGGCGTGATGGTTGCTTCCAATTCCCGATTCGTTACCCAGCGACCAAATAATAATTGAAGGGTGATTCTTGTCTCTTTCGACCATTCTAGTTACTCGCTCGCTATAAGCATGCAACCAACTGGTGTCATTGGATAGTCGAGACATTGGAAACTGACCATGAGTTTCAATATTGGCTTCATCAACCACATAGAGACCATATTCATCACACAGCTCATAACACAAAGACTGATTTGGATAATGCGCGGTGCGAACGGCATTAAAGTTGAACTGTTTCATCAATTTGATATCAGCAATCATAGAATCTCGATCCACCGCGTGACCAAGCTCAGGATGATGTTCGTGACGATTGACGCCGCGAATCAGTAGCGACTTACCATTTAAAGTGAGCAAACCACTCGTAATTTCAACTTTGCGAAAGCCTATGTTGTAAGCTTCACAATCAAGAGTATTTCCTTGACCGTCTTTGAGGGCAATCACGATGCGGTATAAGCTAGGGGACTCCGCACTCCATTTTGAAGGGTTTGCCACGCGAATATCGTGGAAGGCTTTGTCTGCCCAACGCCCTTTTTCATCGACGTAGCGAGTGTTGGGCATTGCTGACACAGGTTCAATGATCGTGTTTCCAGCCCTGTCGTATAAACTGACTTCGACTCTGTGGTTATCACTCACATTGGCAATATGTGTTTCAACCTTTAACTGCGCATCTCGATACAACGCATCTAGGTCTGTTTTAATATCAATATCAAACAAATATGATGTTGCTTTATGCGTTAGGGTAACATCACGAAATATTCCGCTGAGCCACCACATATCTTGATCTTCTAAATATGAACCGTCCGACCAACGCATGACCATCAGGGTGATTTGGTTTTCTCCATCAACAAGAAATGTGTTTAGGTCGAATTCGGTTGGTAAGCGACTGTCTTGACCATACCCTACCCATTCACCATTACACCAGAGATGGAATGCTGAATTCACTCCTTCAAACGTGACAATGTCACTCCCTTCTTGGAACTTATATTTGAATTTATGCCGATAGACCCCTGTTGGGTTCTGAGATGGAACCATTGGTGGCGTATCAGCAAAGGGGTATTTTATGTTGGTATAAATCGGATGATCAAAGCCTTGAAGTTGCCAATTACTTGGTATCGTAATAGATTCCCATCCGCTGTCGTCACACTCTCTACTTACCTGTTCAGCTACCACGGATTCTGGCTGATCAAACAACTTAAATTTCCATTCGCCATTTAAACTGATTTGATTACTTGCCGTTTTACTCAAGGTATCATTTTGCAACGCTTCTACTTCATCACAGTAACCATGATAAACAGCGTGCGCGTTAATCGCGTTTCGTTGAGTAACATTCTGATTTTCCCAATCTCTTGCGGCAATGATGGAGCTGAAATCTTTCATCGATGAATGACCTTTTGTGGTGACTTATTAGAATAGATGAATCCGAGTGTAGAACGAAAAATTAATAGTACGATGCTATCAATGGTAACGTTTACATTAATTCCGATAAATTATCAAAATAGCCAGTTAACAACTGAGAGCAACGTTAGATTTTCTAGCAAAGTAAGTCGAGTTTCCTTGAAATATAACCTCTTTCGACTTTATAAATTGCATATGCTATTATCTATAAATCGAAATTGATTTCTTGTAGGTTAGCGATGACATTACTTTATACGTTTCTATTTTTTCTAATTGTGATGGCTTTAATGGCTATTGGCGTAATGATGAAGCGCAAAGCAATACAGGGCAGCTGTGGTGGGTTGGCAAATGTAGATGTAGATAGGTTGTGTAATTGTGAAACGGTTTGTGAAGAGCATGACGTTGAGAAGCAGCTATATCAAATAGAAGAACCCAGTAAGCCAACCGAGTAAACGATTGACCTACCTATTTCAAGCGTTCTTCATTACGCTTCTTTATTTCGAAAACCAATTTTCACCGAACCATTATCATGAAACCAAAGCGCTTCATTACGACGCCGAGCAATCAATATTGGCCCATCGTCATAAAATAGAAAGTTCTTCCAATGTTGCTTAAATACTTTCCATTTGGTTTCAATGACGTTGTATTTTTCATAACAGAAATAGACCGTCACATCATCCTGCCAGTTTATGTGTTCTAAAACCGCCAAAGGCAATGCCGCATCGTCCCCTTCCCACTCCTGCATCCAGTTGACTTCATTTGACCAGTTGGCCAATTTCATCGGCCAATCCGATTGAGCTAACCTTTCAGCATCAGGGCTTGAATCACTGACATTCTCTTTCCAAAACAAACTCGCGCGTTGTTGAGACATCGGTTTTATTTGTTCTAATGCTTCTGGTGGCAATGGCATTGAAGCATGGGTGAATATCCACTTCCGTGAATATTCTTCAAGTGATATATAAGCCAAACCTATCTCCTAAGATTTTAACCAGCCGTTTTTGACTGCGTCACCGATGATCTTTTGTGCGTATTCCCACAACGTTTGCGAACCAACTTCAATTCGTTGATTCACTGCAATCACTTGATCACGATGAATACCATGTTCTTTCCAACTTTGACCTTGGTTGTGATAATTGAGCAACATTGGCACTAAACGATCAAGTGCTTTGGCAAACTGTGCATCCGCCGTTGCTGCGGCTTCGAACTCTAACCAAAGTTGGTATAGCTCCTCGCCTTGTTCTTGAGGTAACATTCCGAACAAGCGTTTCGCGGCTTTTAGTTCTTCGTCTTCTTGGGTTGCCGACGCAACAGCATCGTAAACAAATGTATCACCTGCATCAATTTCTACTACATCATGAATCAGTAACATCTTAACTACGCGCGCTATCTCTACGGGACGATTGGCATGCTCTTCCAATAACACAGCCATCAATGCAACGTGCCAACTGTGTTCAGCGCTGTTCTCTTCACGTCCGCCTGCAGATTTCACTCTAGTACGGCGTAAAACTGATTTAAGCTGATCCAGCTCCATCACCAACTCGAGTTGTTTTTCTAAATTTTTGTTCAAACGTTATTCCTCGTTTGGTTTCCAATTTGGGTTAATTAATGCGGTTAAATTATGGTCTTCCCATTTCCCATTAATTAATAAATATTCTTTTGCAAATCCTTCTTCAACGAACCCGTTACAATGTAACACATTTGAACTACGTTTGTTTCTCGGCATATAAGCAGCATTGATTCTATGCATATGTTGTTCTTCGAACATATACTCACACGCCAATTTTAAAGCTGCGGTCATGATACCTTTTCCAACTGCAGCAGCAGCCAAAGAGTATCCAACATTGCATGAATAAACAGGAAAACGGACTAATTGACTGAATGAAATGGTCCCGACCATCTTATTGTCAACAAACACAAGCAGGTAAAAACCCAAGCCTATTTTATGTAATTCAGCTAACTTAATTAAGCGTTGCGACCATGACGCAGGGCTATAAAAAACCCCTTCTCGTTCTGGTTCCCACGGTTTTAAGTGGTCTCGATTGGTAATAAAATAACTACTAATTCTCGATGCATCATCCAAACGCGCATCACGAACGATTACATTACCATCGGTTAAATAGACATGCCCAGCGGTCATCTTACGTTAAACCTCTTTACCATTTATCGATAAATTGTGTTCTAACTCGAGACTAAGACTTATTGATGCCATAATCACGCAGTTTATTGGCAATTGAAGTATGAGAAACCCCCAATCGTTTCGCGAGTTTTCGACTCGACGGAAAAGATTGATACAGCTTATCCAATATTTTTGACTCATAATCACTCATGATTGTGTCGAGTGTACCTTCCAAGTTTAACTGCAATGCAGCAGCGGCCTCACTTTCTACGCTCGGTAATTGAAAATGCTCAATATTCATCGCTTGGTCATCGACTTCAGTTAATGCTCTGAGTACCGAGTTCTCCAACTGACGAATGTTGCCTGGCCAAGGGTAATACGCCAGTTGCTCAAATAGCTCGGTACTAATTTGGGGTTTTAGCATCCCCAGTACTTTACAATGCTTAGCAACAAATAATTCGACTAAAGGTTGAATATCGCTCGGTCGGTCTTTTAATGTGGGAATCTTAAGAGTCAATACATTAAGGCGGTAATAGAGATCTTCACGAAACTGTCCCGATTCGGCCAATAATGCAAGATCATGCCGAGTAGAGGCAATGACTCTAACATTGAACTGAAGTTCCTGTTCTTCACCGACACGACGAAATGAGCCGTCTTGTAGAAAGCGGAGTAACTTGCTCTGCAAATGCGGTGACATCTCACCGATTTCATCGAGAAATACTGTGCCACCGTCGGCTTGCTCGAAAATTCCTTTATGGCCTTGCTGATGATTAAACGACCCGGGAGCATGACCAAACAATTCCGTTTCAGCCACATCATCAGGCATCGATGCACAGCTCAGAACCAAGAATGGTGCATTTGCGCGTTCAGAACGGTTATGGCAAGCTTTGGCTAACATTTCCTTGCCAGTACCCGTATCGCCCTCTATCAATAAAGGCTGTTCCAATAGCGCGAGTTTTTTAGCTTGATTGATTAATGCCTTGTGGCGGTTGGATACCCCAACAAAGTGCTCAAACCCTAAATCATGATGCAAAGGCAATAGACTGTTAACCTCGCCGTGTGCTTGACTCGCACGGAAGATCATCATAATGCTTGCGAGTGTTTTTTCATGGCTGTCGGATTGAATATAAACCGGCATAATTTCAAGACGATAGTCCAGCCCATCTAATACAATATATTCACGCAAGCGAGCTTGATTTCCTTCAAGCCAATCGGTCAGATTAAAAGAGGTAACAAAATTTGAAATCGGCTGTTCAACAATCTCTTGTTCCGATTTGTTGAACAACGCTATAGCTGCACTATTGGCCATATCAATCGTACCTTTTAGGTCGATAGAGAGTACAGCATCGGGTAAGTTATTTAGGAGTGAAACCAATTCAGTATTGTGACGCTCAATCGGCATAAACTGGATTTTTCGTACGTCTTTTACCCCTTGAATTCGACGTATCTGTGTCATTAGTTCGCTGAATGTATCAAAATCGATGTCAGGACAGTTGAGGTAAATTATGCCGACAACATCAATTTCGATTCCTCGTAAATCAATATTACGGCTGGCTAGGAGATCAAGTAGTTCACGGGTTAATCCGAGACGATCTTCGCATATAACTTCTAGACGCACGTCCACCAATCCTTAGGTGTAAGGTAAAGTTGACAGTAGTGTCTATCAAGCCCTTAACTAGGTCAAGGTATCTCATCGCTTATTTAATAAAAATACCCGCATAATCAATCTAAAGCCGATTAACGAACGGGTTATTCTAATCTTCATTTTTTATTGCTAGTAGTATCAGTAACTAACGACTTAACACGGCCAATAATCTGTTTTCGCACATGACCTAATTTAACGTTGCGATCAGGAAACCAGGGTAATGGCCGAAGTAATGTTAGAGCTTGAACACCAAGCCTCGCATTTAAGATACCCACACCAATACCTTGCCCTGCTCGTGCCGACAACTTACTGGCTAAACTGGTCGATAACATGTCCATGCCACTGTCGATTGCCAATTCGGTCACACCGGCAAATGCCATGTTTTTCAGGACGCTTTTAAACAAACGAATTCGCGCCCAATAGCCCAAAGATACCCCATAAATCTCGGAAAGATCATCGACCATTTTCAAGTTTCGCCATGCAACCAGTAACATGTCGGCAATCGCGAGCGGACTTATTGCCACCAGAGCGGCGCTTTCACTGGAATATTTCGAAATGGTTTCAAGTGCAAGCTCATCTTGTTGCTTCATCACAATACTGTCATAGAGATCGAATACTTCCGCATCACTATGAGCCCCGTGCAGCTTGTTTTTCCATTCCGCTAGCTTGACCTTATCGACCGCGTCTTTGCCATTGGTTGCGAGTTTTTCACAAAACTCTTGTGCATGGCCGACACTATTTTGCTCAATGAGTGCTTCAGCTTGTTCTTGCAATGTAAAGTGATGACGTAACTTTCTTAAGGCTATCACTTCTTTCAACAATCTCGCGATACCAAATACTGACAAACCAGCAATAAAGCCCGTCCAGCCCAGACTCAACCAACTTTTGGTGTTAATTGCATCCAATACTAAATCAGTCAATTGCCACGCCAATAGCCCAGTAAACCCTACAGCAAGTAGAGAAACGCCCCATTTCCGAGTGCGACTCGGGCGAATAACGGATGCAACATCACTCAAAGCGGCTTCACTAGCAAGAGAGTCTTGTTCGACAAAGGTTGCCGCTAAATCAAACTCTTTCGACGAAGTCGCCTTAAACGGATCGCCAATGGCTTCATTTTGATTATCCGTTGGTTCTTCAAATATTCGTTCGCGTTTTATATCTTTCATCGTAATTTATCTCCCAATAGAAAATCGAGAACACTATCCATTCTTATATGTGGTAATGGTTCATCATTACTTAGGCGTGGAGGCATAAATGAACGAAAATTAAAGCTATTTTCATCTTTCCAAAAGCTTGGTTCTGGTAGCTTAGGAGGAACATCGCCCGGATAAAGAGTAATACTGTTCCCCTGCTCTGTTCTGCCTCTAAGAGCAAAGTGAGACTCACCATCTGCTTCTATCTTTCCTGATTTCGTTGCTCTAATAGACGCAACACTCGCGCAACTTAACTCAATATCTTGGTAGGCAACTTGCTGCCAAGCTGGGTGGACTAATTGAGTTAACAACGATACCAAGTTCTCATGTTGATCAGGCGTAATATGATCAGCTTTCGTCGCTGCAAAAAGCACTTTATCAATTTTTGGCGAGAATAAACGACCGAGTAGTCCCGTACGTCCATATTTGAAGCTGGTCAAGAGCTGCTCTAAAGCATCACGCATGTCGGAAAAGGCTTCGTCACTGTGGTTTAATGGAGTTAAGCAATCCACGAGTACAATCTGACGGTCAAAGGTCGAAAAATGTTGCTCGTAAAACGCTTTGATGACTTTAGATTGATATTCCTGGTAACGGTTGCGAAGCTTTTGGTAACTTGAATCACGTTGTTGCTCAGATGCCTTTCTATCAAACAGTACTGGGAAAAACTGCAACACAGGTGCTCCAGCAAGCTCTCCGGGTAATACAAAACGCCCAGGCTGAGCCCAATGAAGACCGCTCGTTTTGCATTGATTCAGATATTCTGTGTAACTCTCAGCAACTCGAGTCAATGTCCCATCGTCAACATTTTGGGTAAAATCGAGTTCGTTATAGTGACTAAGCCAATCACTTGCGAGTGTTTTTCTGACACCTTTGATTGCATCGAATTGCTGCTGAGACCACTGTTCAAAACTTTGATTTAACATTGGCAAGTCTAATAACCACTCTCCAGGATAATCAACAATATCAAGATATAGCGTTTTTGTTCTGCCAAACAGACCTTTGGTGCGACTATTCGTGCGGTATTTTAGTGCCAATCTAATCTCACTCACATCTCTTGTCGGCACTGGCCACTGTGGAGGTGTGGATTGCAGTTGAGTCATCGCATCATCATAGTTAAAACTGGGGATCAACATATTCTGTTGAGAAACCCGTTTTGCTCCAATAAGGCGATGTTCTCGTTGAGCATTTAGAAACGGCAAATTCTGATGGGTTGAGGTGTGTAGCAGTTGATTCACTAGCGATGTAATAAATGCGGTTTTACCAGCACGTGATAAACCAGTAACGGCAATCTTAATATTTCCATCTACCGTTCGGTTTAATATGTCTGAAATTTCGTGAGTCAAATCTATCAAGAGGTACGGCTCCTTCGAGAAACAGTTTACGCGCTGAATGTTGTGCTTTGTTATCAACTTTATATGTGGTTCGTCGTTCTCATTTTAAAGTGGCGATAATAAAAGCAGCTACACGTCATCTTGGATTAATTTCACGATCACCAGTAATGCGAGTTCGAGAAGCAATAAGAACGCTCCGCTTAGTAACACATAGCGCTCTGTCAATATCCCAAACCCTTGAAGAAAGAAATCATATCCCACCATTACGGCGAATAACGTAAAAAAACAAAGTTGTAAAAATTTAATAAATTTGACCATGTTAGTACTCGAAACTTGAATAAGTATGTAGATTGTTTCCGAGGATAACATACTAAAAAACAAAGAGCTGCCGTTTCAATGGCAGCTCTATCAGCAAAAAGTAAACGTGGCTAACTAATAAGACTTGCTTACTTATTGGCTTCCATTATTTTCACTTTCCATGTGTCAGGACCAATTTGGTGAGCATTGGCGCCAGTTGAGTCAACTGCAACCGTAACGGGCATATCTTCGACTTCAAACTCGTAAATCGCTTCCATACCGAGTTCTTCAAAGGCAACAACGCGAGCTTTTTTAATCGCTTTAGCCACTAGATACGCAGCTCCGCCTACGGCCATTAAATAAACCGATTTATGTTTCTTGATCGATTCTACTGCCGCCGGTCCACGTTCCGCTTTACCAATCATGCCCATAATACCGACTTGTTCGCCAAGCATAAGGTCGGTAAATTTGTCCATACGAGTTGATGTCGTCGGTCCAGCAGGTCCAACAACTTCGTCGCCAACAGCATCGACGGGACCAACGTAATAGATAAACTTATCTTTCAAATCCACACCATCTGGCAAACTTTCACCATTGGCTAACATGGTTTGAATTCGTTTATGTGCAGCATCACGACCAGTTAAAATTTTACCAGAAAGTAGAACAGTCTCTCCGGTACGCCAAGTTTGTGTTTCTTCGCGAGTCACGGTATTTAAGTTAGCGCGACGTGTATTTGCGCCCGCTTCCCAAGTGATATCTGGCCAATCTTCAAGTTTTGGTGGTGTTAATTCAGCAGGGCCAGATCCGTCTAGAGTGAAGTGAACGTGACGTGTCGCTGCACAGTTTGGAATTAAACAAACGGGTTTAGACGCTGCGTGAGTTGGCGCTGACTTGATTTTTACATCAACAACCGTTGTTAGACCGCCTAAACCTTGCGCACCGATACCCAATTTATTCACACGCTCAAAGATATCTAAACGTAATTCTTCTTCAGCATTTGATGGGCCACGATCAATTAACTCTTGGATATCAATATGTTCCATTAACGATTCTTTAGCTAACACAGCGGCTTTCTCTGCTGTACCGCCGATACCAATACCCAGCATGCCAGGAGGACACCAACCCGCCCCCATTAATGGAAGGGTTTTCTCTACCCATTCAGCAATATCATCGGATGGATTGAGCATCACCATCTTAGTTTTGTTTTCAGAGCCACCACCTTTCGCGGCAATCTGAATTTCAACACTGTTTCCCGGTACCATATTAATATGAACAACCGCAGGTGTGTTGTCCTTAGTATTGATACGCTTACCCGCAGGATCTTTTAACACCGATGCACGAAGTGGATTATCTGGATTGGTATACGCCTGACGAACCCCTTCATCTACCATCTCTTGAACTGTCATATCGCCTTCCCATTGGACATTCATACCAATGTTAACGAAGCAGGTAACAATCCCCGTATCCTGACAGATAGGACGACGCCCTTCTGCGGACATACGTGAGTTAATTAAGATTTGGGCCATGGCATCTTTTGCCGCTTGACTCTCTTCTTTGTGGTAGGCTTTTTCTAGAGCTTGAACGAAATCGAGAGGATGATAATAGGAGATGTACTGAAGCGCATCAGCCACACTGCTGATTACGTCTTCCTTTTTAATTACCGTCATTGCTTGCCTCATTTAATGTGTGATCTACTGTCCGTAGTTTATTATCGTTATAGATTGAATATAATACTTCGCTTCCATCAAAAATAACCATAATGAACGATACGTCGTAGAACTTTATGTTTGTATTTTATGATACCCTTGGTTTTACAATCATTCTACGCAGTCAGCTTACTCTCTGTCACATTTTAAACAAATGATTAACAATAAAAACTTACATTTATCCATTGTCGAAATGGAATACCAGAAAGACTTAGCAACTTCACTTTTCGATAGTTTACAATCTCTCGACTGGTCGATGTTATTACACTCTGCGGCCGATGATCATGTCGATAATCGATACGATATTATTGTTGCAAATCCATGTGCAACATTAACCACTTTTGGTGAAGATACACTGATTGATATCTCTGGTGATACACAATCTAGTCAAACGGACCCTTTTGAACTTATTGCTCAGTTAACCGCCAAGTTCACCCCTTCTGCATCCATTGATTCGGAATTTCCGTTTACCGGTGGAGCTTTGGGTTACTTCGCTTATGATTTGGGGCGCCGAGTTGAACGTATCCCAACTATTGCTGAAAATGATATCGATATGCCGGATATGGCGATTGGCATATATACTTGGGCCATAGTTATTGATCATCAATGTAAAACTGCGCAGTTAGTTGGAGAGAATTTATCAAACGCAAAGCAGTTTATTGACCGACACATCCAATCCAATCAGGAAGCGATTGAATTAGAATTTGCGTTGACCAGTGATTGGACGTCAAATATGACGCCGCAAAGCTACCAGAAAAAATTTGCTAAAATTCATCATTACCTCTTATCAGGAGACTGTTATCAGGTAAATTTAGCACAGCGTTTTATCGCGAATTATCACGGTAGTGAGTGGAAAGCCTATCAGGAATTAGCGACCTCTAATCAGGCGCCGTTTTCTGCATTTCTCCGCCTTCCTCAAGGGGCGGTTCTCAGTGTTTCTCCCGAACGCTTTATTGGGCTAAATAACCGAGTTATAGAAACGAAGCCAATTAAAGGAACCAGACCAAGAAGTGATATCCCGCATCTAGACGAAGCTCATGTCGAAGACCTAAAGAATGCTAAGAAAGATCAGGCTGAGAACCTTATGATTGTCGACTTGTTGCGCAATGATATTGGCCGGGTCGCTTTGCCTGGTTCTGTCTCTGTTCCTAGCCTATTTGATATTGAAAGCTTCCCCGCTGTCCATCACTTAGTGAGTACTATTCGTGCGGAATTGGCTCCTAGCTATCAAGCCACCGATTTATTGCGGGCGTGCTTTCCAGGGGGCTCTATTACTGGTGCACCGAAAGTTCGAGCCATGGAAATAATCGAAGAACTCGAGCCTCATCGTCGGAATGTCTACTGTGGCAGTATTGGCTATATATGTCGGAATGGACAAGTCGATACGAGTATAACCATACGAACCTTGGTTGCGAATAAAGGAAGATTATACGCTTGGGCTGGAGGCGGCCTCGTTGCCGACAGTCAAGTCGATGCCGAATATCAAGAAACTTTTGACAAGTTATCCCGAATCCTGCCGATACTAAGTTATGGTTATCAAGAAAAGGTAGGAAAATGATCTGGAATCGTCACGCTTTTATTCGTCAATTTAGTCTGTCTCAACCACAACTCTATCGTAATCAGTTGCCCAATCGCGATCAGAACCTGCGGAATGCGGCGGTATTGATTGGTCTAGTTGAGCGTGATACTGGATACCACATAATCTTGACTCAAAGAGCAAAGCATTTGCGCCATCACCCTGGTCAAATTAGCTTTCCCGGAGGCAAAGTCGAAGGGTACGATATGAGTCTGAGCGATACTGCGCTTCGTGAAACTTATGAAGAGGTTGGGATAGAAAATGAGCTGATCGACGTTGTCGGTCAACTTCCGCCAATCACAACCGTAACCGGGTTCTCAGTGACACCGATTG
Organism: Vibrio phycocola; assembly: GCF_054404255.1. Taxonomy (NCBI): domain Bacteria; kingdom Pseudomonadati; phylum Pseudomonadota; class Gammaproteobacteria; order Vibrionales; family Vibrionaceae; genus Vibrio; species Vibrio phycocola. The sequence continues at coordinate 146,912 of NZ_JBTAMQ010000008.1, forward strand.
TTGGAATAATTGATTCGAATTATGAACTCAACATTGACCACAATGAAGTTGCCGAGGTATTTGAAGTTCCCGCTTCGTACCTACTTAGTCCTCACAATATAAAATCGTTAAGCATTTTACGAAAAAATCGCAGCCATAGTATCTATGCAATCCCCTATCAAAATTACTTAATTTGGGGAGCGACAGCACAAATCATCGACTCACTTCAACGTCACATTCGTATATCGTGAATTACACATCTTTGCCGATCTTATCGTAAGGTAATCGAGTATGGCCGTAACGAATAACCAAAATAGCCAACGCAACAATTAATATCGCTCCCGATAGTCCCAACATTCTCCATGTGTCTAAGTTCTTCATATCTAGCGCCATGTATCGAGCTAACGCAACAATCACAATATAAAGGGGCATTCTCACAGGTAAGCGGCCCGATTTAAGATACAAACCCACCATTGCAAGAACTTCTAAATAGATAAACAGAAGCAGCAGATCGGCTAACGTTACAGCCATCTGGTCAATGATAAATAGCACCTCAGAAATCATCGCTATTACGGTCAATAAACCAATTAATAACAACCCAAGATCTTCGACAATATTGAGAACTTTACCACCATTTTTTTTAAGAATACTCATCGCTACCACTTTCCTTTGAAAATACTATGGCCATCCTAGCCACTTAATAAGACATTTTAACGATAACCAATTGAAAAGCTTTCGTAAATCTCTAAATAAATAAAAGCCTTACTAATGCTCCGTTTTAACAAAGAGGATTTAAGGCTATTCTTTTACAACAACGTTTTTCTACATAGTAAGGATACCTAATGATTAAAATCGGCGACAAGATTCCTGCAACTCCCGTAAGCCAACTGACAACAGAAGGCATGGCTAACCATAATCTCAATGAGTTATTTGCAGAGAAAAAAGTGGTGCTATTTGCGGTTCCTGGTGCTTACACTCCAACTTGCTCTGAGTCTCACTTACCTGGCTACGTAGTTTTAGCCGACCAAATAAAAGACAAAGGCGTGGATCTTATCGCATGCATTTCAGTCAATGATGCGTTTGTAATGAAATCTTGGGGAGAAGCCCAGAACGCGGATGAAATCATGATGCTCGGTGATGGAGATGCCAGTTTTACCAAAGCTCTTGGTTTAGATATGGATACTGCAACTTTTGGCGGTGTGCGTTCTCAGCGTTACGCTATGGTCATTGAAAACGGAGTGGTCACCACGTTAAATGTAGAACCAGAAAAGTCATTTGGAGTGAGTAAAGCTGAAGAGATAATTAAGAGTCTGTAATCTTATGCTTCAAACCAATAACGCGCCTTTCGGCGCGTTATTCTATTGTTCTGTAACATATTCATTAGCCGCCAATAGCTTCTTTTTCTTTCTTGTTTTTATTACCCAATATAAGTATCCGACAATGGTTAAATTGATTGCCAAAACAACGTAGCTAAGAATTGATGGTGATGTCACACACTCATAAAGTTCAAATGGAATATAAATACTACCACTGATAAACGAAAACCATTCCGTCCAAAGATATTGGTTCCACAACCCATACGCTTCAACGATCCTTATTAAGCCATATAGGAATACTAAGGCGATAACAACCTGCAAGTTGCCCGGTGTGATCATTTCCGCTTTATGAGCTAACTTAGTAACGTGCTGGTTTTCGCGACTAATATTTATTGTTTCTGCGATGTCATAAATCAGTTCCGGAATGTTCTGACCGGCGAGAACATAGATTCCATAACATGCCAAGAATGCGAGCGCAGCCCTCGCCATCGCAAATAATGCGACCGCTTTTACGCCTTTGTATTCTTGTTTACCCTTCATACAGTATGTGCCTCTTCTTCCATTTAGTTTTAACGCTAACCTTGCAACATTCATGTCGAATAGGCTAAAGACTCTGTTGTCAGTATGACAATTAATATACCAATAAGTTTAGTCCCTTAATTCCCATTAAGGCGAACCATATGGTGATATACATAAAAGCAACGGCTTTTATCATCAAAAATCACTATTGATAATACTATAGTTATTCCTGATATTTCTCGACCCTCGATTGAAGTAACCATGAATTTTATATGGATTTGTCTCACAACTCAGATCCGCCGATTATCTATTAACCACAATTGACTCGATATCGAAAAGAAATCACGGCTAAATTTAGATTAAAGGTTGAAGCGATAAAATTGACAGGTAAACTGTTGCCTAATTATTTTCAAAATTGCATTAATGCCCTTTTCGGCCTTGTTTACCACAGTATTTTCACCGAAATTGGGGCAAAACACCTTTATGGAGAAGAAGACTAAAATGACTTACGCGCCTGTAGTTGACGTATTGAGTGGAAAGTTAGCGGTAGACAGTGAAGTAACTGTTCGCGGTTGGGTTCGCTCACGTCGTGATTCCAAAGCTGGAATCTCTTTTATTGCTATTTATGATGGTTCTTGTTTTGATCCCATTCAGGCAGTAGTCCCTAATAGCCTTAATAATTACAACGACGAAGTCCTTAAGTTAACGACAGGATGCTCAGTTGAAATCACGGGTACCATCGTTGAATCTCCAGCTAAAGGCCAAGATTTCGAAATGGCGGCGACCAATGTTAAGGTTGTGGGATGGGTTGAAGATGCTGATACCTACCCAATGGCAAAAACACGCCATTCAATTGAATACCTTCGTGAAGTTGCTCACCTACGTCCACGTACCAACATCATTGGTTCTGTAGCCCGCGTTCGTAACTGTTTATCGCAAGCGATTCATCGTTTTTACCACGAACAAGGTTATGTGTGGCTTTCAGCGCCATTAATTACGGCATCTGACGCTGAAGGTGCAGGAGAAATGTTCCGAGTATCCACATTGGATATGAACAACCTACCTCGTACAGAAGCTGGTGACGTTGATTACAATGAAGACTTTTTTGGTAAAGAAACCTTCTTAACCGTATCAGGTCAGTTAAATGCCGAAACCTACGCGTGTGCATTAAGTAAAGTCTATACATTTGGCCCAACATTCCGTGCTGAAAACTCGAATACAAGCCGTCACCTTGCCGAGTTTTGGATGGTAGAGCCTGAAGTTGCGTTTGCCGATTTGAACGATGCAGCTAAACTCGCTGAGGATATGCTTAAGTATGTATTTAAGGCGGTTCTAGAAGAGCGTCGTGACGATCTAGAGTTTTTCGCTCAACGTGTCGATAAAGAAGCCATTACTCGTCTAGAAAAATTTGTTGATTCTGATTTCGCTCAAGTTGATTACACTGACGCGGTTCAAATCCTGATCGACTCAGGCAAAAAGTTTGAATTCGATGTTGAATGGGGAATCGATCTTTCATCTGAGCACGAGCGATTCTTAGCAGAAGAGCACTTTAAAGCTCCCGTTATCGTTAAAAACTACCCTAAAGACATTAAAGCGTTTTACATGCGCTTAAACGATGACGGTAAAACCGTTGCCGCCATGGATGTTCTTGCTCCTGGAATCGGCGAAATCATCGGTGGTTCACAACGTGAAGAGCGTTTGGATGTGCTTGATGCTCGCATGATTGAAATGGGATTAGATCCTGAACACATGAGCTGGTATCGTGATTTACGTCGTTACGGCACTGTTCCACATGCTGGATTTGGCCTTGGTTTTGAACGTTTGGTCTCTTACGTAACTGGTGTCGCTAACGTGCGTGATGTTATTCCTTTCCCAAGAACTCCGCGTTCCGCAAATTTCTAAAAATAGAATACCTGCTCCGCCATAAAAGCCGCTTATCAAGCGGCTTTTTTATGACTAAATTCTGTATTAGCGCATTTTTTAGTCTTAAGAATCACAGCTGTATTTGGGTTCAAATCAATCAAATAAACGATATTTATATATTTTCAAAATTACCTTCATCTATTGGTTGTAACACACCATTCATACAGGTATAAATAATGGGATTTGCACACTTTAACCCACCCTCAAAAATATGGACGAGAAACATGTTTGAAAAAATCGCAGCCGCCCCCGCAGACCCAATATTAGGCCTTACAGAAGAATTTAAAGCGGACCAACGTTCGAATAAAATCAACCTTGGAGTTGGTATTTATAAGAATGAAGAAGGGCAAACCCCTGTATTAGCAACGGTAAAGAAAGCAGAAGCTGCGCTTTTAGAAAGCGAAAAAACTAAATCATATTTAACTATCGAAGGGACTGCAGAATATGGCTTAGCTGTTCAAAAGCTTTTATTCGGCGAAAAGTCAAATATTGTTTCAAATAAGCTTGCGAAAACTGCACAAGCTCCAGGCGGAACTGGCGCCTTACGTGTGGCTGGCGAATTTATTAAACGTCAGCTCAATGACGCAACAATTTGGGTGAGTAATCCTACATGGGCAAACCATAAAGGCGTGTTTGCAGCAGCCGGCTTACCTATCTCAGAATATTCATACTACAACTCAGAGACCAAAGAGAAAAACTTCGCCGCAATGGTGGCTGATTTAGAGAAGGCATCTGAAGGTGATGTCGTTCTTTTGCACGGCTGTTGCCATAACCCTACCGGTATAGACCCAACGGAACAAGAGTGGGAAACATTAGCGAAGTTATGTGCTGAAAAAGGATTATTACCATTATTTGATTTTGCCTATCAAGGATTTGCTTCGGGTGTTGAAGAAGATGCACAAGGGTTGAGAATTTTCGCTAAGCACAATCAAGAAATTTTAGTCGCGAGTTCATTCTCAAAGAATTTTGGACTCTATAACGAACGCGTTGGTGCATTCACATTGGTTTCTGGCGATGCTGAACTTTCAACGACCGCTTTCTCACAGGTAAAAGCGATTATCCGTTCAATTTATTCTAACCCACCAGCTCACGGATCTGCTGTCGTTACCTATATTTTGAATGACGATGCTTTACGCGCTGAATGGGAAATTGAAGTTAAACAGATGCGCGACCGTATTCAAGAGATGCGTGAACTGTTTGTTGCTTCACTCAAAGCTGAGGGTGTTCAGGAAGACTTTAGCTTTATATCTCGTCAAAATGGAATGTTCTCATTCTCGGGTTTAACTAAAGAGCAAGTTAATCATCTTAAAGTAGAATTTGGTGTCTACATCGTTGGTTCAGGCCGCATCAGTGTCGCTGGTATGACTAAGTCCAATATGGGCCCGCTATGCAAAGCAATTGCTCAAGTATTATAAATTTATTAATTACTTCGTGAGAATTTAACAATTCAATGCTGATGATAGTCAAAGCCTCCAAATGGAGGCTTTTTTATCAAACGAGTTGTAATTTAGGACTAATCAAACTCTGCATAACGCGTAATGGTATTCGGCGTTAAATCGCCATGACTCCATATTTGATTCAGGTAATAGCGACTATAGAGTTGCACCTCAAATGGCTCATAATCCTCAGAATATTGATGACTCAATCTAAGCCCCAAATCTAAGTGTTTATAAAGTCGTGTTTCAATCCCGACCTCGCCACTAAAACCAAAGCTTTGACTCGTCGACGATTCTTCGTCAGTATTAAACAACCCATCACTTTTCACTGTTGAATAAGAGACCCCCGCTCCGCCCCATAACAATACTTTAGGAGTAATTCGCGTCGCATAGCTAACGGGAACGGAAAGTGAAAAGTAACTTTGAGGGCTGTAGTATCCACCTAAGCCATAGCTAAACTCATCCTGATTGTTATCAAACGAAAACCAAATTGAATTTAGAGAGACTGACAGTTGCTCTGAATCAGCCTGAATAAGCTTATGATACAGTCCTCCTAGCAATGCAGAACGGTGATTATCTTCCACATTATCACCGTTTAATTGATGATACTGCAGGCTCATCCAAGCTCCCCATGCGTTGCCTTGATCATAACTTAAGTCTACTTTGACACCAGTTTTTGTTACTTTACCCCACTCGGTTTCTTCTCGAGATTGACCATCGGTATTCTCTACGCCAGCGTATGAGACAATGGTGGAGGTCATAGGCCTTCGCGATAATGTCACATCGATACCAATACTTGAAATGTCAACGGGGATGGTTATGCCACCAACGATCGTTGATTTAGTATCGAAGTCTAGTCGTCCAATATCACCACTCCAACCATTCCCCCTAAACCCGATACCGAATAGTTGACCATTTATATTCTGATCGATATCGCTTTCACTTTGTTCGTTTAGAAAATCAATTTGTTTTATATTCCCAGTTTCAAGTTCCAGTAAATCCGCTCTGACAAAGAACTTTCCATCTATATCATCAACGGGGAAACTCACTTCAATTGGAATCGTTCGCTGAATATTTCTACTCGAATTTTGCGACGAATGAAATCCAATCGCTAAATCAATGTTTGACTGCGCTTGCATCGTGTCAATATCTGAACGAATCGCCTTACCAACCTCGGTCAAATCATCTTGGTGATATATTTCGTATAAATTTGATTGGTTCGACTTAGCGCGTGCATTGGTTGTCAATGCTCGAGCAGCAAGCTTGGGAGATAGGATTCGATTGCGATGAGAAACTGAGATCGAGAGCAAATCACTCATCAATTGACGATCGCGACCACTATTCTCGCTTAATTCATACAGTAGCTTAGTCGATTCATCTTCTCGATTGAGCTCGTCGAGTAATGTCGCTAAGGTTTTTGAGTCATCTAGACTTAACTTTTTACGTGAATGGTATAAGTCATCACTAAGCCTATATGCTTCATTGGTTTTACCTTCGTCCTCAACAATTGCCGACAACAGCGCCAATTTGACACTTAACTCGTTGGGAGATAACGATAGAGTCCGCCGATAAAGTGCGGTTGCTTTTTGACTATTACCATCGTCGCGCCACTCAGCGGCTTTTCGCAAATCAAATTCTGTTTTGATTTCACGCCAATCGGCTAACTGCTGAGCCGATAGATTGGTTTGCTTTGTGTAACCCCATTGCTTACTGAGACGTTCAAACTCATCATACAAGCCAAATGAAACCAGTAAATCCAAATACTCTAGCTGCAACGATTTAGGTTCATCTGACATTGGAATATCAGACGTTAATGCTACCGACGAACGATATGTTTCACCCATCGAAAACCACGATCTTAAAACCGCATAGCGCAACAATGAATCATCACTCACTTCATTAAGCAAGTTTTGAATCTGGCTGTTAGCGATACCATTATTTTTATCGTACTGGCGTGAAATAAAAGTAAGTCTTCGCTCAAGTTTAAGGCGACGTAACGTACTATGCATAGAAGGAGTAAAGCGTTTTAAACTGATTTGATTTAATACATCAATTGCTCCAGATACATTATCCAACCCCGAAAGGTAAATACTGTAAGCGTGAGCCATTTCAGGAGATTTGTCTTGTGAAAACCAACGCTTCATCAATGCGTTTGCTCTGCCTTCTTCACCAACATCAATGAGCCCTAATGCGACCTTCCTTCGTAACCATGCATCACTAATACCGTCATTTGCCAGTCGACCAATTAACGTCTTGGCACGCTGTGTATTCCCGGCTCTTAATGCTTTATCAAATTCATTGAGTTCGTTTTCGTACTTGGTATTTCTTACTAGGGTTTCAATTTGTTTTTGTTGAGATAGTGGTTTGAGATCATAATACTCGACGGCGTAACGCACGCCTCTCACTTCAACTAGCGATTTAAACTCACCTTCGAGTGCACGAGCGCTTGTTTTCTCTTTCGTGAGCGCAATTCGATAACTCTCTAGCGCTAATTGATATCTGTCACGCAGATAGTACGCATCTGCTAGTCCAATATAAGCTTCGGCGTAGTCGGGAATAATCGTTACTGCTTGAGCAAACAGATTCTGAGCTTCAAAGTAACTTTCCATCGCGAATTCTTGCTTTGCTAAAGCAAGTGTCGTCCAATATTCCGATTCATCACTGTATGACTGCCAATGTGCGCGCGTCTTTGAATCTTGTGATTTCGATATTGCTTGTTTGTACGCTTTTAATGCTGGGATTGCATGGCCCAATTCTGTTTCTATATGACCGAGTAATCCATATATCTCGGCATCTGCTCGCCCAGAAGTGATCACAGAATTGATTTTAAGTTTTGCTTGCTCATAGTTTTCATTGTCATAGAACATTATCGCTGCGTGCTTGGCTTGATAAACAGGGTCTCTCTTCTGAGCAATACTAGCGACCTTCATTTCTTTGATGTCGGCAAGATCGTTTAATACTTCTTTATCATCCGAAAATTTTTGTTCAAGCAATATAATGTCAGCAATTGAACGCTCCGTTGCGGGCAAATCAGAAATAAGCTTAAGCCATGATTTAGCCGCATGTTTCCCATAGGTATTGTCTGAAATAAATCGATTATATATGGCTCGCTTCAACGTATAATTAGAATCACTATTGGAAATATGATCTGCAAGTTCAATTTGATAACGAGTAACATTATTAAATTCAATATTTAGCTGATGCAAACCATGAAGCGCATTCGAGCGTGTCGCCTCAATTTTAGTTTCAATAATGAGGTAGTCGATAGCGATATCAGGAGCGGGTATCCCATGAGAAAACAGCGCCTGATACTGTTCACGCGCAAGTTGGTAACGTCCCGCTTTAGCGAGCAATTTAGCTCGTTGATATTCTGAACTGCGTTGAGTATGAATATCTTTATAGGTTATCAATAATTGATAATAACGACTATCAATAGGAATCGCCCTCAAAATCACATCGCTTTTATCAAACTCACCGCTATCAACAGCCATTAACCCTAGGTAATAGTTTGCTTCTATATTGTTCGGATCTACGGCTAATACTCGTTGAAGCGCGCCTCTAGCCAAATCGTATCGATAATTCGCATAGGCATTTTTACCCTGTTCTATCAAAGCCTCAATTAAGTTGCCTTTACTCGTAGTACCAGAAACTAAGGTTTTTCTAAGTTGTGTTAATTCTGATGACGTTGGCATTGTCGCCAAATAGTCAAAACTCAAGGGTTGAGAATAAGCTTCGCTACTGATACCGACTACCGCAAATGCAGCTAAAAGGGCTTTTAATCTAGTCATCATGATTTGCATTGCTCATTTGATGGGAGAATTAACTCTCCAGACGCACCGAACCGATAACGACCTTCCAGCCAACCTAACGAATACAAGGTTAGTACTGAGTCATAGTAACGTTCGTTATTATCAAATTTCATACCCTTTTTGACGCGTGCTAACTGCCGCTTCAAAGCTCTATTCTCGTTTAACGACTTAAGCATTGGTAGCATCGAAGCCGAGAAACCCTCACTACCTTGCTCCTTAGCCGTACCTCGAATGGTATTCGCAAGACGCGGTGGATACCCTTTTACTTTTGTGCTGCTCACCATGGGCTTAAAGCGTTTAAGCAATGCCTCTTTTTGTGGTGCATCATCGTGGAGCATCCCAGCCCATAAATAACTTCTAATTGAGTTGTAGCTCCCTACACCATCTGTTTTCCGATCGACCTGTAGTTTTCCGTTGGTGACTTCAATCCAGTCTGGTGAGAAACCATTATGTGCGGAATCGTAAGTGACGCGGTAACCACTAGAAATCAAATCATCCCACTTTGAATCACTGTTTAATTGGGCGATTCGCTCTAAGATCTGAATTGGGCTATAGCTAGGATTGAGCCTGTATGTATTACGACCAAGATCGAAACCCACAGGACCAGGCAAAAGTACGAGTCCATAGTTATCGACGTTTACCGTTTCATACTCCAAAATGTTTTTTGCTAAACGCTTGCTTGCGGAACGATAGGCGTAGTTATTCCAGATAATACCGGCTTCAGCCAAATCATAGGCAATCCACAAATCAGAATCTGATGCCGAGTTGCTGTCTAACACATCGTAACGACCAAGTTCTTTGTTCCATCCCCACAACCACGCAGGTAGCGTGCTGCCTATATTGCCATTGGAGAGTTCAGTCTGAGTCCAATGAAATAACTGATCAAACGTTTTTCTGTCATTGGCAACGAGAGCAAAAAACATTGCATAAGATTGCCCTTCTGAGGTTGTAATTTTGCGTTCGTCGCTGTAATCGATAACTCGACCATCTACGATAAAATGCTCTTTGAACCCTTCCCACTCAGGCCAATCACACTGCTCGGCAAAGCTTGTGAAAGAAGGAAGCATCAACAATCCAATTATCGATTTTACATTCATCTAATCCTGCTCCATTTAATCAGGTTTTCCGTTTTTTCGGTCATGTGCAATATTTGAGAGTGCTCGCCATACTAGATAACTAAAGAAAACGATAAAAACTAAAAGTCCCGCTAATAGAGCCGTAGAGAATTGTGAAGCATGAAACCAAATAAACTTCATAATTGGAAGTGAGCCAATGTAGTAACTCTCTTTTGCCTCAAAGCTTTTAATTTCTTGTGAATTAATAACCGCGGTACCACCGTAAAACACATCCCCACTCACTGTTCCTTTAAACAACGGGGACAACAACTCCATAGCGTTACTTGACGACATATTAAGCGCAACAACGGTTCTTTCTGATGTCGCGGAAGACTCAAAACTCGACACCGTTGCCATCGCACCACTTTGAGTGAGTTTGACGTCATTTTGGAGTTTATCGACAGATGTTTTATCTTGTTGAACCATTGACGAAAATTCAACAGTTCCATCATTACCAAGGATGACACGGTTTTGCTCTTGCCCTAATTCAGTCAAAACTTCAGACGGCAAATTAACGGCGAAAATATCCTTACCGGTCAAAGATGCGGATGTTTTTCCGTAGGCAAGAGAAACGTAATAACCTGGGAATCCCGATGTCGAACCGGTAAATGCCATAAAGTTAATATAACTCTGCAAATCGTTCTGATTCGGAGTTTCAGGCAATATAACCAAGGTATCGGCTAAGTCAGCTAAGCGCGTATAAGGGAAAGCACTGTTGGCAAACGACGACAAGTTGGGCATTTCCATATAGTGAGGAAAACCAGAGAAATCAATCGTCGAATTGGGATTAATCGAACCAAAAAATGCATTCGCGCGCTCAGTGGAACACTCCCCTTGGTTTCCATTGGCAAATTGAAATTTAAGTCCTAGTTTGTTCTGCTCACCTTGACTTACCATGGGCGCCATACTCAATGCAGCATTAATACCATCAATCACTGGAAGGGACATTGAGTTTGATTCTTCTGCACCACTCACTTCATCCAATGAAAATGCACCAGAGAACTGACCATTTAAACTCACGGTTAATTGAGAAATTTGATCGGGCTTTAAAGGAGAATAGCGATAGGAGACATCAAGCTCAGCACCTTTACTGCGCCAAACAAATAAGTCAGGTGGAAGCGTAAAATCAAACCCTATAGCACCACCATGATTTCCTTGTTGTTCAAACTGATATGACTCGGAAATAAGTTCGCCAAACTTGACAGGTGCTGACGTATTGAGCCATTTAGGGGCATCATAAGGTAAACGAGGTTGAGGAGGTTCAATGTAGTCTACACGGCTAATCGGGCCATTAAGTGCTGTTTGATTAGAGATCAAGCCAAGCACAGCATTTTGTAGGTCTGCTTCATCGCGCCCCATAACAAGTAGTAGTTTATGATACTGACTAGTAGGGTGATCGATCACTTCTAAATATGCACCATCAACATCCGTTAAGTCAGCCAGAAACGAAGGTTTTTGATCGTTAGTTAGTAGGACTATCGCATTCGATTGTGGCAATTGATCTTCGACCAAACTAAAGTCGGTGTCTCTCCAATCTGCTAGCGCGCCAAAATAAGATGCAACTATGCCACTTTGCTTAATGACACCTAAGGATGGCGAGGAACTTGTTACTAATGGCAATGCAAGTGAAGTAGAATCTCGAGGGTCAAAAAAAGGTGCTGGTAATATACTCAGATTGTTCGCTAACTCTAGACGTTGAGTTTCGATGATTAATGAGCTTTGTTCGGCAAGTTCTAGCCAAATGTTTGCGCGATCTGGGTGCTGACATTGATCTTCAGTAAAGCCGACAAGTTCAAATTTTAGTTGATTGTAATCAGTAATAAACTCATTCATCAGTTCGATATCAACGCTCGACTGACTGCCTACATTTCGCTTATCGAACTCAATCACTTTGGTTAATTGATCATTAAGGTAGATTTTCAGATGCGAAGAGTTCTCCAACAGTGAAGGAGACGCAATATAATTTAATCTAACACTCGTAGACTCAGCGACTTGATCGAGCCTTAACCCAAACCCAAGGTATCCGACGCTTTGGTTACCCTGTAATTTTAACGTCCCTGCCACACCAAGATCTTTGAACGAATACTCATGTAAGAGTGAGGATTGACTCTTGTTATCTGCGGCCAATGTCATCGAAGGATAAGCAGCAATTAATGGTACAGCTATCAATGCGGCTTGTATCAACGCGTTTTTCATTTTCATGTTCATAAATTAAAGTTCTTTAAGAATGGGATGTGGTTTAAGAGAAACTAACAATTTAGCCACTGGCAATAGGGGTTTGTATCTGCCCAATTTAACGTTACAAATATTCTTCACTAATTGATAATAGCCTACTCCACCAGCGTTAAATATTTGCAATAAGCTGTCTAAAGGCTTGTCGTGTTTATATTCATTTTGCCAACGGCTCCATATATCTGAGCGTGCAAAGGTACATTGCACATATTCGACCTGCTTAGCTAATGACATAGTTTCAAACTGTAAACGACAGCTTGAAGCATCAACTGCAATCACGTTAGCGTCGAAACTACAACGTTGTTGCCCTTTTTGCAGAATCAACATTACCTTGTCACCGGACGTGAGTTGATGACCAAGTTCTGACTCGATATTCCACTTCAATTTCACTCCGCTTAATGAGAAGTCAATCATTTCTGTCTCAACCCGATAACCGCCTGGTATTTTCATTTGAGCAGAAAATGCGGTGCCGACCCGATGCTCTTTGCGTACTTGTTTAGATTCCTGAGCAATCGCGATAGCTGCGCCGATGATCAGTAAATTGTATGCCGTCCACATCAGATTAACGGCTATCGTGGATGACGTACCAAAATCATCAAGGTCTAATTTGAATAGACCAAATATGACGCCAATTAAATTTAATCCCATAAATACCAAATATGGCGTCGAGATTAACCAGTCAAAATGCGACGACGGGATTAACCCACCCTTAGCGGTCACATTAAATGTGCCTTTATGAGGCGCAAACAAGGCTACCGTAGTTGGTCTTGCGATATACCACGCAAGTACAGTTTCATATACCTCTCCCCAAAACGAGTAGCGATACTTACCTTGAATCTTCGAGTTTGTAATATTGGAAATAACCATATGGGGGATCACGTACGCCAATAGTGCTACTGCTGGTGCATCAATAATATGAGCGCCGAAAACTAAGTAACCCAAGGGAGCCAACAAGAAAATCATTCTTGGAATGCCCGACAAGAAATGGAGCATTGCATTCAGGTAGCACAAGCGCTGTCGCCAATTCAAACCAACACCTGCCAGTGGGTTATCAATGCGAAATATCTGAGCCATTCCCCGTGCCCATCGAATTCTTTGCCCGATATGAGCAGAAAGTGTCTCTGTCGCTAACCCCGCAGAAAGGGGCTGCTTCAAATATGCTGACTTATAACCTAATCGATGAAGCCTTAAAGAGGTATGAGCATCTTCTGTTACCGTTTCGACAGCAATACCACCGACTTCTTGCAACGGACCTCGCTTAATTATCGCGCAAGAGCCACAAAAGAATGCCGCGTCCCAAAGATCGTTGCCGTCTTGAACTAATCCATAAAATAGACTGCCTTCATTAGGTACTGACCGAAAATTATTAAGATTTCGTTCAAACGGATCTGGTGAGAAAAAATGATGAGGGGTTTGAATTAACGCGAGGTTTGGATCCTCTTGGAACAACCCCATAGTGAGCTGAAGAAATGCGCGAGTTGGTATGTGATCGCAGTCAAATATTGCAATAAAGTCACCATCCGTTTTTAGTAGTGCTTTATTAATATTTCCGGCTTTAGCATGCTCATTGGTGGTTCGAGTTATGTAGCCGACGTTAGCTAACTCTGCAAACTCCTCAAAATCCGTTCGCTTACCATCATCAAGAATGTAGATGTTGAGCTTATCTTTGGGCCAATCGATTCCTTGAGCAGCGAACACCGTTGCCCTAACGACATCTAGAGGTTCATTATAACTTGGTATGAAAACGTCAACACTTGGCCACTTAGTTGTGTCTGAAACTAACTGCTTGGGGACCCGATTTAACGGCCACGAGTTTTGAAAATACCCTAACATCAGAACGACCCATGCATAAACCTCGGCGCAAAGTAAAATAACGCCAAATGCAGTAGACATCGCGTCATGCCAGTTAATTGTTTCGGATAAACGCCACCAAATATAACGAGTAGACACAATGGCCGAGATCGACATCATGACAAGCAATGAAATACGCCCTGGTACGGAACGTAATACAAATGCAACCAAAGTAATAATTCCAACACTCATTATTTGCTGTTCTAATGATAATGGAACCATCACAAACACCGTCGCTATAGCTGCAAACACACTAAGAAAGAACGCGAGAATAACTTTATTTACGATTAATTTAGACGTGGACTGTGCCTTATTATCTGAACGTTCATTTCTATGTTCGAAATCGGTAATTCGTTTTCCAACAAAAGAAATTTTGCGCTTTAACGTCGTTAGAACAAACCTAGCGCCCATCGCTATCCAGGAGGGAAAATAGAAAAATAGTGTGAGTAGTTTAGATAAAAGAACAAACAGTAACCAAATGGATTGAATGCAAAATCGTAGAGGATCTACCAACGAAGGGCGACAAAAATTCACATTAGGATACAGTGAAACCAGTAACTTCCAAGAAGCAATCCCATTGATGGTTGATGTGAGTATAATCGATGAAAAAAGCCACCAGAACCCAACTAACACTCGCCCGACACCTGACGAAGTTACACCGTAATGCGCCTCAAACAGTGCCATTACATCGGTAAAACCAGATTTCGACTTACCAGCGGAATTATTCACTATCAGTATCCGCTTCAAGCCATGTTCCGCACCATTGCGCCAGGTTCTCTATATTCTTGTGGGCAAAGGATTTATTTGCGTACGATTTTAGCGTAACCATGTTCGCTGCCGCTTCTAGAAATTCAGGGGAATTGAAAATAGGATCAGGCAAAATTCTATCAGTAAACTCGTCGCTAATAATGGTATACAGATCATTCTCAATACTTAGCTCAGGGCTATATCTGTTGATGAGTAATTTCACATTATCGTTGTCGAAATATGAGTTATTTAGTGAGCCATTCAGCATATTTAAGCGTTGATAAGTCTGTGCATCAGCGGCCCCAACTACTATGACCAAATCGAATAATTCAGACAAATCAACGAAACGATGAAATTCATGTGGTATGTGGACGACCGAATAAGATGGAGTACCTTGTTCATCAAATTGCTTCAGCGTTCTACTAAGCTTACTTAAACAATGACAATCATCGATGTGCACAAGACTGAAACCAGAATTGTGGGGGTTTGAAAAAAACGTAAATGGTAAATCGCTGGAATAGATAGAATCTAACTTATTGTTAAAACAAGAAGAATCTAACTCTGCTTTCCATTCTACACTCAAATCAATACTTTGACCGTAATGAAGAGATAATTGATCCATTTCATCGGTTTGCCAAAGCCAAGTTTTGTGTGATATCGATAATATATCCGCAAGATTAGCAGCGACTGTTGTGGCACCACATCCAGATTTTAGATTAAGCAGCGCAATTGTTTTCATTTAAATTTTGACCATCTGAAGAGTTATTTTTGTCCAAAACATTAATATCTTTGTTAATGAGAGAAAATATTGCCCATTTCCTACGAATCCTATCTAAATCATTAGATTGATTTATTTCATTATAGATCCCATTAGATATTTCATAGTTTGCATAAATTTCTTCTATATCTTTACTCTTCACTTTAGCTCCTAATCTAGCCTACCAACAATGAATGGATAGAATCACTTAAAACTAAACCTAATATTAGTAGCTATAAAAAGTAATGCAATTTCCAGTCTTAAATCTAATACATTCAAATGTATAGGTTAGTTTAATCTAAATTAAAAGAATATCTCTCAGAATTGATACATCTAAGATGTTAATCTATATTTAAATACACAATTTATTCTACTCCGAAGTAATACTTCCAAGAGACACCAAAGCATGTCAACACCATCAGAATTAATTTCTCACAATTTCAAAAAGTTAAACATTGACATAAAATGGTGGAACGTATATTTCGTGATAAAATTTTATCTTTTTTTTACCGATCTTATAGATTTTAACCTTATTTATAACATTGCTTTTTTCTTGTTAATAATTTTATTACCACAGATTCTCTCCAATCGCTTTCTTCAAAAATTAATTCTTGGTTTCATAGCATGCTGTCTATTATATTTCGACTCTTTTCTTCCACCATTTACTAGCTTAATTAATCAATTAGAATCGGTATTACAATTTGATACACTTTACCTACTTGACTTAATTCAACGCTTCGTCGATATAAAAGTATTTATTGGCTTTCTAGCATTATGCGTCGTTTATAATTTTATTCGTCATTACCTCCGTATTACCGTTATTGTATTATTGACTATTTGCTATATTTCACTAATTCAATTGACCTCATCGTCGATACAAAACAATTCGATAAAAAATAATCTATCCGAAAACACGCTTAGCCTAGATGAAACACTGTCTTCATATAGGGACAATTTTTTTGATAATCAAAAATTAAAGCAAACTCACTTGGTTGCAGATTCGAATTCCGTCGCACCTTTTGACATGTTGTTCATCAGTATTTGTTCACTATCATGGGATGATTTAAAACTTGCGCAATTATCAGAACATCCATTATTTCAACGGTTTGATATAACATTTACAAACTACAATTCTGCCACCTCTTATAGTGGGCCAGCTGTAGTGAGACTTTTACGTGCAGGATGTGGTCAGCCAAGTCACTCTACGTTGTTCGATGAAGCAAACAGTCAAGCATGTTATCTCTTCGAGAACCTTAGCAAACTTGGTTTTGATACTAGTATCACAATGAATCACAATGGGGTGTTCGATAACTTTACTCAATTGATTGGTGAAGCTGGGCATATGACGAACATCACAACCGAATATAATACTCTTGACCGATATCAGGTTGCATTTGATGGTTCGCCTATAAAACGAGATCTAGACGTATTGGATCAAGTATTGAAAAAGTCTGACTCCGATGTAACAAATAGTGTCACCTTATACAATACGATCTCATTACATGATGGTAATCGTATTGTTAATAGCGACAATTCAACCAGTATCGTCAGTTACAAGCGTCGGCTTAACAACCTTCTTAGTGATTTAGACACCATATATCAACAAATAGAAGATAGCGGCAGGAATATCACTGTCGTATTCATACCTGAGCATGGTTCTGGCTTGCGCGGTGATAAAATACAAGTATCTGGTATCCGTGACATCCCCGCCCCAGCGATCATTAATATTCCTGTTGGGGTCACTTTCTTTGGAGCAAACCTTAATAAGCAAGACTCTCGTATTCAGATAGATGCCCCATCAAGTCATTTAGCGTTAGGACAACTTACGACAAACATCATTGATAGTAATACGTACGGTGCAAGACATTTAGATTTAGACTTACTTACTGCAAACCTACCTTCAACACCGATCGTTGCTCAAAATGCTGGAGTGACAATGATGATGAAAGATGACAAAAGTTACATCACACTCGATGAACGGACTTGGAATGAATATCCTACCAATGAATAGTCGCAATAGATCACGCAATTCACAGCAGATATATCGAACGTTTTCACTCATATGCTACTAAGCTCTCACTTTTCAGCTATTAGATACTGATCACTTAATTGGTTAATGCGCCTTAAACTGCATCTTGTACTAAAGTTAACAGTACTATTAGATGTATATAGGTAAGCTCAATGACTCTTAGTAAACGATGGCTGTATACACTTTTATTTTGTTTCTCGATAACCAATGTAAGTGCCAACTCCGCCCCTCACAGGTTCAAAATTCTTCATGTAATGAGTTATCACCATAGTTGGGATTGGAATATCCAACAATTCCAGGGTTTTAAAGATGGCATAGGCGATTTAGATGTCGACTACAAAGTCATTGAACTTGATACAAAAAGAGTCAGTTCTGTCTCTGCCATTGAAACTAAAGCTAAATTAGCCAAAGAAACAATCTCCAACTGGAAACCTGACCTTTTATACACCAACGATGATAATGCCCAAAAATACGTTGCTCAAGATTATGTTGGATCAGCTATGCCGATCGTATTTAGTGCCGTAAATCGAGCCCCATCTGAATATGGCTTTTTAGGATCTTCAAATGTGACTGGTGTAATGGAGTATGAACATATTATTCCAACCATCAATTTGCTCCGTCAAATCCAACAAGATATCAAGCGTATCACCGTTATCGTTGATAACGATCCAACCTGGGTTGGTGTTATTTCTAGAATGAAAGAAGCGTTAGTACCGGAAATGGAGATAGACGTCGTTAATTGGTCGCTCATGCATACTTTTGATGAATACAAAGAAACGATTACGCAGCTTCAGAATGAAGTTGATGCTATTGCACTCCTTGGTGTATTTAATCTCAAAGATCGTTTAGGCAATAATGTAGATTATAAAAAAATACTAAAATGGACAGCAGAGAATAGTCAACTACCCGACTTTTCATTCTGGGAGTCTAGAGTTGATAATGGAACCCTTTGTGCCGTTGCAGTTTCTGGGTATGAACAAGGCCACCTCGCAGGTGTTATGGCACGCAGAATATTAAAAGATGGAGTAAGTCCCAAGTCAATAAAGATGTCCCCAAGTCTAAAAGGTGAGCCCATGATTAGTTTATCTAGAGCAAAAGATTTAGGCATTAAACTGGATGTTCAATTGCTGTTGGATAACTCAGTCAAAAATAAATACAGCTGGGATTAATAGTAACGTGCAAGGTTTACTCAGTCGAAAAATAACACTCATATTTAGCGCCGGACTTATTTTAGTGACGGTAATTCTTGTGACTATGTTTTCAAAAGAGATCAGCAACCGCTATCACGATGTGTTAATTGAAAGAGGGAATAACGCGGCGAGTAAACTCGTATTTCAGACAGAGAAGCTGTTAAAGTTAGGCTTGCTTCCTGAGGAATTCAATGGCTATGAGACCCTTTTAAGCAAAGTGTTCGACAATATTGAAGGTTTATTGTCCGTTACACTTTGTGACGAAAGTGGCAAAAGTTTGTTTACCTTCCCTAATACTGATGACGTCGTATATACAGAAAACAAGCATCTACTTACTTTCAGTCATACTTCGAATATGAGCAGTTACACAATAAAGAAAGCTGTCAGCAGTACTGTACCGCATCAGCTATATATTGTTGTTGAACTCGACCAGAATTATATTTTTAAAAATACTACTGCTTTTATTAACACAATTTTACTTCACTCTGGAATCGTGTCACTTTTAGCTATCTTAGCAATACTCGTTTTCCTTCGGCTCAATTTTGGACAACCATTGCATAGTCTTATCTCCCAAATTCAAAGCCTTGAAGTTGACCAAGATAAGACACTTCAAAGCGACCTTACTCAACGGAAAGACGAAATAGGAATTGTGGCTAATTCATTTGAGCAACTCATCAAACGTCTTTCATATCATCAAGATACATTGGCGAAGACAAACCAGGAGCTAATGTCAATAACCGAAGAACTTGAGTATCGTGTATCAATGCGAACCCACGAGTTAGAAGAAGCGAATGAAAAGTTAGAGTCTATCGCGCATTATGACTTTCTGACGGGTTTATTCAATCGTCATAATTTGAAATCTATTCTTGAGCAACGTATCGAATATTGCAAAATGCATAATCAAACATTTGCGCTGATTATGCTTGATCTCGATGATTTCAAGTTAATTAATGACAAATATGGGCATACTGCAGGGGATGTTGTATTGGGAACAATAGGACAGCGAATGCGTAATTCGTTAGATGACCTAGATTATATTTTCAGATTCGGTGGTGATGAGTTTATCTTAATCGTTGAGGATTTCAAAGATATCGAATCATTAGAGATACTGGTTATTAATATTAAAGACGTTATTTCTCAGCCTGTACCATATGAGAATTTAATACTACCTGTAAATGTAAGTATCGGCGTCTCTTTCAGTGATATTTATGAAAGCTTCGATATTGATAAAATAATACAACTTGCTGACAATTCGATGTATAAAGCCAAAAAGAATAAACTTGATTATGTTATTAATAACATAATGTAAATTTTCGATAATTAAAGACCAAAATAATAAATAAACTTTTTTACAATGCATTTATTAACACCTATTTATATTGACAAATCCATATTTATACTCATCCACTAATGCTAATTTTATAACTAGCGTAATTTCTCACTAGTAAGACATTCTTTATAACGACCACCGTTTGATTTCCTATTTCTATCATTGCAGCAATTATGCAATAAGTTTATTGTTATTGTATTATTATTTTATTAATTTCACGGTACAACACGATGGGTATGCCCAACCTAAGAACCAATCGACCCACCATCGCAGTTATGACAAATATGATGGCTACACCTTTTTCTGAAGGGGTAATATTCGGTGCGTCGGATTATGCAAAGCAACATCGATATAACGTGATTTGTTTTTCTGGGGCTGCATTTTCTAAACCTTCACCGATTAATATGTCACGCCATCGTATTTTTGAGCTTATAGACACGTCGTTAGTCGATGGCATTGTTGTTCCGATGGGCTCACTAAGCAGGTTTATACCTGAAGATGAGCAAGTTCAGTTCCTCAAACAATTTTCTGACATCCCAATAGTTACTGTCGCCAGTTATCTGCCAGAGTATATGGACGTAGGATATAGCTCACGCCAAGGGATGTGGGAGTTGGTTGCTCATCTTAAAGTACAACACAACGTAGAACGATTTGCGTATGCTGGAGCGACAGGAATACATCGCTCTACAATTGTAAAAAAACAGATGTTAATTGAAGCAATAGAAGCTCATGGATTAAGCTTTGACGAAGAGTTTACTATCACCAGTGACACGCTATTACACGCAGATATTCCCGGACTCGCAAACTTATTCAATAGAGAAAGACACTTATGGCCACAAGCGATTGTCGCTGGTACCGATAATCTAGCTCGTACGACACTCACTGCATTAAAACAACTTGGTATACGAGTACCAGAAGATGTCATCGTGACAGGGTCAATGGGCAGTGACGACAGCTTATTCACAGAGCCATCACTAACCAGTATTGTCGAACCAACTTATGAACTAGGATGGCACGCTGCTGAACGTTTGATCGCAGCCATTGAAGGGCATCCATTTAAAGACAATTTGGTGCTCCCTACTTCACTAAAAATTCGACACTCTTGTGGTTGCAAAGGATCTGACTATGATTTGGTTTCCTTACCACAAGTAGTCGACCAAACATTATCATTATCTAATTTTCATACCTTGCTCAATCAAATAATATCCAACACCCTACCTGAGATTCGCTCTACACTCGATAAAGACATATCTCAACATCTACTCTCTTTATTTATTAATGATATAAATTCTACTAACTCAAATGAATTAATCATTTATCTAAAAGACAAATTGAGTCATTCATTTAAGACAAAAGAGTTATATTTATGGACTAAGTTATCACTTTGTATTCATCACTTTATTATGGAGAGGATTTCTCAGAATAATAATCACATTGAGGCACAGTTAGCATCCGACATATTAAATGTAGTTCAATCATATAATGAAAAAGCCTCACGATATAGGAATTTTGAATCAGATAAATACGTAGGTGTGATGCGAGAAATTGGAATTCAACTTAATTCTCAATTTAACCTAGAAGAAATAAGCTTATTGTTAGCTGATGGATTAAATATTACGGATTACTACATTAGTATATTTGAAGATTTAGATAAACCACAAAGTTTAGTTCGTAATATTATGGCATTAAGAGATAATCATTGCTTAGACGTAGTAACATCTTCCTATAACCCAATGCAGTTGTTGCCATCAGAAATCGAACCCTATGGTGACGTATTTTCTCTATTAGTAATGCCACTTTCTTTTCAAGAAGAGTTTCTCGGGTTTTGTGTTTTTAGCCTTGGTGAACGAAAAGGAGTGATATATGAAGGGCTTCTTACCCTATTCTCCTCCGCCATCAAAAATCAATTACATGTCGAGAATTTGCGAGAAGCCGAGAAGAAATTCAGTGACATTGCTCATAGCGCGTCCGACTGGCTTTGGGAAATTGATACCCAAGGAATCTTTACCTATTGTTCTGATGGCGTAGAAAGTGTCTTGGGATATCAATCTGATATGATTGTCGGAACGCCGCTTGTTAACTTGTTAGAACACCCAAATCCTTTATATGTTTCTGAATTAATGAATTCAATGGCCGGGGATAACGATTTGGTGAGTTATGAGAAATGTTACATAAGCAAAAGCGGATGTCGCAAGGTACTACTTGCCACAGGTAAGCCAATAATAAAACTCGATCGCATAGTTGGATACCGAGGTGCCTATAAAGATATTTCAGACATAAAAGCACACGAAGCTCATATAAAACAGTTGGCTTATTATGACCCTTTGACCAATTTACCAAATCGAACGTCATGCAACATTAAGCTCAATGAGGTCGTGCTACAGTCACGATATAGCCAAAGTAAATTTGCGGTATTATTTATCGACCTTGACGGATTCAAATTAATCAACGATTCAATGGGTCATAACGCTGGTGATATCTTATTACGAAAGGTCACCTATCTATTTGAAAAATGTACCCGTGAATATGATATTTTGACTCGCTTTGGTGGTGATGAATTTGTCTTCATTATGCCAAATATTAATGATAATTCCACGGCGCAACACGTCGCTACAAAAATGATCGACATTTTATCGAGTCCGATTCAGATATACGACCAGTCAATATTTGTTACCGCGAGTATTGGCATTTCAATATTCCCGGAGAATGGCCAATCGGCAGAGTCATTATTAATCAACGCTGACAAAGCGATGTATCAGGTTAAACAAAATGGTAAGAATCGCTTCGCCTTCTACAAACCTGAAATTGAAGAAAAGCTCCAACGAACGGTTTTAATTCGTAACTTACTTCACCGTGCTCTAAGAGAGAATAATTTTCAACTCCAATTCCAACCATTGGTCCATTCGATATCCAAAGAAATCACCGGATTCGAAGCCTTAATTCGTTTAAATGAGCCGGAAGATGATGGCAATCTGGTTGTTGTAGGCCCGGACGAATTCATTCCTATCGCGGAAGAAGTGGGATTAATCGAACAAATTGGTTTTTGGGTATTTAATGCGGTATGTCAGCAACAACGTGAGTGGCAAGATGCAGGTATATTTTTAAAGTGTTCAGTAAACGTCTCTACGAAACAATTCAGAAACCCAAAACTTGCATCTGAGTTTATTTCACTGATTGAGAAGTCAGGAATCGATCCAAAATATTTAACGATAGAGGTTACAGAAAGCGCAGTAATCGATAATGAGGAGAAAGCTCGAGTCATCTTGCAAAAATTATCAGACTACGGCTTAAGTATTGCTATTGATGATTTTGGAACTGGCTATGCATCGCTCAGTTGCTTACAAAACATGCCAGTTGATACCCTTAAAATTGATCGTTCTTTTGTCCACGATTGCACAACAAACCGAGACAATGCGAAAATAATTTCCGCGATTATTACGATGGCAAAAAGTCTAAATCTTACGATAGTCGCAGAAGGTGTTGAAACGGTCGGTGAGTTTGATTTCTTACTCGGATTAGGTGGTGACATTATTCAGGGGTATTACTTTGCTCGGCCACTGTATTCATACCAAGTTCCAAGCTTTTTAAACGCCTTAGATGTTTAAAGTAAACGCTTTTTTAATCTATCAAAACCCAAAAGCCTCCAATCTGCATATTGCTGATTGGAGGCTCCGACCATAGACCAATGTCTTCTTATTCTGTTACTACGAAACCATTACCGTTCACCTAGCGACTCAGAAAGTGTTTTACGCAATGGTTTCAACAGATAGTCGTATAACGTACGATCACCAATACGAATATCAACTTGCGTTGTCATGCCTGGCAGAATCTCTAGTTCCTTACCTGTAGTAGTCGTAACAGGCGTTGTTGGAATGGAGATATGCACACGATAGAAAATTTCATCACCATTAGAGGTTTGTTCTTTTAACGTATCGGGACTGACATAAACCACATTGCCAATCACTCCACCAAAAATAGTGTAATCAAATGGGTCAAAACGAACCATGGCTTCAAGATCTTTTCTCACCAACGCAATATCAAGTGGACTCACTTTGGCTTCAATGATTAATTCGTCATCAATTGGAATGATTTGCATCAGCTCTTCACCGGAACGCAACACCCCACCAATTGTTGTAACTTGAATGTTTTTTACTATCCCAGGCACCATCGCAACAAACACGCTGTCATCCAATTGTTGCTGGCGTTGCATCAGTACTTGTTCATTCTGAGCGATGGAATCTTCAGATTTGGTAAGCTCTTCGCTCGCTTCTTCAAGATAACGGTTTTTGCGAGAGACCAGTTTAGACTCAAGTTCGTTTAACGCACGCTCTGCTCGAATCTCTTCACTACGGTTAACATCACCATGCCGCTTTAATCCTTTCATTAAGTTAACTTCTTCTTTAGCCAACGCAATACCGTCTTCGTAGACCTTGATTTCATCAAGAAGCCCTTGGCGGCGCTGGTTAAATAGCGCCCGCTCAACAGTTAAAATTTCCTGATAATTATTTAGGTCTTCAGGAAACTCCAAGGTTTCTTGACCAGTCACTTCGGCTCTCAATCGTACCGTTTTCGCCTTTTGTGCAAATAATAATGCTTTAATTTCTTCAACTGACGCCGCAAAGCGAGTTTCATCTAATCGTGCTAACACATCACCTTTTTCAACTCGATCACCCTCGCGTACGTTCAAAACCTGTAACACCCCACCGTCAACCGCCTTTATCACTTGTACGCGACTGCTTGCGATCACTTCTCCACTTGCACGGGCAACTTGATCAATACGAAAGACATTCGCCCAAGCAATAAACCCACAAAACCCAATGAATAAAATAAACAAAACAAGCGAGTAAGCACTATTATGTTTTTTACTTAAGCGTTCTGCTCTTCGCAATTGCACGGCTTCTGGGTCATCAAAAAATCGACTAAATAACACGATTTCGCCCTCCATTTGTTACGACTGGTTTAGAGCTCGGGTTCATTGTTTTATTCGTTCCCTGACCTCGGCGAGACATTAACTTAGCCATTACAATATCTGGGCTTCCATCTTCAACTACTTTACCTTGTTCAAGAGCGATTATTCGGTTCGCCATTCTCGAAGCGATACCAGTGCGATGAGTAGAAATAATTAAAATATCATCCGGTTTTACTTTTGAGTTGATTGCATTCAACACCTGTTCGTCACTCTCGTAATCGAGTGATGCAGTGGGTTCATCAAGGAGCCACACTTTAGGTTGTCCTAAGAAGACACGACCTAGCCCAACTATTTGTTTCTGACCACCAGATAATCCTTCGCCACCTTCGCTAATGGGTAAGTCCATATTGCGAGGGCTAGCTGATGCAATTCTATCGATACCAAGAGTTTCACATACTCGCAGTAACTCGGAATCACTGACAGCCCCAGAGAGCGCGAGGTTCGAACGTAACGTCCCTTTAAACAAATGCACATTTTGTGGAAGATAACCGACTTGGTCGCTCACGACCGCTGGGTCGATTTCCCATAACTCCGCATTGCCAAGTTTGACACTCCCTTCAGTCGGACGATATAAGCCTGCTAGCACTTTTAATAACGTTGATTTACCGCTGCCGATCGCACCAACAAGAAGTACTCGATCACCCGCTTTAAAGTCTAATTGAGGAATATTTAATTGCAGCACTGGTGATTCAGGAAATGAAAAACTCACGTCGCGTAGAGCAATCGCATCTGGCGCTTTTTCTGGCACCAACAAGGATTGCTCTGGTTCACGTTCTGTACTTAAATCAAGCAGTCCGTCTACCATAGTAAGAGCTTGAGACACGCCTTGCCATTGAGAGATAATTTGAACACTTCGTGCAATTGGCCCAATGACACGCCCGCCTAAAATACTACAACCGATCAATGCCCCCATACTAAGGTTACCGCTTTCTATCTGTCCAACCCCAACGACAATTGCTGCAACATACGCTAACGATGATAAGCTTCCAACAACATTGATTGTCCGATTACTAATGTCTTTCTGAGTAATATTGTAGCCAGAAATTGAACGAGTAATATCCTTCCATTGATCTGAGAAACGCCAACTTGCGCCGCTCGCTCGTATCGATTCCGATCCACGAATTACATCAACGAGCAAACCTTGGCGTTCGTTACTTCGAATCATTCGTTCTTTCGCTAAGGAGCGTAAACGAGCCTGAGCAAACAGTCCGATCAACAGCGCTACCGGGAGTAGAGCCACATATACCCACGCTATAGGCCCGCCGATAAAGCCGATAAAAATGATAAATACTAAGGCAAATGGCATATCGACCAAGGCGAAAATAACCCCAGAAGAAAAGAATTGTCGAACTGAATCTAACCCACCAACTTGAGCTGCTAATGTCCCAAGACTTTGCGGTCTAGTATCTAGACGTAAGTGCATTACATGTTCGAACACTCGCTGTGATAAATTACGGTCGACGTTACACGATAAGCTGTCCAGTATTCGATTTCGGGCTTGCTTTAGAAACCAGTCGATGAGAATCACGATCCCCATTCCGCTGACAAGTGTCCACAAAGTCGCGTACGCTAAGGTAGGTACTACGCGGTCATAAACTTGCATCGCAAAAATTGACGTCGCTACAGCAAGCAAATTGATCATTAATGTTGCTATCACAACATCTCGTAGCCAACCCTTGGTTCGAAACAGTTCTTGCCACACCATCGCCGAGGCACGTTTACCTTTTGAAGCGCCTTCTGCTGAACTTTTTCCCATATCCGGTGTTTTAAGCCACAAAACTTTCGCCGATTGAAGCATCTCCTCTTCAAGGTCAACCCGTTGGCCATTTTCATCGGACAATAGAATTTTTCCATCTTCACGTTCAGCCACCAGCCATTGATTGTCGAGCCATAACAGTGCAGGTAGGCGTCGTTGGTCAAAACGGTGCCAATTTAGTTCCATTGGCTGTACGCCACGCAATTTCAATTTTTGAAATATTGCGCCAAGACGCGTCAACAATGGTGACCCTGTTAACTCCTCATCAACGGACTTAATAGCGTTATTTAACGCTCCTTGATTTACACTTACATTGAGGCGCTCAAGTAACGCTTTTAAGGGCTGATTTGGTATCGGCAATAATGAAGACGGGTTTTGCGTTGTATTGTTCATCGAGCTACTCCAGTCAACCGATCCAATTGACCAGCCATAATTGCAAGTTTAAGTGTCAGCGCTGAAAATTGCTGATCTGTCTCGATTAACGAATAACGCATCGTCGTCAATTCTCGTTGTTGATTCAGTACCTCCACCCAAGTTTTACGGCTGGTTTCATACTGACGTAAAAATGAAGACATCGTTTTCTCGAGCGATGCCACCGACTTTAGCTGTGATTCTCGTAACTGCTGTTGCAAAGATGCATTTAAGAATAGGTTCTGAGTTTCGCGTTCGACCTCATTTCTGACGCTATCGTATTCGTACTCGGCCGCAACAATTCCCATTTCAGCTCCTTGAGCTTGACTCAAACCCGCGGCACCCATGCCTTCCAATGAGCCTTCGACAACCAGTCCAACTCGTGTTTCGTTGTCATAATAGTTGTTTAGATACTGCTGCACTTTTAACGAAACTGTCGGAAAAAGAGCGCTCTTCTTTTGCTGATGCTGACTTTTTGCCAATTCAATTAACTGTGCGGCATGAGCAATATCTGAGCTATTTTCTAATGTGAGTTGTTTCAAACGCTCTGAAGATGGGAGTTGTAAAAGAGCGGAGTCAATAGCCAGCTCAGCAGTAGTTTCCACACGGGTTAGCGTATTTAGTTCGTTGAGTGCGGATTGTAACTCGGCTTCATAACCAAATTTGTCGGCCGTTGCCTGCAGCAAACGTGATTCTGCCAAGTTAACATCGGCATAGGACGCTAACTGACCACGATGCCGTCGCTTGATCTTACCAAATAGCTGTTGATACGTTTCGACATTACGTGTAGAAACGTCCAATTTATATCTAGCACTCAATACTTGTGTGTACGCTGTGGCAGTGCTTTCCATCAATTCGCGTTTAACCTGCAACAACGCCTGCTCTTCCAACGTATAATTGGATTTAGCTGCCTCAATTGTCGCATCGATTTTGCCAAAGGCCCACAAGGGTTGAGCAACTTCGATAAAGCTCGCATTATCACCTTGAGTTGTAATTGAGCCATTTAGCGATGGGTAACGCCCCGCCTTCGCGGCGTCAATTTGACTGTCTTGAATAGCAAGCTGAGTGTTTTGTCCTTTAACCGCTGGATTATGTTCTAAGGTGGCTTTCAGTGCCCCTATTAATCCAACATTTACATCGTTCGGTGACGATAACATCACAGACTCTTCGGCGACTGAAGGTAAAGGCGTTATAGATAACGACATGAATACAACTACCGATGTGACCAAACTAAATCGCTTTAACACGTAAATACCAACCATTAGCCAGAACTATACTACACAGCAAATCATAACATGATTGCCATAACGACATTTTAATAATGATGAGCTTAAAACCTGATTAACTCAAATTTCCCACTCATAAAGGTTACCCTTTCCACATTCTACCTATGTCAATCTTCGTCTAAATCTTCATCCACCAACGTTCGATTCACTTTAGTTCTCAATAAGGCTGCCTTTTCATGCTCTCCAGTTTCTTCATAAGCCAAAATTAAGTTATCGCGCCAATCTTTTTGCCAAGGGCAAGTGTCGAGTGCTTTCTCAAGCAACTCAATACCGTTTGCGATATGACCTTTACGGCAGTAAATTAACCCCACCATATAGTTCGCAGCGGCATGTTCCGGATTATGATGCAGCATTTTCTTCAAACTCATTTCGGCTTCATCAAGCTTGTTATCTTGAAAAAGAGCAACACCATCTTGTAGAAAACCAGGTTCAGGGAGGGTCAACATATCGGTGATAGGATCCGGCACAATTTTGGCATTGGTTCCCTTAATAAGTGGTTTGAGGTAACGTTGGTAATGTTTCCATTTGGCTTTAGATGTTTTGTAAATCGGCTGACGTACTTGCCATACACTCGCTGTTTTCACTGGCCTATCTAACTCATTAAAACCAAGTACCTGATCTTCCCACTCTACCCCAATATATTTGAGCATTGTACGCGCACTGCCCTCTAGGTCTTCGACTACATCTTCATAGTTGAGTTCCAGAATCTCTCCGGGAAATACTTGATTCCAGTGATGCATTAACAAATTATGATCGGCAAGTTGCTCTCCAATCCAAGTTAAGTCATACGCAAACCCCATACCTCCGAATTTGGCTTGATAATCGGTAAAATAGTTAGAGATTGCGATATCTCTTGGGTCACGGCGAACCGAAATGATTTTTGCATTAGGGAAGAGAAATTTAATCAAACCAACATGTTCAAAGTTGTGTGGTAACTTGTCGACCACATGGATCGCGTCGGGTTTATCCTCCGCCGCGAGTTCTTTAAGTTCCGTAATAATGCTATCACTGATTTTCTTCGCTAAATAAGGTGAAATATCGTCGACACAATCAGGGTAAGTTCGACCAGAGCCGACATGACGTTCCCAGCGTTCTAAACCCTGTTTCCGAGCGGGGATCACACCTAGCTCTCCAGCTCCAAATATCTTGCTATGACCAGAAATAATCTGTTCGACTAATGTGGTCCCTGAGCGAGGCATACCTAAAACAAATACCGGAAGCGAAGAATCGCTACCACACTCTTTACGATGCTGGAATAGCGCCTTACTAAAGCGAGCACGAATACGCGCACACTGATTGCGATGCGCTTTTGGATCATAATTCAGCCGAGCTTTATTAACGTCATTCCCTTCTACTGCGAGCTCGAACGCTTTATCGTAAACTTTTCGTTTTTCGTAAGCAGACGCAATTTGTAATAGCAACCCACTTTTTACGCTACCTTCTAACCCGGGTTGACGGGCGACCTTTTCCATACGATTCAACGTTTCCACATCGTCTGGAAAGCGTCGAGCGTTAATAAGTGAAGAATATCCTTTGGCAGGATCGATCTCTTTAATGCGCTCAAACAGTTCAATTGCCGTATCGATATTTCCGCACTGCATTTGCAGCTGACCTAAGCCAGAAAGTGCGGGTAAAAAGTAAGGGTTATCGTCTAATATCTGATTAAAGAGCGTCTCAGCCAAATCATAATTCTGCTCCTGACTTTCAACTTGAGCGAGTGCGTTTTTAGCTTGAACTTGAAGCTGCTTGATCATAAAAGATGACGTTTGTTGATCTTCTTGTAATGCTTGTGCTTGCTCAATAGCCTGTTCCGCGGCTTTACGTGCACGTTCTGGCATACCGATCAAACATACGGCCGATAAACGAACCCACAAAATGACTTGCTGTTTACCTTGCTCTTTTGCAAAGCGAATCGCTCGGCGCAGTAACTGGGCCGACTGTAAATGACGTCCCAAAACCTGAGCCAGCTCAGCTTGCTGAGAAATTAAATTAAGACTTTGAGGATAATGCTTTAACGCCGAATTTAATGCATCAATGGCCGCATCGTGTTTATCGTGACTTGCCAGCAAAGCCGCATAACCCGCCGTTAATTGAGTCCAATCATTCTCTTCAATATCATCCCTACGCTGTTCGAGCCACTCTTCTGCTTGTACTTGGTTCTCTGTCGCAACCCAGAGCTCTAATTGCAATTGGCGAAGTTGAGCACTAAAGAAATCTTGTACTGATTCGGACAGATCATCATATTGGTGGCCAAACTGATCAATGGCCTTGTCTAAACTTTGTTGGGCATTGTAGAAATCTTTCTCTCTAAGATAAAGACCAATCAACGCATTCCACACCGGCAAGCGATGAGGCGCTAGCTTCACTGATCTTCGGCAAAATTCGAGAGCCTGATGTGGTTCACCCTTAGCCATATAACACCAAGCAAGACGAGCTTGTAATAGAGCGTTTTCAGGATGAGCTTCTTGTGTTTTTTGAAGTAGTGACAATGCATCATCAACGCGCTGTAGTACACAATACACACCGGCAAGATCGATTCGAGCCTCACTATCTAATTGCTCAAGTTGATCTTCCAAGCGTTGACATAAACGGATACTTTCGGTTCGTTCACCTAGGTTAGCGTGTGCTAATGCAAGTAATGGCAACGCTTGCTGGTCATTAGTTTCCGCCAAATACCTTTCCGCAGCCTGAGCTAATTCACTAAATTGTTGCAGATCAACCAAACGACGCAGACTGACAATTAAGGACACCATAACCTCCTGAGAGTTAATGTAAATTTCGCTTTATAACGCGGTATAGTAACAAAATTAGTGTGCTACGTAATAGTGCGTATTGAATTCATATTTTCAAAAGAAAGCCACTACTCATTTAAGTAAGTAGTGGCTTTCTCATCAAAAAAGTAAAGGCAATATAAGGAATACTGCTAACTCGTCGATACACTTGTTGGTAAGGTGTTTATGGTCGATATATTCGCTATTAATGTTGTTGGAGCTAGTACTGCCCACAAATCAACAGGACCACTTGCCCACGTAACTTGACCAGACACCGTCAAGGTTATTCCAGTGCCATTGCCATTCACTTGATCCACCAAAACAATCGCATCATCAGCGCCTAACTCTGAGGCGGAAGTCCATGAAGAAGTAAATGATGATGAGCTGTTTGAATTAACAACAATATAGATAGTGTAACTCGTATCGGTGCTAAATGTACCCGCAGAAGTATTACTTGTAGTAAGGTCGAAAACAACGTCAACTGCCATGGCAATGTCCTGATCATCCATAGCGTTGTTACCCGCAACATCGGTTGCAGAAACACTGACAGTATAATTATCGCCATCGGTATACGCACTCATATCAATATCTGCGGCTGTCCAACTTCCATCGCCTCCAACAGTGGCTGTCGTGCTTGTTACTGTGCTATCGCTGCTATCTTTTATGGTAATCGAAACTATTTGACCTGACTCAATACCTGTTGTTGTACCTGTAATCGTGACATCATTATCTTCGGTGTCATCGACGATATTGTCGGTTTCTATGGCACTAATGGTAATTGTTGCCGTGGTATCTAAAGTATAACTTTGACTCGCCGTCGTACCTTCATTACCTACATCATCAATAACTTTGAATTGAATGCTACTAGAGCCACTGAGAATCGCACTCGTCGTAATAGTAGTCCCACTAATATCACCACTACTTACCTCAGCCCAGCTTGTGCCGCCATCGACAGATATATGCAGAGCCTCGCCAATTACTAGGGACGAGCTTAACGTTGCGGTTACAGTTTGGCTTGCAGTATTGGTGACAAAATCTGTATCTAAACTGCCAGTATCGTTGCTGATATCGATACCGCTTATTGTGGTTGTGGGTACAGTTGTATTTAACGTATAATTTTGACTCGCTATTGCCCCTTCATTTCCTGCATCATCAACAACTTTGAATTGAATACTACTGGTACCGCTAAGCGTCGCACTCGTCGTAACACTAGTACCACTAATATCACTGCTGCTTACCGCGCTCCAACTTGTGCCTCCATCGACTGAGATATACAACGTCTCATCGCTGACTAGAACCGAGCTTAATGTTGCGGTAACCGTCTGACTTGCAATGTTGGTGACAAAATCTGTATCTAAACTGCCAGTATCATCACTGATGTCGATACCGCTTATTGTTGTCGTAGGTACAGTCATATCTAACGTATAACTTTGACTAGCAGTCGTACCTTCATTACCTAAATCATCAATAACTTTGAATTGGATACTACTAGAGCCACTGAGAATCGCGCTCGTAGAAATACTCGTTCCACTAATATCACCACTACTTACCTCTGTCCAGCTTGTGCCGCCATCGACAGATATATGCAGAGCCTCGCCAATTGCTAGGGACGAACTTAACGTTGCAGTGACCGTTTGACTTGCTGTATTTGTGACAAAATCTGTATCTAAACTGCCAGTATCGACGCTGATATCTATCCCGCTTATTGTCGTCGTTGGTGCTGTAGTATCTAACGTATAACTTTGACTCGCTATTGCCCCTTCATTCCCTGCATCATCAATAACTTTGAATTGAATACTACTAATTCCACTAAGGGTCGCACTCGTAGAAATACTCGTTCCACTAATATCACTACTGCTTACTGCGATCCAGTTTGTGCCGGCATCAACAGATATATAAAGACTTTCATCACTTTCTAACACCGAACTTAATGTTGCGGTTACCGTTTGACTTGCCGTACTTGTGATAAAATCAGAATCTGAACTGCCAGTATCGACGCTAATATCTATACCGCTTATTGTCGTCGTTGGGGCTGTAGTATCCCCGATAATCGAAATGCTTGAACTAGCTGTGCTGGTGTTCCCTGCTGAATCAGTTTCAGTATAGTTAAAACTATACGTTATCGCATCGCTTACACTCGCGTTGTAACTCCATGTTGTGCCGCTAACTGTAGCCGCTCCTAATAGCGTTGAACCATCATAAATAGATATCGTTGACCCCAATTCACATGTTCCACTTAACACGATACTGCTGTCATCGGTTGTATCACCATTCGATAGAGGGCCTGTCACACTACCTATATCATCTGTAACAGTAATACTTCCGACACTAGGTGCCGAGTCATCCACATCGTTTACATTTAGCGTTATCGTTTGACTAGAGCTATTACCATATGTATCGGTAACGTCGACGCTAAACTCATACGTATCCTTAGTTTCATAATCTAGTGTTGAATTTAATGTCACTTCCCCAGTAGAACCATCAATAACAAAAGCAGAAGCGTCGGTTCCCGATATGGAATAATTTAACGTATTGTCATCAGTAGCGGTTATCGAATAGACAACTCGCCCACTCTCGCTATTTTCATCAATACTTAACGTTGTCGCTGTCGCCGATGAACCACTGGTTATTATTGGATTGGTGGTATCAATACCCAAGTCTTCAAATATATCAACTAAGCTTTCATCACTGGTACTGCTTCCACTGCCCGAAAAAGCAGCCGCGCCATTATCTAGAATATCGAATCCGTTGCCGGTAATACTTGCCTCTCCGCTATCATCGATCGTTATCTCATCAGATAATGCGTCAAGAGTCGCATCTAAGCCTGTATTACCATCGCCATCAGTATCTATGCTGTCAGCCCCAGACAACATCGCGAGTACTTGACCATAAAGTTCTGCTTCGTCAACGCCGTCACTAGAGTCATAATCTTCATCCAGAACTGTGACACTTCCAGTAATATCAGTAATACCGAATAACGACCCGATAGCATCATTAACGTCATCAATTTCTGATGTTGTCAGCGAAATGCTATCAGCAACAATGCTTGCAGAATCGATGCCCAGTTCACGTACTGCCAATTCCGTTAAGGGAGTTACGCTTACGCTTACTGAACCACCACTGATCGATGTCATTGCAGCAAGTGTCGTATCCAAAGAGGTTACCGCACCGGTTGTTTCATCAATATAAGTTGCAGCGCCACTACTAGGGTTTGAAATAACCACTACTATCGGCCCTTCGTAATTAGAGTTAAAGCTTAAAGATACATCGCCATTACTCATGTCTACTTCTTGGCTAGTAAGAAGGTTCCCACTTTGATCGTAAACGCTAGCGGTGACACTTGAAGTAAATTCGCCCGCTACAGCAGAGACGGTTACAGATACACTAGAGGAAGAAGTCGAACCGCCGGAACCACCACCGGAACTCCCACCGCCCGCTAAGGCAGCTAGTCCCGCTGCACCCACAACTCCGAGTGTTGTGTAAAGAAACGTATTACTGCCCGATTCCGTATTATTGGTAAAATCATAATCGGAATCATTACTTGTACTCGGCTCAATCAATGTATTCGTCGAGGCAATATCCGTTGTCGTAACAGCATCGATAATGGGTAGTTCTTCGATAACCTCATTAAATGCAGTATCATCTGTAATCGGTGTTGATTCTATAACATCACGTATCGCGAACTCTTCGACACCCGTGTCAGCATCAAATGAGTCAATCTCTGAATTCCAAACAACACCAGGTTCAGAACCCACATCGCCACCCAGAACAAAACTGTCTTCGCCAGTCGACGAATTAATATGACCATCAAATGAATATGCTGGCGAATCACTTATTTCGGCATAGAAGCCCTCTAACACCGCTACTGGATGTTCGTCGTGAATGATTTCTAACCGGTCAAGGTAATGCCTAAGCTCAAGATCATCAGTAATAGCATTCCCCTTACTATCAACCAGTGTATACACTGCACCAGGCTGAGCTTGATGAAGCATATGAAATTGACTTAATCTTAAAAAGGAAGTTTGACCATCTGAAGCGACGACCTTGAGCTGAAAAGACATATGGGTACCTACTTTATTATTGTCTATAAGATTGATATCAAAACAATTCACTAATTAATTTTAGTTAAAAACTAGGTATTCGCAATTTAAGTATAAGTTGATGTATAAATCATCAGCGAAGTTGAAAGAAGCAAGGGGGAATTAGAAACCTGTATACGCATTAAAATTGACTCAGTTTAAGAGTATTATCACTGGGAAATTTACGTTTTTCAGCTAGTAGATTAGACAATTAGGCTTAAATAAAGAGTTTACAGCGAGGACAAAATTATCATACTGCTATTACACTTAGAGATATAAGTGCAATAGCAGCGATTCAATTAGTTCAATGTGTATATTATGTAGGTAGTGCAGCACTCGTTGGCAATATGTTTGTATAGTTTATCGCTACTGGCAATTGAGACCCATTGGTAATGTTAGCAATCGACCCGTCCCATAGATCAACTTGATGAATATTACTAACTTGTGATGTCCATCCTACAGTCCCAGAATTAATACGATTTGAGATATCGCCATCCCATGTTTCCGTCCCGCTGACAAAAGTTATTGAGTCATCATTACCTAAATTATTCGGCTGTGTCCACTGCTCAACTGCAGTTCCATCATAATCACCAGCAACAACATAGATAGAGTAAGTTGTATTAGCATCGAATGATCCACCATTGCCCGTAGAGTCACCCGTTGCTAAGTCAAATACCACAGTCGCTGTACTGTTTTCATTAAGATCATTAACCGCTAACGTGACATCTTGAGTTGATGAGTTCGAAGATGAATCCGTTGCAGTCACGGTAAACGAGTAGCTTGGTTTCGACTCAAAATCTGGGTCGACATTCAATGTAACTGCCCCCGTTGATTCGTTAACACTAAACAAACCCGCGTCAGCTCCTGAAATACCGTATGTGACACTGCTATCATCAACAGCTGCTGCGGTGTATACCACTTGACCACTTCCACTGTTCTCATCAATAGCATTTGCAACGGCATTACTTGAAAATACAGGAGCAGATACATCTGTATCGGCGACATCATTAACCGCTAGACTCACATTTTGAGCCGATGCGTTACCAAATGTATCGGTAGCAGTAATCGTGAATGAATAACTGGTTTTTGTTTCATAATCAGGTGAAGCTTTTAATGTTACCGCGCCCGTTGAAGAGTTAAGATTAAAGGCGCTGAAATCGGCTCCGGTAAGACTGTAAGTAACTGCGCTGGCATCGGTTGCAACTGCCGTGTAAACCAATGTACCGGCACTAACGTTTTCATCTACTGAAGCAGTTGGACTACTAGTAAAGGTAGGCGCCGTTATATCTGTATCCGCGAGATCGTTTACCGCCAACGTAACATTTTGAGCCGATGCGTTACCAAATGTATCGGTAGCAGTAACCGTGAATGAATAACTGGTTTTTGTTTCATAGTCAGGTGAAGCTTTTAATGTGACCGCGCCCGTTGAAGAATTAAGATTAAAGGCGCTGGAATCGGCTCCGGTAAGACTGTAAGTAAACGCGCTAGCATCAGTTGCAACTGCTGTGTAAACCAATGTACCGGCACTAACGTTTTCATCTACTGAAGCTGTTGGACTACTAGTAAAGGTAGGCGCCGTTATATCTGTATCCGCGAGATCATTTACCGCCAACGTCACATTTTGAATCGATGAATTCAAAGAAGAATCTGTTGCGGTCACGGTAAACGAATAGCTTGGTTTCGACTCAAAATCTGGGTCGGCATTTAATGTCACAGCCCCTGTTGTACTGTTAATGCTAAATGAGCCCGCGTCCGCTCCTGAAATACTATATGTGACACTGCTATCATCTGCCGCAGCAGCTGTGTATACGACCTGTCCGCTACCGCTATTCTCATCAATAGCATTTGCAATGTTACCACTTGAAAAGACTGGGGCTGAAGTGTCTATGTCTATGACAGACAACGTTACATTTTGATTGGTCTCGTTGCCTGCTGAGTCAGTTGCAACAACAGTAAAGTTATAACTCGATTGACTATCGAAATTTGGGTTATTCTTTATCGAAACCTTACCATTCGAGCTGTTTATGGTGAAGCTGTCTTTATCAGCTCCTGACAAACTATACGTTACGCTACTATCATCAGTCGCTATTGCGGTGTAAACCACCTGATTACTGCCACTGCCTTCTTCTATCGAAGCAACGTTAGAACTGGTGAATACCGGTGCGGTGTCATCAAGATTGTTTATCGATAAAGTAACTGGTTTATCCGATGAATTCCCGTTTGCATCAGTCGCCCTAACGGTAAACGAGTAACTCGACTTTGCTTCATAATCAGGAGAAGCTTTAAGCGTCACCTTGCCAGTTGAACTATTAATATTAAAGCTATTTGCATCAGAACCGGTAAGGCTATAAGTTACGGAATTTTGGTCGGTGGCAACGGCGGTATAAACTAATGTACCCGCATCAACATTTTCATTTACTGAAACTGAACTTGAACTTGTGAAAGCTGGATTGGTATCATCGACATCCTTTATGTTCAAAGTAACATTCTCTGTATCACTGTTACCTGCTTTATCTGTCGCTGTTACGGTAAACGAATAACTCTGCTTTGTTTCATAATCAGGAGAGGCCTTTAATGTAACATGACCTGTTGAGCTATTAATGCTAAAGAAGCTCTTGTCTGCACCTGATAAACTATAAGTCAAAGATGAGCTAGTGCTAGCGCTGTCATCGATGTCCGCTGTATCAGCAGCCGTAACAGTATAAACCACCTGACCATTACCACTATTTTCATTGATTGCAGCCGCTACCGTACCACTCGTAATTTCAGGATCACTTTCATCAAGATCATTCACCGCAATAGTTACAACGTCACTTGAAAAGTTACCTTCGACATCAGTCACAGTTACGGTAAATTGATAGTTAGGCTTAGCCTCAGCATTGGGGTTGGTCTTTAGCGTAACTTTACCTGTTGAAGAATCAACACTTAAATCTGAGTCAACGTTACTAAAACTGTAGGTTAATTTACCACTGCCTTGATCCGTCGCTTTGAGTTCATATACAACTTGATTTGATCCACTATTCTCATCCACAGTAACAGAGCTTGGACTATTTATAGAAGGCGCATCTTCATCCACATCCGTAATTGCAAGATTTACAGTTTTACTAGTGTCGTTTCCATAACTATCAGTGGCAGTAATTGTAAATGTATAACGAGGCTGAAATTCAAAGTCTGGGTCTGCAATTAGTGTGACTGTCCCTGTTGAGCTATTTAAGCTAAATGCGTTTGCGTCTGCGCCTGATAATGAATAGGTTAGCGTGCTGTCATCTGTTGCCGCTACTATATAGACTACTTGTCCTGCACCACTATTTTCAGCAAGCGTCTTCGCATTTGAACCACTTGTGATTAGAGGATCAACGGTATCAATAAGGCCACCTAAATCTATTCCACTATCGTCACTCTTTTCAAAGGTATCGGCGCCTTTTTCAAGTATTCCAGTCCCTGCTTGAGTTATCGATGCAGCACCACTTGAGCTAATAGTGATTTCATTAGATAGCTGGTTGATTGTTTGTGAAAGACTTCCAGTATTAGTATCAGCGCCAGAAAGCATTGCCAGCACTTCACCATACAATTCGGCATCTGTATTTCCATCGATATAGTCGTCATCTAACACGGTAACGACATTACCGGTAATATCTGTAACGCCAAATAGAGAACCAATCGCCTCATTGACAGCAACATCTTCACTAGACACAGAGATGTTATTGAGATCTATCCCAGCTTTTTGTACTGCAAGTTCGGTAAGAGGAGTAACACTAACCTCGACCGAGTTTCCGGAAACTGTCGTCATTGCGCTTAACGTTGTAGTAAGGCTTGTACCTACTCCACTAGTTTCGTCGATATAATCGGCACCGGTCCCATTGATATCTGATATTACGACCAATACTGGGCCGGAATAGCTTGAACCTAATGTTAATGACACGCTGCCATTACTCATGTCCACATTTTGGCTAGTTAAAACGTTTCCAAATTCATCATAAACAGTAACACCGACAGTAGAAATAAACTCACCGGCAAATGCTGATACGCTAACTGATGTAACAGCGGATGAACCACCACCGCCGCTCCCACTATCACTTCCGCCAGCTAGACCTGCGACACCGGCTGCTCCGAGTACACCAAGGGTTGTGTATAAAAGGTTATTTCCGCCTGAATCAGAATTACCGGATTCAATAATAAAGCCATCAGTTGGTTCGTCAGTAGATATGCTTACGATATCTGAATCAGTGGTCGTGACTCCGGTGTCCGTTAAACCTTCAAGACCAGTATAAGAATCTTGAGTTACTTCTTCCAAAGCTTCATTAGTGACAGTGTCACCTAATTCTGGTTCCGTTAGAAAGACTGTAGTAGTTTCAAGTTCAATTAACTCTTCTACACCAGAATCTAGATCAAGAGAATCAATTTCAGAGTTCCAAACCACGCCAGGTTCGGACCCTACGTCGCCACCGGCAACTAAAGTCCCATCTAATTCTTGTGAACCGTTAGATGACTCAAAATCGCCATTAAATGAATATACCGCAGGTTGATCCATTGCAGTATAGAAATCTTCTAAGATCGCTACAGGGCGTTCATCATGAATAATTTCGAGCTTATCCCGGTAGTGTCTAAGTTCTATGTCTTCGACAACTGAATTACCATTACTGTCAACCAAAGTATAAATGGCACCAGGTTGCGCATAGTACACCATATGAATTTCGCTTAATCGCAAAAAGGAAACTTGACCATTGGATACAACTTTAAGCTGTAGAGACATACCGCTACCTACTATCAATTAATCTAACTTATGCAACATTCTACAAACAAAATTCATATTTGCCACAGAACAGATATTGACGGAAAACCCGAAATCTAGAGCATATACAACTAAGATATTGTTATTAAATCACTTTTAACAAAAATCTTAAAAGTAAGAATAGACAAAAAGAGTAAAGTAGATGTCAGAGAATTGACAGAGGAACGACTATTTGACCCATTACATGAAGCAATCAAATAGTCGTATTAACAGAGGAAATCATGAACCTAAAAGTTCTTTGGTTAAAGAATTAGGACGTTTGGACATTTAGTGAAGTCGCCGTCCCACTCCATAATTGAACTGAGTTAGATCCTTGATTAAAAGCACCATTATGGTAAAGAGATACAGTTTCGAAATTTGTCCCTCCACCTAATCCTATAGCAATCCAGCTATAGAATTGCGTAGTATCAGTTCCGTTTATTACTTCCGTGTTAAGTCCACGGTTTATCGTTATATCAGTATGATTGAGAATGACTATATCATCTTCAGATAAATTTTCGGCGCTACTCCACATGAAGTTAGCATTGAAATTTGATGAACCATCTGTGGTAACTGTAATAGTATATTCTGTGTCTAGATCAAATATTCGTCCATCATCATCGGATGAAGTGCCATTGATTAAGTCGAATTCAATCGCTGTCTGATACGTTACATCAGTTACAGACAATGAAACTGACTGACTAACAACATTACCATCGGCATCCGTAGCACTAACATCAAATGAATAAGAACTCTTAGTTTCAAAATCGGGATTTACAATAAGAGTAACATCCCCCGTGGTACCATCAATAATAAAGCTATTCGCATCAGTCCCGGATAGACCATAACTAACGTCGCCGTTATCGTTTACGATTGCCGTATATACGACCTGACCATCACCGATATTCTCTTCTACAGATGCTGAGCTTGCACTAGTTAACCGCAAAGGCGTAGGCCCAGAATTACTTGAACTATCACCTCCACTAGACGCTAAAGCAGCGACACCAACTGCTCCCAACGTGCCTAGAGTTGTATACAAAATACCATTACCAGATTCTTCTTCATAGAATTCAAACTGGTTAACGTCATCTTCTTGCTTGGCGTTTAGTTCTTCAATTACAGATACAACTGCAACTTCTTCTGTAGGTGGTGCAGAACTGATCTCGTTATTTGAAGTGGTTTCTAATATAACATCTTCAACACTATCTTGCTTTGTGTCCTCAGCAAGCATTAGCGAATCTGTTTCATAGCTCCAAACTAAACCTGGCTCAGACTGTCCGCCACCTGAAAATACCACTCCCTGTGCCTGACTGCTTCCATCAACTCCGACCGTACCATTTAAGGAATACATTGCTGGATTACTATTCGCCGAATAAAAACCTTCAAGTACAGCAACCGGATCTTGGTCATAGACGACTTCCAAACGATCTAGGTGATGTCTGAGTTCCAATTTATCTAGAACGACGTCACCATTTTTATCCACTAACGTATATGTTGCCCCTGGCTGGGTTTGATACACCATATGAATTTGGCTGAGTTTTAAAAATGAAACCTGACCATCAACTGCAACTTGGAGTTGGAAAGACATATCACACCTATTTATTTTATAACTTAAAATCGAAAATAACTGTTAAACAGATACACCAGCTGGCAATGATGTTTCATAACCTTGGCTAGGGGCAACAGTAATTACGCCAGACCATAATTGTCCACTAAACCCATCTAAGGCAAAAGTCCCACTATCAAACCTTAAGTATGCATTTGCAGGCGACTTCATTTGCCACGCCATTAAAGTAGCCACACCATTGGAGGAACCGGTACCCAAATCAAAATCAACGTTACCAATTAGTACTACTTCATCATCATCTCCGAGATTACCCGCAGTACGCCATTGTTCACTCGAACCTAAACTTAATGTACTTGATGAATCAGTAACAATATAAATCGTATAAGATTCATTTACATTGAATGTTTGATTGCTATGATCCGATGACTCTCCAGATGTAAGGTCAAAAACCACCACGCTAGGATCAATTTCAGTAACGTCGTTAATTGCCAATGAGACATCTTGCGAAGTGGAATTTCCTAATGAATCACTCGCTTTTATTGTGAACGAATAGCTTGATTGTGTTTCAAAGTCAGGATCTCCAACGAGAATAACCCTGCCGCTATTACTATCGATACTTAACAAGCCTGCATCTACATCGTCTCCTGATATACTGTAGGTCACACGATTTGCGTCTGTTACTGTCGCAGTATATACAATTTGACCATTACCACTGTTTTCGTCAATTGCTGTTGCCGTTGTACTACTGGTGAAGACAGGTGATGTATCATCAATATCATTGACCGCTAAATTTACATTTTGGTTCGATGAATTACCTTCTGAATCCGTTGCAGTCACGGTAAACGAATAACTTGGTTTCGACTCAAAGTCTGGGTCAGTATTTAATGTAACTGCACCAGTCGAGCCGTTAATACTAAACGATCCTGCATCCGCCCCAGAAATACTGTAGGTCACGCTACTATCATCGTTTGCAACTGCTGTGTAAACAACTTGCCCACTTCCGCTATTCTCAGTTACAGAAGCCGTCGAACCACTTGAGAAACTAGGCGCATTCTCATCACCATCATTTACAGCTAAACTCACATTTTGAGCCGATGAGTTACCTTCTGAATCCGTTGCAGTCACGGTAAACGAATAACTTGGTTTCGACTCAAAGTCTGGGTCGGTATTTAATGTAACTGCACCAGTCGAGCCGTTAATACTAAACGACCCTGCATCCGCCCCAGACAGACTGTAGGTAACGCTACTATCATCGGTTGCAACTGCTGTGTAGACAACCTGTCCACTACCACTGTTTTCATTAATTGCAGTCGCCGAAGATCCACTAGTAAATAACGGATCAGATGTGTCCGTATCCGATGCCGCTGAGTTGCCTGAATCCGTTGGACTACCAGAATCACCGCCACCACTACCGCCACCAGAAGCAAGCGCAGCAACACCAGCGGCACCAACCACGCCGAGGGTCGTATATAAGACATTAGTGTTTTCTGTGAGCGAGAAGCTCACATCATCCGATGTTGAAGTGTCATAATCCGAAACAATAACTGGCTCTGCAACAACGCTAGATTCTAATCCTAGATCGGTAGTAGCAACGTTCTCATTAAGAGATGCTATCTCGGAGTTCCACACTACGCCCGGCTCAGCACCGACATCACCACCAGATATTGCAGAGTTATCTTGTAGATCATCGACATTCGACTCACCAACCTCTTCAAATGCATATACAGCAGGTTGTTCTGAAGGAGCGTAAAAATCTTCGAGCACCGCTACAGGGGCGTCCTCATGAATAATTTCTAGCTTGTCGAGATGATGTCTGAGTTCAAGATCCTCGGTAACAACATTGCCTTCGGCATCAACTAATGTATATACAGCACCCGGTTGTGCGTAATATACCATATGAATTTCGCTTAACTTTAAATAAGAAACGTCTTCACCTGAGACGACTTTAAGTTGCAGAGACATCCTGTATCTACCTTTTTTTGAATGATTGGTTTAGCTTTGCCAGTAGTTTACTAACACCGCAATTATTTACCATGGCTCACTTCTTATAACCACATGTTAACATAGGCAACCACCTAAAATACCCCAATAACCATATGAATTAATGGGCAAAATCAACAATTATCAAAAATGAGAATATTGGAAAGTTGTTATATTAACTTTAAATAATGCACCGTAGCGTCAACTCAAAGTGATAAATTGGTAACATACGGGTAAAGTTTGAACATTTGAGGGACAAATCAACAATTTTGACAATGTATTGATAGAATAATATATAGAGAATGAGAATTAGTTAATAGAGGGGAATATAGAATCTTATCCTTAGTTTTAATTGTTATAATTGGTCAACTAAACACATATATAAGAGCTTAGATATAATACAAATATTTTCATCTAATATGTTTATGGTCGATATTTACAGAAATACTATCATTCAATACTTCATATAAAATATATTAGATATTATTTATAATAATTATATATGTTAATTAGTGTAACATATATAACCACTCATTTACCTCTTCGAAAAAACCCAAGTAGTTATCATTCAAATACAACCAGTTAAAACAAAATTCATTTCAAATCACTACTACTATTCCTATTTACTTAGCTTTAGTTTTTAAATTAAATCTAAGTAAATTAATAAATATCAACAAGGTCTAGATTCATCCTCTATAATATAGTTTTTAGTATTTACTAAACGTTAAAATAGTCAATAAGTTGACATGTAATTGTCCATAATCTTGACAGTATTAAAATTTAAAAACGTTGACTATAGTTGATTTATAACGTGAATTTATATCAAGAGTCGATCGGATAAAGCCGAGATGAATGTTATCTTGAGGAATATTTATGAACCATTTCTGTCGAATAGCTTTAATTACTACCTTAGCACCCACATTCGCTTTAGCCAGTGACCTCGACTTCGATGCACTTGACATGGAATCCCTTATGGGCTCGGATGTACAACTTTCTTCCGCCATGAAACGACTGCAATCCGCTCGTGAAACGGCTGCCTCCGTTTATGTGTTATCCGGTGATGATATTATAAGCGCTGGAGCAGATTCCATTCCTCAAGCATTGAAACTTGTACCAGGGATGCAGGTTCGCCAGATCGACAATA
Organism: Vibrio phycocola; assembly: GCF_054404255.1. Classification (NCBI taxonomy): domain Bacteria; kingdom Pseudomonadati; phylum Pseudomonadota; class Gammaproteobacteria; order Vibrionales; family Vibrionaceae; genus Vibrio; species Vibrio phycocola. Next base: position 191,879 of record NZ_JBTAMQ010000008.1, read on the forward strand.
ATGTTTGGGCTGTCAGTATCCGTTCAAGCGCAGGAGTCTACTCTAGTAAACTGCTTGTATTGGTTGATGGCCTAAGTGTGTATGACCCTATCCATGCAGGAGTAAATTGGCAGTCGCTAAATTTATCTCTATTCGATATTGATAGAATAGAAGTTATTCGTGGCCAAGGTAGTTTACTGTGGGGAAGTAACGCAACCAATGGCGTCGTCAATATAATAACGAAGCATAGTGAAGATACTCGTGGTACAAAAGTATATGCCGCTACAGGCAGCAAAATCGATCATGATTTAGTTGTGCGCTATGGCAATGACTTAGACAACCTAGGTTCATTTCGACTATCTGCCCAATCTCGCACGATGAGCGAATCAGATGATGCCTATAAATTTGATATAGGTACTAATGATTACAGTGAATCTGAAAGTATTATGGGAAGGCTCGATCTCAACTTGCGAGACGACCTTTTCTTATTGGTACAAAGTCAATATCAAGAACAAGACATTGGCAGTAGTATCCGAGTTCCAGATGCTACAACACACGTCAATACCCCTATTACTGATGAAGATAATCGTCGGAATTATTCGTTAATGTCTCGAGTAGACCATTCCGTCGATCGAGATACCAGTCAAATGTTGCAGGTGGCTTACACGGGCACGACAAGCAAAAACATGTATTACCAAGAGAACAACAACACTCTCGATATTGATTATCAGCGCAACGCATTGATGAATTCAATTCAGTTTGACTGGGGTATCAACTATCGCTATGCGGATCTTGAGCTTTCCGAAACTGACTATGTAGCCATAGAAAACGACTCATATAAAATGGAACAATATGGTGCATTTATCCAAGCACAGTTTGAATTGTCACCTGACGAATTGAAGTTCATTATTGGCAATAAATCCGAACACAATGAAATGACAGGTTGGGAACATCAACCGATGGCAAGGTTGGTCTGGACGCCAGACTCTCGTCATACACTTTGGGGGTCTGTTTCTCGAGGCGTAAGAATTCCATCATTGATCGAATATAGTGCCGATATCACAGTGGGAGGAGTCTCTGTCTCAGAACTTGACCCAAGCCTAAGTGCATATGAAGATATGTATGTGACGCAAATGCTTAAAGGCAATGAAGATGTCGAGGCAGAAACATCGGTGTCCAAAGAAATCGGTTATCGCTACAACAGCACTGACTGGACGGCAGATATTTCTTTGTTTCATACCAATTCAAATAATGTTACCGCACTAGAATCGTCATTTGACTCTGATTCGAGTTACTCGTTAGCAGACGTGTTTGTTGGTTTAGCTATAAATGATCCTGCTGCACTAATCGACTACATAAACAATGCCTACGTGAATCAAACCTTCATCACCGATGTTGAGCTTGAAACTTACGGCGGTGAGCTTGTGCTAACTAAGCAGTTTACCGACAATATCAAGTCTGAGCTCGGATACTCTTATATATCAATCGATTATACCCTGCCGAACAGTAACGTTGCTACTCTGAGTAACGATTCGATAATTAGACAATGGCTATTTAAGACCTCAGCACGTATTAATGATAACCATATGATTTATAGTGTTTTGCGTTACGAAGATGGCGAAGCCTATGAAACCGACGATTTTTATGCGTTAGACTTAAATTGGAATTGGCTGATGTCACAACAAATTATGATTGGATTGTCGGCGAATAACTTATTAAATAATTCGTATATAGAATATGCTGACACCAATATGACGTTTACGATTCCAAGTTACATCGAACCAACAGTTACAGCAAAATTACTACTCACATTTTAATCGGCTAAGTAAAGCATGTTAAGACGCGCGCTGTTCATGATCCTATTACTGGTAACACTGTTGCCAGGGTTTTCGCGTGCCGATGATCGCGAAAAAGCGCTAAAAGCCGGATTTATCTACAATTTTGCCCGATACAGTGAGGGAGAATGGTTTAATAGCGATAACGAAAAGCAGTACATAATTTGCACTACTGACCCAGTTTTTCAGCAGGTAGCAACTGACGTATTGAAAGAACAAAAAGTAAAAAGCAAGTCCGTTTTAATAGACTATATCGGTACACCTGATTCACTCCAGAAAGCACATTGTCATTCGATATTTATTAGTTCAAATACACCCAATACTAAGCAATATCTACAAAGCTCTCAATTAAAGCGAACAATGGTTGTCGGAGAATCGAGAGATTTTATCAAACAAGGTGGCCATATTAACTTTTTCATTGCTGGTGGTAAGGTTCGTTTTGAAGTCGCTCCTAATTCATTGGAAGAGAATGGCATTAAATTAAGTTCGAAGGTTTTGAGAATGGGTCGAGTTATTGAGGATGTCTCGAAATGATAAGACTATGGCCAAAGATTAAGCAAACACTTCAAACGCAGCTTACGATACGTTTGATGATGATTGCTGTAATTTCAACCACGATATCGTCTCTTGTTTTCTCGGTTTATGAATACAATACAGCTGAAAGCTCTGAAACACTTCGCTTACAATCTATTGCTGACATACTAGCGCCAAATTTGACTGCCTCTCTGATATTCGATGACAAAGACACTGCCAATGAACTCATCCAGCCATTAAATGATCAGCCCAGTATCGTAGAGGTAACAGTTCACGATTCGAATGGTGACATTTTTGTTGCTCAAACGAACATCGAGCTGCCGCTACAATCACAAATAAAATTAAAGCAAATTAGTGCTCCTCTTGTTATGGAGGGTACCTATTATGGTGAATTGATCATTCAAGCGGATGACAGTTTAATTGACCAGCATGTGCAATTTTTTGTGATTTTTATATCCATAATACTAGGGATAACCCTTTTTATCAGCTTTGGTGTATCGGTCGCCGTCAGCCGTCACTTTACCACACCGATAAGCCGGCTTGCGTTTACTGCTAATCAAGTGACACAAAGTAATAACTACTCTCTGCGAGCGGAGCACTCTCGTGAAGATGAAATTGGCGACTTAACACGATGCTTCAATTCAATGCTTGCCACCATTGAGCAACGAGACCAAACACTAGAATGGCAAGTATCAAAACGAACAAAACAATTGAAAGTTGCCAATATTCGTCTCAAGGATCAAGCCTATAAAGATATTTTATGCGATCTCCCAAATAGGCGTTATCTGATTGAGTTAATGAGCGAATTAATTAACGACTTTATTGACCATACTTTCACTTTAATGTTCATCGACCTGGATGGATTCAAAGAGGTCAATGATACCATGGGGCATGATGCTGGAGACCTGCTCATTATTTCAGCGGCAAATCGAATTAAAGCCAGTTTACGCTCTAAAGATACACTTGCCCGCCTAGGTGGCGACGAGTTTACGCTTCTAGTAAACGAAACTTGCGATCGCACCGCAATATCTCATATCGCCGAAAAAACTCGAGAAGCATTATCAATGCCCTTTGAAATTCTTGGTGAAGAAGTCAACATAACAGCAAGTATCGGAATCTGTTCCTACCCTACTTCAGGGACGACGGTTGAAGCGATCATGAAGAAAGCCGATTTAGCAATGTACGCTGCAAAAGACGCGGGTAGAAACTGTTACCGCTTTTTCGAACAACCTATGCTTGACAAAATGCAACTCAAAAGACGTATGCTATACGATTTGAGGACTGCCATCGAAAATGATGAGTTCGAGTTATTCTTCCAACCAATAGTTAATATTCGTAATGGACGAATTGAAAAAGCGGAAGCCCTAATACGTTGGAATCACCCAGAAAAAGGACTAATTTCACCTGACGATTTCATTCCACATGCAGAAGATAATGGATTAGTGAACAATATCGGATGTTGGATCACGGATCAGGCTATAGCTGCGGCGAAACGATTCCGTCAAGTGTACGATCCTAATTTTACCATTTCAATCAATGCGTCACCTGTGCAATTCCGTAAGGATAGCCTCTGGTTTGATGATCTTATTTACAAACTAAAACGGTCGAATCTCGGCAAGCATGCCATTGCTGTTGAAATTACCGAAAACACATTAATGGAGAATGATCAGTCTGCTCTGGATAAAGTATTTGCACTGAACAAAATGGGGATTGAAATAGCTATCGACGATTTTGGAGTTGGTTATTCATCGCTTTCATATCTGCAGAAACTTGACGTCGACATAATTAAAATCGACCGTAGTTTTGTCAGTCAACTCAATCAAGATATTGCAAGCAACACCCTTTGTAAAACGATGGTGAGTATGGCAAATAATCTAAATATTAAAGTTGTGGCCGAAGGTGTAGAAGAACATGAACAGCTTGCCTTGTTAGCTCAATATGGATGCGAATATGGCCAAGGCTTCCTTTTCTCTAGTCCTCTCAATATGGACCGCTTTGAAGAGCTACTTTCTAGCGATACATCACCATCCTTCCGATACAGTATTTAGCGCTTGGTTATGGGGTATGTAACTGTCCCACAGGGTAAACTCAATATAAGCTCCAACGACTTAGCGTATTGATAGTATTAAAACACACGCACGAAAAAAGCAGCTCATCAAAGTGAGCTGCTTTCAGACGTTTTATTCGGTAATGCTTAATACATTATATGTGTTGATAGTCGTTGTTAGTCACGTCCGAAGTAGATTGTGCAAATGTAAAACACAACACCTGAAACTATAACACCAATCATCCATACATCTGTCTGGTCCATTACTTATCACCCCAAATTGAAGTTAATATTCGTGAGACAATATATCCCGTTACGACAATCGCTATCATCATTGCGAATGCATTTAAAAATAGTTCTCCGGCAAAGTTCATATTCATTAACCTCCAACAGTTGCGGTTTTTTGTTTACTTAGCATTGCTGATTTAGCTTCGCCCGTTACCGCCAGTAATACAATGGTAAGCACGCAACCCACTACCGCGGTGATGTGTGCATTCTGTAAAGGAGCACTTGCTGGTATTACAGAAATGATCGCTTCTTTAACAGGGCGAATAGTCCATGCTAAGTTACAAGCCCATGAGATTAGGAGAACGGTAGTAGCAACGGTAGCATTTCGTTTCCAGAACAAGCCTGCGATAGTCACAAAGAATAGTGGTGCTAACCAAGCAAATAGCCAGTTAATCGAAGGGACGATTGCTGGTTGATTAAAGAAGGTAAGAATCGCACCCACAACACCAAAAATAAGAATCATACGACGAATAGTTTGTTTTTCTTCAACTGGCGTCATAGGCGTTTTACGGTTGGCTTGAATGATATCTTTAGTAAATATTGTCGCTGGCGCTAAAACGGTCATCGCGTACGTTGACAATAGCGCACCAAGGAAGCCAGCTTGTAATAATACTACTAACCAGGTAGGTAAAAGTTTAGTAACCAACGTTGCACCGGCTAATTTCGGTCCTAACTCTGCAAACTCAGGAATAGTAAATGCCGCTAGACCAACTAAAACTGGGAACACACCGAATAAGCCGTTGATTGGTGCAGCGATCCATAATGAGCGACGTATAACTTTTTCGTCTCTCGCCGACATTGCAGCAGCCATACCTTGTTGGTTGACTGATTGCGAGAAAACAACCGAAAATACTGTAGCAATACCGAAGCCAAATAACAGGTCAGAGTTACCAAAAATGCTGAGTTTAAATTCCTGACCATTATTAACATAAAACTCTCTAACGCCGTTCCAACCTTCTGGTAATACGAACGCTAAATAGAATCCTGCAATAATAATAGAGCCATACATCACAACTGCATTGACTAAGTTAACCCACATGGTTTGCTTAATACCGCCCATACTAACGTAAGCAAGACCAAGAATCGCACCGACAACAACTGATACAGGAAGTGTCCAGCCACTGGTTGCCGATAAAGCAATACCAAGAGCTTGTGTTTCAAGAGACACTAGACCAAATACAACCATACCACCAATACATGCAGTTAGGTTTCTCATTTGTTTTCCAAACATTTGGCCTTGTAGTTCTGGGATTGTTGTACAACCAAACCTACGAACCCAAGGGCCCGTACCAAGACAAATAACACACATTAAAATAGTGTGAGCAAAACAGAACCAAAGTGCGACCGCACCCATTCCATATGCCACTTCCATTAATCCATATACGTGCGCAGAGCCGAGATAAGTAATAGCTAATGTTACAGAGAACATAGCCATATTTGCATCAGCTCCCCCCCGTGCCATATCTGTTACTTGTCCAGACGCCTTTTCTCTCTGATTTAAGTACCACCCAATCCCACCAATAACGATGACATTATAAATGAGTACCATTAATAACACCGAGTTCATAGTAAACCTCTTATTTTATTTGTCTCAATCGAGCCCAATTTGCTTCAATTTCACCGCAATTGTGCCTCATATATATCGATAAAAAATAAGGTCTGGTCACCATTTCGATTTAATTAGAATGCATATATAGGAACCCCATTCCCATTAATAAAAAATGTTACAATAGAGTAATTTAAATGAAAAAAAGTCAGAACCTTTGTTCTGACCTAGTATTATTATATGAATTGTAATTAGAGAGGATTTGTAAATTTATTCGTTTTATCTCTGTGATGTTCTAAGAAAAAATCTTTGAATGATTTTATACAATGAGTCATAAACCGTTGTGGTAAATAATATACATTTAAGAACCAATCATCGGTTTCATATTCATCTAATAGAGAAACTAAAGAACCATCTTGAATATATTTGGAAACAATAAATTCTGGAACATATGTAATACCAATAGAATTTAACGCAGCAGCCACTTCCATTTTACCATCAGATAACTCTATGAATTTCATTATCTTAACTGGCATTACTTCACCATCTTTTTTATACAACCACTCATTTTGGTTTTGCAGTGCTTTAGAGTACAAGCATCGATGGTCAATTAAATCAGAAGGAACTAATGGTTCACCATGTTTACGGATATATTCAGGTGATGCGACAGTAATAAATTTTTGAGATAATAAATTTCGCCTAACTAGTAATAATTCAGCATCTTTATTAGAGGCAGAGCCCGCAATTGCAGAAATAATGAAATCATGGTCTTTGTAATAGTCCATTGATCTTGGCGTGACCATCATTTGAATATTAACCAAGGGGTTTTCATCAAGAAATTCACCCACGATTGGTAATACAACATTTTCAGCATAAATAGGTGTGCAACAAACACGAATATTACCACGAGTTTCTTTGGTAAATTGGGTCAATTCATTAATCATTAAATGAATATCACCTGTTATATCGGAGAATTTATTATATAAAAATGAACCCGCTTCAGTTAAACGCTCATTGGGATTATTTCGTTGATAGATACTTAATCCAAGTTCATGCTCAAGATCATTTAACCAACGAGAGCCTGTGCTGGTGGAAACATTAAGTGCCTCAGCCGCTTTAGTGATTGAACCAGCATTGATTAACTCAATAAAAAATAACATTCTTACTAGTTGCTGCGGATCAATCGCGTTTGGATTTGTGACTATATTCATTTTTTTTAAATCGTCGTTAAACATTGTAAAGCCCAAACTACGTACATTTACGAATAGCGCTCATAGTAATACCATTTGGCGTTCTATATGAAAAAATTCGACAGTTATGAGACATCGCACAAATGAAAAAGGGATTATATATAATAATCCCTTTTTAAACTTAATAATCAACTAATTGATTATTAATATGATTTCCACGATGGGAAGTTTGCTTTGTTAAGATTTAGAATTTGACGAGCTTCATCAGGCGTCGCAATTTCCATGTCACAACAAGCCAACATTTCTTTAGTACGGTTTACAAATTCGACATTGGATTTCGCTAACTGACCACGACGGTAGTAAACGTTATCTTCCATACCAACACGGATGTGGCCATCAAGTGCAATACAAGCATTGATAATAGGTAAGTGACCGCGACCAATACCTAAACCACCCCAAGTAAAGTTGTCACCCCAATGACGACGAACTTCATCTAACATTTGTAAAAGGATATGAACTTCAGCTGGAGAACCGCCTGGTGCACCTAATACAAACTGGAAGTGTGGACGAGTGAATGGGTTATGAACTTCTGCTTCACCAGCATCACGTGCTTTTGCATTCGCTTTATCGATAGACTTACGATAGAACAGTACGTTATGAATCATACCGATATCGAAAATTTCAATTTCTGGGGTAACGTTTACTAGAGGCATTTCTTTAGCAAGTTTACCCAAGAACACAGGCGTATTTTCAAATACGGTTGAGTGTGCCCAGTTCATAGTACCAGCGTCAAACGTTGCGATTTCTGGACGTAGCTCTTGGAAAGGCATCATGCGGATTTCATCTGCAAGTCCTAGCCCACCAGACGTGGTTAAGTTAAGAACGATGTCACACTTCGCTTCACGGATATAACCAACAGTTTCAACGAATTTTTCAAGATCCATTGTTGCATTTTGGTTGTCATCACGTACGTGGATGTGAGCAATTGAAGCACCAGCCGCATGACATGCAATGATTTCATCAGCTTCTTCGCGAGGAGTTACCGGTACATCCGGAAACTGTTCTTTCTTAGGCCATGCACCAGTACAAGCAACGGTTACAATTCTTTTGTTTGCCAAAGACATAAATATTACCTCTAAGTAAATTTTAAATGGTTAGAAACTCAGCTTAGCTGCGCTCAACGATAAGTGCAGCCGCTTGGCCACCACCGATACACAACGTTGCTAGTCCATATTGAGATTCACGCTTTTGCATCTCATGAAGCAGTGTTACAAGTACGCGAGCACCAGAACAACCGATTGGGTGTCCTATAGCGATTGCGCCGCCATTGACGTTTGTTTTTTCAGAATCAAGGCCTAGATCTGCACAAACAGACATTGCTTGAGCAGCAAATGCTTCGTTCGCTTCGATAAGGTCTAAATCGCTAACTGACAGTTCAGCACGCTTAAGGGCCAATTCAGTTGCCGGAACAGGAGCGTATCCCATAATTTCTGGAGCACAACCTGCTGTCGCTTGAGCTTTAATCGTTGCCATTGGTGTGAGACCAAGCTCTTGCGCTTTTTCTTTGGTCATCAGAACAACTGCCGCTGCACCATCATTGATACCAGAAGCATTTGCAGCTGTGACTGTACCGTCTTTCTTAAACGCTGGACGTGGTTTAGAAACCGTCTCCATTGAAGCTCCAAATTTCGGAAATTCATCGGTATCTACTACTGTGTCGCCACGGCGAGTGCTGATTGTATGTGGAGCGATTTCTGCCTTAAAGCGACCTGATGTGATAGCAGCTTCTGCACGATTTTGAGATTGAACCGCGAACGTATCTTGAGCTTCGCGAGTAAACCCAAATTTCTCCGCCAAGTTTTCAGCCGTAATACCCATATGGTATCCACCAAAAGCATCGGTCAATCCGTCACGTAACATGGTATCAACCATCTTACCGTCGCCCATTTTAGTCCCGGCACGCATCCCTGACACAATGTGACCCGACTGAGACATTGACTCAGTCCCACCCGCTACGGCAATTTCAGCTTCACCACAACGAATTTGGTTTGCTGCATCCATTACGGCTTTAAGTCCTGAACCACAAACCATAGAAACGACGTTTGCAGTACGGTCTGCTGGAATACCAGCATTAATAGCAACTTGACGAGCTGGGTTTTGGCCTAAACCAGCGTTTAACACATTACCAAAAACCAAAGTGTCAACTTGCTCTGGTTTAACACCAGCGTCTTCAAGCGCTGCTGTTACCGCTGTTACACCTAAATCGACAGCGGACACACTGTTAAATGCGCCAAGAAATGCACCAACAGCTGTACGTTTTGCGCTGACAATGACTATGTCTTTCATTTTACGCCTCATTTCATTAAACCAACCCGAATTCGTTTTACTCCGATTCGATTGGCCATAAAAAGAGAAACTTCATCGCTTAATTATTAAGTAGGTAGGTAGGCAACTATCAAATACAGCAAAGAAGTTTCAAATTTAAATTAACTATCTAATTAGTGATCGCCGTATGGGTATACGCGGTCTGCAACATCGTTTACATCGTCTTTATCAATAACAGCCATTAGACGAGTCATAGAACCATCGCCACAGTAAAGGTTCAGTGGAGCACCGATGATTGTGCAACGCTTACCAGCGATCTTAGCAACATTACCACCAACGTTTTCCCAGCCTACCTTACCGTTACCTAATAACAGTTTGTGACATGGTTCCCAAACACCGTTACACATACCTTTTTCTTCTACTAAACCGTAAAGCTCTTGGTACGCTTCTTCGCCGTGAACTTCTTTATATAGTTCGCGATCAAAGTGAGCAAACTCTTCAATACCAAATTTCTCGATATATTCGTGACGTAGAGGAAGACCTGAGTATCCTTCTAGACCCATAGACAATTTACCAGCAAGTTTTTCGCCGATAGATGTATGTAGAGGGTGGTCAAGTGCTTGTTGGTCAACGCCCAATGCTTTGATGTCGTGCTTCATACACCAGTGGCCAACAGATGCGCCTACACCAGTTGCGTAGTGGTAGTACTGTTTGCTGTCGTCCCAGATTTCACACATACCAGTGTAAATAATCACGATCATGTCTTTTAGTTCAGCGTGAGTTACACCTGTTTTAGCAAGTGCAGCATCCATGTGTTCTGCTTTGATTAGTGTCCACTGTTCAAGATCAGAAAGGTCTAAACATACCGCTGGACCACAATAAGCATTCAGATCCATTTCATGAGTATAACGAGCACGGCGGCCGTCAAATTCAGTTTCAATTACGTGACGTGGAGAATCTGCGTGAGTACCACAGTGCATTGGCATTTTGAAGAACTGAGTTAATACGCCAGATTTCGCTAGACCGTGTGCACGAGTCACTTCTGGTTGTGGGAAGTAAGGCCACTGAGGTGACTGAGAACCAACAGGGTGAGAAAGGTCGACAATCACTTTACCTTCGAACGGGTTAACGTAGTTGTTACTCATTTTATTGCTCCAATGAATTATTCTTAATTAGATTTTACGTAGAATCAACGTACCCAAAAATTGGGTACGTCATAGCGTGTTAAGCTTTCGCTTGTTTACGATATTTAGTTTGATCAATTAGGTACTTAAATAGATCATCTTTAGACTGTTTTGCTTCAGCTTCGGTCCACTTCTGGAAACCTTCACCTGTTTTAAAGCCTGATTTGCCTTCTTCAACAAGACGTTGCAATGTTTCACTAGGCTCTGTGCCTGAATACAAGTATTCAAACATATACTTATGGATGTTCAGGCTAAGTTCCGTTGACACCATGTCCGCATTTTCAAATGGGGCAAGTTGAGGAACACGGAACCCAAATGAATTTTTAATACATTCATCGATGGTTTTTGCATCAGCAATGCCGGCATCTAACATATAGAAAGCTTCACGCCACAACGCATGCTGCAGACGGTTAGCTAAGAAACCAGGTACATCTTTTTTACATTCTGCTGGTGCTTTACCACAATCGGTGAGCAAGTCCATACAAACATCAATAGCTTCATCACTCGTCGCTTCAGTACGAATAACTTCAACTAATGGAATAAGTACCGCTGGGTTCCAAAAGTGCATACCCACAACGCGATCTTTTTTCTCTACAACTTCAGCTATCTCAGTAATAGATTTCACAGATGTACCCGATGCAAAAATACACTCTGGGCTTGCGTGCGCTTCCATTTCTTTGAACGTTGCGTGCTTGATATCCATAACTTCTGGTACAGATTCAAAAATAAGATCAGCGTTAGAATATGCTTCAATCGCATCAGCTGTAATCGTAACTTTATCAAGAATGTTATGTTTTTGGTCAGCATCAAGCAGGCCTTCACGAATGAACATATCTAATTGAGATGCCATATCTTCGTGAACAGAACAATTTGCAACGTTACGTGTTTTAATCGTGACATTACGGCCGCCCGCTGCAAAGATTTGCGCAATTCCCACGCCCATCATTCCAGATCCGCCAGCTATCGTAATATTTTTAATGTCAGTGTGTTTCATAATTCACCTTTCGTAAATTTCAGGAGGACAACCAGCAAGCAATTAACCCGCTGTACAGCCACCGTCTACGTAGACAATTTGACCGTTAATAAAGTCAGATGCATCAGATGCGAGGAAAAGAACCAAACCAAACATGTCTTTAGTTTCAGCAACACGTCCCATTGGTAAGCGAGCTAGGAAAGGAGCAATACGCGCTGGATCTTCACAGATTTCTTGAGTTAATGGAGACTTAATCAATGTTGGTGCGATTGCGTTTACATTGATGCGGAAACCTTCTTTCACACCTTTGATTGACCATTCTGTAGACAATTGCTTAGTGATTGAATCAACAGCGGCTTTAGATGCAGAGTACGCAGAGTATCCATCTGGGTGACCACAGAATCCACGAACACTTGATGTGTTGATGATTTTGCCTTGGCCTTTTTTCATGAAGTACTTACCAAAAACTTGGCAAGGAACAAGAGTACCAGTAACATTCACGCTCAATACTTGTTCGAATTTGTCTGCAGGCATTTCTCCAGCTGGAGCACGGAATGCCATGCCAGCATTGTTAATTAAAATATCGATACGGCCGTACATTTCATCAACTTGATCTACGATAGCTTGCTGTGCTTCAACACTTGTTACGTCACCAGAAATAGCAGTACATACACCACCTACTTCTTCAACTGACTTTACAGTTTCTAGCAGTGTTTCCATTTTACGAGCAGTAACAACAACTTTTGCGCCATGTAAAGCAAATGCTTGAGCGTATGCTGCGCCTAATGTGCCGTTACCACCAGTAATAACAACAACTCGGTCTGTAAGATCGAAACAGTTTTTTGCGAAGTCGTTATCCCATGTTTTTGTCATGACCATTATTCTGTACCTTCTAATATTTTTAAATTTAATTTATTAATCTGTTGTGTTGCTTAATAACTTTTACGCTGCGGTAATCGTGACGAGAACTTTAGCAACAGTGCCACCACTCACCCACATTTTGCGCTGTTCATTTGGCAGCATGGAGATTGAATCAAGTGGCCCTGCAACAAAGGTTTCACCCGCTTCGTTTTCCACTGTGATTTCACCTTCGATAACAAAATAGGTTTTTTCAGTCTCACATCCGAATGTGCCTTCGGCGTATTGCCACTCAGCGCCACCATCAGCTTCAAAAATTGAAAGACCTTGCCAAAACTTAGCTAGGCCAGTTTCTGGACCCTGAATTTTTTGACAAGCAACATTAAAATGCGCTGGTGGTTGATATTCAGATACGTCTTTAGCTTGAACGAGTTTCATTATTCTTCTCCAAATATTTCAATTGATTCAGGTATGATTAATTCAGTACCTGTTCGGTCAATAACTTCTTCAACGGTTGTGTTGTAAGCAATCTCTTTAAGTACTAGGCCAGCTTCAGTTGGTTCGATAACTGCCAGCTCGGTAACAATTAGATGAACACACTTGGCTGCAGTGAGTGGTAAGGTGCACTCTTCAAGAATTTTAGGCTCGCCATTTTTGTTGCAGTGAGTCATCATAATAATGACGCGCTTAGCCCCGCTTACTAAATCCATCGCGCCGCCCATTCCAGCGACCATCTTTTTAGGAATCATGTAGTTTGCAAGGTTGCCTTCGCGGTCAACTTCCATCGCGCCAAGAACGGTTGCATCAACATGACCACCGCGAATTAAAGTAAATGAGAATGTTGAGTCAAAATAAGCAGCACCTTCAACAGCGGTCACAGGTGTTCCACCAGCATTAGTCAGGTCCCAATCTTCTTCACCTTCAGCAGGCGTCGCATCGAGGCCGACCATACCGTTTTCAGATTGGAAGACTACGTGTTTATCAGCGGGTACAAAATCCGCAACTGATGTTGGCATTCCGATGCCTAAATTTACTAAATCACCAATGTTCAGCTCTTGAGCAACACGTTTAGCAATCATATCTTTCATGGACATATCAATTACCTCACGATGAAATCAATTAAAACTGAAGGAAGAGAGAAGTTATTTGGATCAACTTCGTTAGGTTCTGCGATTTGGTCAGGTTCAACCATGACAAGCTCGGCAGCGGTTGCCATTACTGGATTAAAGTTCGCAGTTGTTTTATTAAATGACGTGTTTCCATAAACATCAGTCAAACTTGACTTTAGAAGCGCCACATCGGCTTTAATTGGCTCTTCAAGTAAATATTCTTGACCATTAACCGTAACTTTTTGCTTACCTTCTTCGACAAGAGTATGAAGGCCTGTTTTGGTCAAAACACCACCAAGGCCCGCTCCAGCAGATCGTATTTGCTCGGCGAGCGTACCTTGTGGGACCAGATCAACTTCCATTTCACCAGCATTCATTTTCTGACCAGCAATACGGTTCAGTCCAATATGAGAAGCAACCAAGCGCGACACTTGACCATTTTCAATTAACTTACCAACGCCTTTACCAGGCAAGCCTGCATCGTTGCAAATAATCGTTAGGTTTTTCACGCCAGAGTCAGCAACGGCATTGACTAACGCTTCTGGAGTACCTATTGTCATAAATCCGCCGACCATAACAGTCATGCCATCTTCGACTTTTGCAGCGGCTTCTTTGGGGGATAAAATATCTTTCCTGAGCATTGTAAGAATTCTCTTCTTGTTTCAACTGCAACAAACTCTACTCCGATTGAAACAACTCAGAACAGCAAAAATAAGATCGAACATCCTATTTATGAAATGAAGCTCATGATATTGGTCACAAAAATCATTCTCAGTGACGAAATATCACGATATGAAGACTGTTTTTCCCACCAGTGAAACGAGCAGCTGTCATTTATGAAATATTGATCGAATTATTCGTGCGCTAGGTCAACTTTCATTACCTGATTACAATTTCACCTATATACACATATAAACAAAGGTTTAAAAATTCTTAGGGAAATTATGAAAAGTTGGCTGTTTGTGTAGTTAAATACGAAATTCGGGATAGGAATTAATCAAGCAACAATGTATTTTTTGCGTTGCTGGGTTTAGCACTCAACCAAAAAAGACATCTATTTATTATTCATATCTGATAAGTTAACAGTTATATGGTCGATGCGCGCTCACACCGAAGAGCTTCAAAAATTCTTAGCAAGGAGAACTCCATGGCAAGATATCTGTTCTTTATTACATTATTACTCGCTGGTACTGTCCAAGCGGCACCAGAGCAATATGTTCGCTACCAATACCAACAAAACACTTATTATGGAAAAGTAGAAGGGATTTCAATCCAACCGATAATCGGTGATATTTTTTCTGAATATACTTTGAGTAGTAAACCACTATCGTTCCAAGACGTTGAACTTTTACTTCCAACAGAGCCAGAAAAAGTCTTTGCCGTAGGTATGAACTTCGCCAGCCACCTCTCCTCTCCTTCTGAACAAGCACCGCCACTGTTTCTCAAGTTGCCTTCATCGCTGATTTTATCGGGTAAAACTATCGACGTGCCTAAAGACGCTCACAACTTACATTTCGAAGGTGAGCTTGTTTTGGTTATCGGCCGAGAAGCTAGAAATGTCTCAGAAGCCAATGCAAAAGATTATGTATTTGGCGTAACGGTAGGTAACGATTTAACCGAACGGAGTTGGCAATCTCAAGACTTGCAGTGGATGAGAGCGAAAGCCAGTGATGGTTTTGGGCCACTGGCGAATACGATTACCCGCGGGATCGACTATGAAAATGTCGTATTAACCACACGTTTAAACAATGAAGTGGTTCAACAAGAGAGTACTCGATTTATGATTCACAGCGTAAGTAAAGTCGTCAGCTATCTTAGTCACTATTTTACCCTAAAGCCCGGAGACTTAATATTTATGGGGACACCGGGACGAACGCAAGCTCTTTCTGATGGCGATATAGTATCAGTCGCTATTGAAGATGTGGGGATAGTGGAAAACCAGATTCACTTTACTTCTGATTAAACGTTAACAATCGTTCCAGATTGTTAAAATTCACTCATCACTTAAAACACAATTACCACAGAAGTAAAACGCCATTAACATTATGGAAATAGCAAATTTGATCTAAAGCTCATAACAACCACAAAGAGTAAGTATTTGATTGTAATTGCTTCTTAATTTTAGTTTCCTAGGGAAACGAAATTTACCAAATTTAAGATTGATGATGAAAAAGTGTTACACAAGCGATTGCCCTCTCAACCTCACAGGTGTCGTTCATAAGCATTTAAAAGAAGGTTTGGCAAAACGAGTTCGTGAGCAAGGCCTTAATGTTTCAAGCCAACAGCTTCACTTACTGTTGTACTTGTTTGAAGAAGACGGACTGAGTCAAAAACGTTTATCCGAACTGACAAAAATGAATAAAATTTCGGTCGTCAAAGCTCTGAATTTACTCGAGATGAACAACCTAGCAATACGAGTCCAACGCAGTGATGACCAGCGAAATAAGGACGTATTTTTAACACCTGAAGGTCACAAAATACGAGCCATAGTCCACAGAACCATTGATGAACATAAAGATAGCGTATTTAAAGGCATCAGCGCAGAAGAAGCTGAAGCCTTTAAATCAACATTAAAAAAGATGATTAACAACGTAACAAACTAAAAATTTTGCCCAATTAGTTACCCTGGGCAACTAAATTACAAATATAAATAGTATTGGAGCACGAGCAATGCCTGTAAGAAAGATATATACGGAAGATTGCATAGGTTGCGGAACCTGTGTTGAATCTTGCCCAATGGATGTATTTCGGCTTGACACCTCAGAGAATCAACCGGAAATTTCACCATGCAGTAGTGATTGTCCACTAGGACTAAATCAACGTGAATATCACTATCTCATCAAATTAAACCAAATAAACGATGCCGCTGCTGCATTGCAATCGCGCCATCCAATGCCTTCTATTACTGGTCGTGTTTGCCCTCACCCTTGTGAGACAGAATGTAGCCGTGCTCAAGTCGATACCGCCATCAACATTAACGGGATTGAACAATATTTAGGTGATATCGTTTTAGATAATGGTGTTGTGCCACCTTGTAACAGTGGTGATAAAGTCGCCGTTATTGGTTCTGGGCCAGCAGGCCTAAGTGCAGCCTATACGCTGACTCAAAAAGGTTATCAAGTTACCGTATTCGAAAAAGATGAAAAACCGGGCGGTCTTCTTCAATATTCAATTCCCGCTTTCCGCTTGTCTAACGAAATTATCGCCCAACAGATTGATTTTTATAAAAAAATGGGCATCCAGTTTAAGACTGGTGTTGCGGTGGGTAAAGACATAACTAAAACTGAATTAGAAGCGCAGGGGTTTAAAGCGTTTATTGCGGCAACCGGTGCAGCAAAACCAATGCTGTTAAAGGTACCTGGTGCTGACTCTAAAGGAATAACTACAGCAATTGAATTCCTAAAAGGTGTGCGTACGGGTAACGTTGACTCTATTGACCAACGTGTTGCTGTAATCGGTGGTGGTAGTGTGGCGTTAGATGCAGCTCGTACCGCTGTTCGTTTAGGTGCAAAAGAAGTGCATGTAGTTTGCTTAGAGCGTATAGAGCCTGGACACAAAGATAACATGCTTGCACTCGCAGAAGAGATCAAAGAAGCAAAAGAAGAAGGTGTAATTTTCCATACTCAGCGTAGTGTTCAGTCATTCAGTCAAACAGATGGAACATTGTCAGGCGTCTCACTACTAGAATGTGAAAGCGTTCGAAATGCCGATCTTTCATTTAACCCTTCAATTGGTAGTGAGGTTGTTGGACAACTTCAAATTACAACAGTAATCATGGCCATCGGCCAAACTGCTGAAGCAGAATTGGTACCATCTGAAGTTGCAACTAACAAACGAGGGTATATTCAAGCTGATAAGCAAACTCTACAAGTTGAATCAGATATATTTGGCGCTGGTGACGGTGTAACAGGACCAACAACCGTCGTCGTGGCTCTTGCCTCCGGTAAACGTGCTGCTGTAATGGTTGACCGCTACTTAAAAGGTGAAGAGTTGGCACAACCGGAAGTAGAACAAGAGATTGCAAAACCTGTTCCACAAGGCAACAACTTATACATTGAAGAGCGCCAAGAGCGTACGTCTACCGATGCACAAGTTCGCGTCGCGAATTTCGACGAAACTATGCAATCATTCACTAGAGCGCAAGCTCAAAGAGAAGCTGAACGCTGCTTAACCTGTGGTAGCCGCTCAAAAATTGCTTACGTTGATGACTGTCAAGTATGTCGGCTTTGTGCACACTTCTGCCCTGCAGATTGTATTGAAATCTCAGAAGGCGCATACATGACATCGTTACATAACTTCGATGTCGTCAATCTTGGCAAAGACCTAAACCAATAAGGAGTTCAGTTATGAGTAACAAAAAGAATATGAAGCTTAACGTTATTGAGACCGAAATCTTTGTTATCGGTGGTGGTTTTGCTGGCTGCTTTGCTGCAGTAAAAGCAGCTGAAGCAGGCGCTAAAGTTACGATGGCAGTGAAAGGTCGTACTGGTCGGTCTGGCCTTACACCTTGGGCAAACTCTTGGTTTGTTTACGATGAATTCCACGGAAAGATCACCCGAGATGATTACCTAACTCAGTTTAAATTATCAGGTGAATATTTAAACAACTTAGACTTCTCTAATCTTTTAATGGATGAAGCGCGTGATCGTTTTGATGAACTTCGGGAATGGGGTGCAACTACCGCATTAGATTATCCAGAAGAAGGTCGCCCGTATTACTATCAACACGGTACAGTTTCCCGGTCTATAGAATACTGTGCCGCAGGCGACCCTATGCGTCGCAAAGCAGTATCAGTCGGTGTCGAAATGGTTGAGCGTGTGATGATTGTCGAGCTTATCAAAGAAGGTGAAAAAGTGGTTGGCGGCATGGGTTTCCATATGGAAACAGGTGAACCGTATGCAATTCTAGCAAAAGCCACCATTCTTTGTTCAGGCCCATCTTCACTTAAACCCGTTGGTATGGGATACCCATGTTCGTCTACCACAGCCGACGGTGATGCGATGGCTATACGTGCTGGTGCACAAATTTCTGGCAAAGAGTTCAACGATGCCCACCCTTCTCGTCCATTTAGCTATCTAGATGAAAAAGGCTTGAAACGAGCATCGGGTGATGCAACGAGTAAGAAAACGGTATTAGGTTTAGGTGGCGGTCCACCGAGTCAAGACGGTCCACTTGATCCTAAAGATTTCAATGGCGGACAAATGGGCTTACGCATCGATACCGCAATTGGTATCAACATTGGCGGACAGCCGATGGATCCTCAATACTTAAAAGGCCCGGGCGGAACTTGCCATATAACAAGTGGCTCAGGTACAGCCGAACGCATGAAAACCGGGTATTCAACCACGGGTATGGGAAACCATAAAGGTGAAGGAGTCTTTCCACAAGATATCAACGGCCGCTCAAACCTCGAAGGCTTATGGGCAGCTGGTGATGCAATGTGTTCAATGCAAAATGGCGCCGGATATGCCGGTTTTGGTTCATCATCTTCAGGGTCTGCAGTACAAGGAGCTCGCTCTGGTTGGGCTGCAGCTGAATATGTAAAAGATCAACCAACGCCAAGTGTCGATGTTTTAATTCTTGAGGAAATGAAAGAGCAAATTTTATTCCCTATTAACAATGAACAAGGATTCAACCCAAATTGGGTAACTCGAATAATGCAAGGCATCATGTACCCTTACTATGTTATGTACACCAAAGAGCAAGATCGCTTGGAAATCGCGCTAAAGCAAATCAAATACTTGCAGAAAAAGTTCGCAAATAACCTGCGCGTCGAGGATTTTCACGAACTGCGCAATGCTCATGAATGTCGCAATATGCTACTTAACGCCGAAATGAAGCTTGTCGCTGGCATGGAGCGTAAAGAAAGTCGTGGTACTCACTACCGTGAAGATTATCCATATCGTGATGATTCTAAGTATCTCGCATGGGTTAAACTGACGCTAAACGACGAGGGTCATGTTCACCCTGAACTACACCCAATTCCTCAGGAGTGGCACCCAGATTCATCGTTAAGCTATCGAGAAAAATACGCATATGTATATCCAGGTGAAGATGAGGCACGTGAAAAAGCAGGGATACTTGATTAATTTAATCAAGCTTTAGAATTAATCACGTTATTTTAATATCAAAGACAGGTCAAAATAATTATATTATTTTGACCTGTCTTTTAATAATATATAAAAATAGAATTAGAAATTAATTAATATTCCTTATTTGAATATATTAACATTGTATTATCACACTATACCCATCTTTTAAAACTTCATTTCAATACAACTTATTTCAAAAATATATGTCATTTATTTGTTTTAAATCAATAAACAAAAACCGCATGTTAATACAAATAAATCTTATTTCCATATAGCCGAAAAGCCTTACTACAAAAGGCACCACCATAAATGGGAAATGCATTCTCATAATTAGAAAATGTATCAATATAACCGTGATGTGACTCTTATTATTATTTACTCTGTGAACCAGATCTCGATCAATATTGTTATTAAATATCTAGAGTGATTTTTTAATACTTTAATTAATACCTGAAAAGAGTATGGTTAATAATATATTAAAAAGTTTTATTTATTGATTGTAATATAATTACCTATTTACATATTAAACATTTTGTTCAACTAATCTAATTTAAATCACTACAATTTAACTTATAAGAGAGGAAACATGGAAAAGGTGCTGCAAAAAGGCTTTAAAGCTAAGGCACTCGGTGTGATCATCTATGTATTTGTCACAATGTACTTGCAATTAACTATCGCAGGTCCAGACAGTATGAACATACTAATGCCTGCGCTCGTAGAAAAGTTTGGGATGGCCCCTGGTGAGATTATGGGTGGCATTTCAGCGGTTCGTTTACTTGGTGTTGTTGCGGGGGTTGTTACCGGTGCGCTCATCATGAAGATGGGTTTCAAAAAGATTGGGGTACCTTCAATTGTAATCGCAGGTCTTTCCGTGACGATGATGGGACGAGTGGACTCTTGGATGGGGATCATGATAATCCAAACTATCCTCACCATCATCACTCCTGTACTCATGTTCATACAAGGTGGTCTAATTGCGAATTGGTTCATGCGCTATAAGGGTGTTATCTTTGGTATTGTAACCATTTCTGCACCATTAAGTACGGCAACATTCACCCCAATTGGCTTGCCCATTTTTATGGAAGTGGGCTTTGTAACTTTTTATACAGGTCTCGGCGCCATCATTGCATTTTGGGGTATTCTCGGTATCTGGGCGATGAAAGAAAAACCAGAAGACCATGGGTTTGATCCAGATGGAATCCCATTTACGGCTGAAGAAAAAGCCGAAGTAGAAGCGATACGCCACAAAGAAAATAATCAAATTACACAGTGGACACTTAAACGCCTATTAGTGTGTAAGGAGTTTTGGTATGTCACCATTCCGTGGGGTCTTATCGGCGGGATGATGATGGCTGGAATTATGAGTCAAGTTATTCCTATTCTAACAAGTTCTGGTATGCAGTTAGAAACCGCTCTTACTCTAATGTCAATTATGGCCATCGCAGGTATGCCACTCAGTTATTTCTGGGGGTGGTTAGACGATAAAATTGGTACTCCTAAAACCAATGCTGTCTTCTCTCTTGCTTATGTCATTGGATCCGCTGGATTTGCGTTTGGTGGACCGGACAGCATGTACTTGATCTACCTAGCCTTGTTCTGTATCTCTCTCGGCGTCGGTGGTATGCCTAACTTAATGCCATCACTGATCGCATATGTATTTGGTCGTGATGAGTTTGTTAACGTTAACCGATGGTTATATGGCTTCCAGATGATATGTATGAGTGCAGGTATGACTTACCTAGCAGTGATGAATGATATTACCGGATCGTACACGTTATCTTTCATGACCTTCATTCCTATTGCAGCGGTTTGTTGCTTCATGTTCTTATCGATTAAGAAAACCTATGACCCAGAGCGTATTGCACTTGAAGAAAAAGAAAAGCTTGCTTCTACTCGTGAATCGTTAAGCTGATAACGACATCCCCTGTAAGTGTACGCTTACAGGGGTTTCTTATTTTTTATACTCAGTAATTAACTTAATTTCTTCTGATTCACGCACTTCCACACAACCTACTCATCCAACTCGGATAACATTCATTTTTTCTCAACCTCTAAAATGCTAAACATCAAATAGTGTTGGTGTGGAACCTAAGCTGCCTACTCAACCGCTCGGCTTCTTTTTTGCGTTTAATGTGCTATTTGACGCTCTCGTTGCGCCAACTACGGTTATGCTGATGACTCTAAGTCTTTCAGGAACGCAATTTCGCTTTAGCAACAGAAACAGGCTTGTGTCGGCATTAATTCGATTTACCGCAATGAAGATGGGATCGTGTGGATGTATCTCGTATCTTTAGACCCAGAGAACACGATTCGTCACTTGGCGATACTTCCAATATCTGTGGGATTTTCTGAAAGTGTATGATGGTATTGAGATCGTCGTCGCCCTTTCGCTATCAAATAAATAGTCGATTAGACGATGATACTAAGCTTCGAAATCAAATTGAGTTGCGGCATTTCGAGAGGCTGCTGAATTATTTTTAGCAGTAACAAACCATAACTCATGAAATTGAGTTTCTCTTTCTCGGCGAGAATTTGAATAAAGATTTATAGCAACACATATGCAACAAACAACAACCGCTAGCAATAGCATAATAATATTAACAATGACCATAACCACTCCAAAGATTTTCATTTATTGATTTATATCAATAAATATAGCATATGCAATGTGATCTACCTAACAATTTTTAAGCATAATGAGCTAAATAGGAATGATTTTCTTTTAATAGGATGGTTAGTCTCTGATTCTCCAGTAATAAACTAAAAGTCATACAATTATCAAATAAAGTCGTCGGAAGGCAATTAGAAGAGTTAATTTGAAGAAGTTTGCAAAGAAAACTAGCGACGATCGAGGCAATTAAAGATTATTACAAGATAAAAGTGCAGGTAATAAAAAGACCCATAACTCCTTATACTATGAAGTTATGGGTCTTATCTTAAGTTATAGAGACTTAGTACTTAAGCGTTAGACACTAAGCCAGTGCAATGACACCTAAGTTAACGCTCTCTTTTAATTCAAATGATACGCTACCTGACAATGCATCTTTCGTTGCAGTTATCGTGTATTCACCTGAATTTGCATCTAGTGCATCAAATTTAAAGTCACCAAAGAAATCCGTTGTTAATTCTTGGATAACTTCGTCACCTTTAGACAGCACAACCTGAGCAGCTTCAGCACACTCTTCGATACCGTCGATAGTCATTACCACTGAACCAGCAACGTGCTCTTTAGTGTAGCGATATAAGTTCTTATACCAAACTCGTGGTTGAGTTTCATGTTCTTCACCCAACACGTCAAGGCCATCTTTCGCCGCTTTCGCTTTCATCTCTTCATCAGAGATTTTCATCGATTGCATCGCGCCTGTACCACATGACTGAACACAACGAGGTTGTTTCCAACCTGCATCTAGTAAATGTGCGTCGAAGAACCATTTTTGCGGTAATTCTAACTCTTCATTCCACCAGATATGACCATGTGGACATGATTTAACTAGACGTTTTTGACCCTTAGCTTTGACTGGGTCAATAATAACAATGCCGTCCTCACGCTGGTAGATTTCACCATCTTTACATGATTGAACACATGGAGCGTCAGTACATTGACCACACATCGTTGGGACGTAAGCCATATCGACTAAAGATCCAGTACCACGTTCGCGTTTTAGGATATTAATCCAGCGATGTCCATGACGAGGTTGAGACTCTGAGTAACCAGGGAAAGTATTACCACAGTACTCATCTTTATCTGCTAGAAAACAGTTATTGCAGTTTTCACATTTCTCTACATCAATAACCAGATTCCACTTAGCGATAACTTGTTGATTTTCCATGATTACTCTCCCTCCCAAACTCTAATATTAACCAGACATGAGTTACACGCTGTGGAGTGTGATTTTTTGATAATTGGTCTGCTTGGTGTCAATGTGTTCATAGAGCCACCTTTATCTGGAGATTTTCCAGGTATACCAATTGGTTCATAAAGCGCTGACGATTCATATGAGTGAACGGTACCTGCAGGCACACGACCAGTAATATCCGCCGCACAAAGAACAGAACCACGATCATTGAATACTTCAACAATCTGATGATGTTTGATACCACGAGCTTCAGCATCGGCACCATTAATACGGATAACCCAGTAGTAGTAACCATCGATTTCTACGCGGTGATCAACGATATCATTGATATGTGAATCTTTACCGTCAGCCATTGTGTGGAAACTATAACGGCTGTGTGGTGTGATCATCTGTAGTGGGTATTTCTCATATAGCTCACCAGAATGTGGACCTTCCCAAGATGGGATGTACTTAGTCATTACTGGACGCTCAGGATCATCAGGAGCAAAGCGTTTCAAGCTGTTACACACAAATTCAATCTTGCCACTTTGGGTCTGCAACCCACTTCTGAATGAATCACTGTATTCTGCTGGTAATGGGTTCATTTCAGGCACATCTTTCTTTCTGCCTTCGTAATACCAATTCCAAGAAACTGGATCGCGATCTTCCTCTTTCGGTGGCGGAACGATGTAATATCCTTTCTTAAGGAATTTCGTCCAAGAAATTTTCTCAGGTAGATCGGTACCGTTATACAGCCTTCTTACCCATTCAAGTTCAGACGAACCTTCAGAGAAGTACGCACCAACACCTAACTTAGTCGCAATCATACGGAAGATTTCGTAATCCGATTTCGACTCGCCCAGAGGTTCAATACACTTGTGTTGAAGCGTAATAACACGGTGGTTACATTGGTTATAGTTATGGTGGATATAACCGCCACTACTTGCGAACTCACCGATATCCCAACGTTCAAAGTTGGTACACGCTGGTAGGATAATATCCGCAAACTTCGCTTCACCTTCCAGCCAAATTGATTGGTTTACCACAACTTCCAACTTGTCACTGCGATACATATTCGCGAAACGGTTGGTGTCATTCATGGTACCAAAGTGAGAGCCACCATATTTGTAGTACATCTTAATTTGCGAGTGACCAGGTGCTGGATATTTGAAATCACAGAACTGTCCCTCAATGTGCTTGGTATCCGTTAAGTAACCTTCTGCTTTACCTTCCATAACCGCTTCAGGGATACGTAAACGAGGCACTTTCTGTTTGACCGGGTTCATCGTCATAACTTGTGGCATACGTTGGTACATGTTTACACCAACACCTGTACCTTCAAAGTCACCAGATAAACCACCTTCTGAGTATCCAGGGAAGTAGAAGCGAGTATCAACTGGCGTACCTTGTTGTAGGTTACCCATGTTGACACCAGGCTTACCAATTCCTTGCATCGCCATTAGACAAACCATTGAACGTGCCCACTCAGCACCGGTTGCACTGCGACATGCAGAACCAAAGCCTTGAACACCACCCGCTGCAAGATACACTTTCTTATTACCCCATTTACGGGCTAATGCACGCACATCACGTGCTGGGATACCTGTCTCTTCTTCTTGCCATTCAGGTGTTTTTGGAATGCCGTCTTCGTTACCGATAACGTACTCTTTCCATTCTGCAAATCCTTCGGTCTTATCTTCAACGAAGTCTTTGTCGTATAACCCTTCTTGCATCCAAACGTAAGCAATTGCTAATGCCATTGCGTTACTTGTACCCGGGTTAGTACCAAACCATTTACCACCAAGCAATGCTGCTGTGTGGTTATAGAATGGGTCAATGTGAACAAATTCAATACCCAACTGCTTCGCCCATAGACGACGCTGTGTACCTTCCATCGCACCGTATACACCAGAAGTAGATTCTGGATCACTCGACCAGAACACGATCATCTCTGCGTGTTTTAGTGCATCTTCAACGGTTGAATAGGTATCTGGTGAACCTAGACGAATCGAGTTTCCCCAGTGGTGCATTGCACCCCAGTAGAAGCCTTCCCAACTATCTGGGTTATGGGCAACATAAGAGGTACCAATGATGTTAAAGAAACGCATACGACAAGATAACCAATAACCCAAGTTACCCCATAAGTGGTGCGAACCCGTACCATTCATTATTGCGCCTGGACCATGTTCAGTTTTAACACGTCCAATTTCTTTCGCGACAAGATCCGTTGCTTCATCCCAACTAATACGTTCATAGCCAGAAATACCACGGTTTTGTGGATTACGTTCACCATCTGGATCAAAATCGACACGCTTCATAGGGTAAAGAATTCGGTCTTTTGAGTAGATAGTAGATTTGATCGCTTGTGTATGTGGGCTAACGGTTACCTTTTTCGTTGGAGTAAACTCTCTACCGCGTGCTTTGATAGTCCATGGTTCTGGATCGTCATCAGCCAAATCGATCGGAGTTATACGAATAATTTTGTCGTCTTTAACATACACGAAGACTGGACCACCATTGGTATTGCTGACAAAACGCATCGTACCGTCAGGCATTGGTGTACCATATTTAGCTTGATTGTCGACAATTGCACCTAGAATATCGGTGAACTGGACAATCAGTTTCTCATCACCAATGGCTTCAACTTTGAACAGTTTCGCCATATCGATAACATCTTGATAGTCGCGCCATGGCACCATCATTTTCATTGCATCTGCTGCAGTGTTAAACATCATTACAACATCAGCATCAAGATCTTTACCTGATTTGGAAGACATTTTCCCATCAGTAATCTTAAAAATACGTCCTGTTTTTGAGGTACGAACACAGATACAAGCGGTAAGATTTTCTTTAGCGACAAGCGCTTTGAATTTTCTATCCGTCTTACACAATAACTTTACTGCTTGGGCTAAACCGAGCAGAGTTACCTTCAATTGCTTCTCTGAAGCTATATTGGCCATTTTCAAAATTATGCTCCCAGTTACTACTCTTTATTTTTTCTGATCTATTAAGAGCAATAAACGAGCCAAACCTTTAAAAATTAATTAGTTAGAAATCCATGATCAATGTCATACAGAATATTAAACTAATCATGATCCACATCAATTCAGAGCCTTTAGTCACTTTTTATATCCTATGATATTTCCTACTCTGTGATATATCACTATGATATATCATAACTAAACAGGTATAATTTCGGCTTCAAAACAGCACAGTATTTAGCATGGAAACGAATGGATAATAACCTATTTTATCGCCAGGCCGTTGAGGCATTAACTGGAAGTTTAAACATTGAAGAAAGCTTGAAAAATTGTATTAATTTCTTGCGTGATGTTATCCCTGCAGATGTGTTGTCTGTCCATTTATGGGACGAGAATTTATGTTCCCTACGGATATTAGCCACAGCCGATAAACACCATGGGCACCTATGCAGTATTATCATTCCTGTCGAACAAGAAATGCGTCATATCACGCGCTGGGAATATGGTTTGGGTGTCAAAATCATCAATGACTTTGTCGATGATCCCATCAGTTCATTAGTCGAAGATCATATGGCGACTATCTACGGTGATGAGCACTACTCTCACTTGATTTCTCGAGTTAAAATTGGTGACGAGAGAATCTGTGACCTCGTTCTTTTAGCGAAAGGTAGAGGACAGTTTAAGCCAGAGCATGCACAACTGTTCTCGACTCTCGATTCCCCGTTCGGTATCGCGGTTTCTAACAGCTTAAAGCATATCGCGATTAAAGATATGCACTCCAAGCTACTTGATGAACATGAACAACTGAAATCAAAATATAACCAGATTAATCATTACGACGTTATTGGTAGCAATAGTGGTTTAAAGCGTACTATTCAAAAGGTCGATGAAGTTTCTAATACTGATGCTCCTGTACTCATTCTTGGTGAAACGGGCGTAGGTAAAGATGTGATTGCCAATATGATCCAACACAATTCATCTCGAAAATCCCAGCCTTATATCAGAGTGAATTGCGGAGCTATACCAGAATCGCTCGTTGACAGTGAGCTATTTGGTCATGAAAAAGGTGCATTTACCGGCGCTTCGGAACAAAAGATTGGCCGCTTTGAACGAGCGAACAAAGGAACAATATTTCTCGACGAAGTCGGTGAATTATCGAAAGCAGCTCAGGTTCGCCTACTTCGAGTACTGCAAAATGGTGAGATAGAGAGAGTCGGTGGAAAGAAAACACTTAAGCTTGATATTCGTGTTATTGCCGCAACAAACCGCTCACTAGAAGATATGGTTGCGAGCAATGAGTTTCGTCCAGATTTATACTATCGTTTGTGCTTGTTCCCAATTAAGATCCCACCTCTGCGTGAACGCCTCGAAGATATTCCATTGTTTGCCAATTATTTTATCCAGCAATGCCGCAAGAAGTTTAATCTTCCGCCCTCAGAAGTTGCGATTGGTGAAATCGAAAAGTTGCAAAGTCATTCTTGGCCAGGAAATATTCGCGAACTCACCAATGTTATCGAACGCTCAGTGATTGCGGCACACGGTAGGCCAATAATTTTCAATCTAAATCGACATTCAGACGTGGTTGACTTTGCACCAGCGGTTAATATCAATCCAAATACCGCTATGTTAACTCTCGAAGAAATTAATCGTGAACATATAAAACGGGCGTTAGCAGTGGCAAATGGAAAGATACAAGGACCAGATGGCGCAGCACAATTGCTCAATATTAATCCACATACTTTACGCAGCCGAATTAAAAAATTAGGCATCTCATATAACGAATAATCCACACTTGCTTTATCAGTATTACTCGTTACTCTAGCGAGGCTAAATTATTCACATTGAGTAACCTTAGTTTTGCGTTACTCAAGTTTCTCATCTCCTATTCTCAAGCAAAAAAGGATAGTTTCATGAATCCGATCTCGATTGCTTTTACCGGCCCATCTGGCAGCGGTAAAACCACCACAATATTACGCATCGCTGAACAACTGACCAAAGATTATCGCTTAGCCATTGTCAAACACGACCCAAGTGATAAGGCTCAGTTCGACAAAGAAGGTAAAGATAGCTGGAAATTTAGTCAAACCGGCGCTGAAATTGTTGTGACATCGCCAACTCGAACAACCTATTTATCACAGCGACCTAGAGAAATTGAGAATATTATCGAGATGTTAGCCGAGTTTGATATTTTGATTGTCGAAGGCTTGAAAACCTTGCCTTTACCGCGAATCGCGATCTTTAGAAATGAGATTGATATTAGTTATTTTTCTTGCTCAGATGCTATTGCCATCGATGACACAATTAACATTGCCGATTATGACGTACCGCAGTCACTAAAGATATTAGATTTGAATAATACGCAACAGCTAATTGATTGGTTATTAGAAAATGGGCAAGCTGTTGTTCGATAAAGGATTTGTTGTTTAAGACGTTATTTATTGATGCACGTTTAGTAAGAATAATCATGCAGCCAGAGAGATTCTACATCGTCACTGGCTGTCAGGTTCAATGGGATGAAATAGGACTAACCCGTCAGGCCTGTATAAAACAACTTCCCACCGGAAATCAGCAAGAAAAAATAGCAAACTTGATAAACTCGCTCTTGGCTGATCACTTTAAGTAACATCGTCCCGATTTTAACGCCAATGGGAGCCAATGGAATCAAAACTAAAGACGTCATTAAGTTTTGATGATCAAAATTACCTAGGTAGGTGTAAGGAATCAGTTTAATCAAATTCATTAAACCGAAAAACACTGCCATCGTACCGACCATCACCATTTTATCGAGCTTTTTCGGCAGCAAATACATACTTATTGGACCACCACCAGCATGAATCATGGCACTCGACAATCCAGATAATGCACTCCAAAACTGTCCTGAGTATTTGTAAGTTTTAAATGTCGCCCCTTTTAGATAGTACTGTGCGCAAAACAACAGTGAGATAGTACCGACAACAAGTTCAACAGCTTGATCGGAGACAAACCCCATAATAAATGATGCCACAATGATTCCCACAATCGCCGGCGGTATCATCATTTTGATTTCACTAAAATCACAATTTTTATAGTGATAACGAATAGCAAATGCATCCATTACACATAGAATTGGCAACAACACAGAAGCAGCTTGCACTGGTGACGTCGTAAAGGCCATCAAAGGCACCGCAATAACGCCTAGTGCGCCACCAAACCCACCTTTACTGATTCCATAAATTAATACAGCCGGTATAGCAGTTAAATAGAAAAGATAATCTGTAATCATAATGAATATTCTTATATAAACTTACATTTACGTATATCAAGTCAATGCTTAAAACACGTTCGCCGCCAGAATCGAATACTGGGGAAGGATTGAGTACTGTGGCGCTAGATTAAATGACTTCAAGTTGGAATACTTATATATGCAACACATTATGATGTAAAAAATATTCGATCAGCAGAAATTAGTTTTTGATATATAGAAGATTGCTGAACACCCTACTCTATGATCAGAGCAATTAATCAAGGTTCTGGTTGTATCGACCACGCGTTAACACCATACGATCTCTCGCGGCCAGATTAATGAATACACCACAGATAGAAGCAACAACGGTGATCATTACCAACGAGGCTGTCCATGAGTCCGTAGCACCATGCAAATAACCAATAATTGATGGGCCTGTTGCCGCTAAACCATAGCCGATACTTTGCGACATGCCTGATAAAGCCGCAGCTTGAAGGGGTGTTTCTGTTCTTAAACCAATAAACGATATTCCGATGATAAAAGTAGAACAATTCGCTAGACCAAATACCCCAACCCATAGAATGGCAAACTGTGGTAACAATATCATCCCAACTGCTCCCAAAACACTTAAGATTGCGGTTAGTGAAACAAGTTGTCGTTGACTACGAACACGAGACAAAATCGGCACCAGTAATAGCCCAGGAACCATGGTTGAAAACTGAAGGAAGCCGTAGATATAGCCTGATGTTATTTCATCATAACCAAAGTCATGTAAAATCTTGGGTAACCAACCGGCAAAAGAGTAAAAGATAAAAGAGTTTAATCCTACACCTAGAGTAAGATGCCAAGCGACAGGACATTTCAGCATTTTAAACATCAACCCGCTAGAATCTGACGTTGTTGTATCTGATGAAGAGGCACCACTCATCTTTTGCGGAATCCATATCATCAAGGCGATAATAGGAAAAAGTAGATTTAAAAACAGCGCTAATTGCCATCCCGTGAATCCATACAACTCTATCCCAGAAATCGGTACCATTAAACTCGAGCTTAATGTTGAACTTACGCCCATAGCGAAAATATAAAGTGACGTTATAACGGCAATTTTGGTCGGAAAATTAACCTTGACGACCACAGGAAGCAGTACGTTACCCACGGCGATTCCCGCACCAAGCATGACCGTTCCAAGGTATAAAAATGACTGAAAACCTAATGAGCGCAGTGTGATGCCAAGTCCAATCAAGACCAAGGCAATGGTAAGTGAAGGGTATAATCCGATACGACGAGAAAGAGACGCAGACATCGGAGAGAAAATAGCAAATGACAACAGCGGTAATGCCGTAAGAAACCCCGCCGCTGAAGAACTTAACGATAATCCTTCCATAATTTGACCAAGCACAGGCGCAACGGCAGTAAATGGAGCACGTAGGTTTAACGCGACAAACAAGATACCTAAAAATGCTAAAATTCTTACTTTATTGCTATTTGACATCGTTGTTTCCGTTATGGGTGGTCGAGTGAATCTGCACATTGTGATTAAATTGCCGACACTCTAACACTGAAATAGAAAAACCCACATAAATGCGGGCTTTTAACGTCAATTAATTTTAATTGATTTGATATCTAGCGTTCGATAGCGATGCCATTTTCATCGAATAGATAGACTTCAGAATCATTGCAACTCAAGGTTAAAGTTTCCATACTCTTAACTTCTTTGTCACCCGCTAGGTGAACTTTAAACCCTTCAACTCCTGAAGATTGACCAAACATGTATGTGCTATTGCCTAAACGCTCTACCACATCACTTTGGAATGTAAGTTTGATTTGGGCTTCGTCGCCAACCAATAGATGCTCTGGTCTAACTCCAAACGTCACTTTATCACCAACAGAGAATGATTTATTTGAACACGAGACAATGAACTCACTATTATCACCCGCACTTAAAGTAACGGAGTCTGACGTCAAAGATTTTACCGTCGTCGGTATAAAGTTCATTTTAGGCGACCCAATAAATCCCGCTACGAACAGGTTTGCTGGCTTGTGATACAGATCCAAAGGTGAACCAACCTGCTCTACTCTGCCATCCCTTAAAACAACAATTTTATCGGCGAGAGTCATCGCTTCAACTTGATCATGAGTCACGTAGACCATAGTATTCTTTAATTTTTGATGCAATTTAGCGATCTGCAAGCGCATCTCGACACGGAGCTCTGCATCCAAATTCGAAAGAGGTTCATCAAATAGAAAGACTTTAGGATCACGAACTATGGCACGTCCAATCGCTACCCGTTGACGCTGTCCACCGGACAACTCTTTCGGCTTACGCTTACGTAACTGGTCAAGTTGCAATGTTTTAGCGGCGGCATCAACCTTAGCCGCAATTTCATCAGCAGGGACGCCGTTCATTTTTAGACCGAAGCCCATATTTTCTTCAACCGTCATATGCGGGTATAAGGCGTAAGATTGAAACACCATTGCCACGCCACGTTCAGCAGGGTCAACATCATTCACTAGCGTATTATCAATATTAATCTCGCCTTCAGTGATTTCCTCTAAACCAGCGATCAAACGTAACAAGGTTGATTTTCCGCAACCAGAGGGACCGACAAACACGACAAACTCACCATCATCTATTTGTAAATCAATACCATGGATTGTCTGAACGCTATCAAAACGTTTAATGACTTTTTTTAACGTAATGTCTGCCATTACAGGCTCCTTTACCCACTTCTACTAAATGGAATGTTTGTAAATGTTCGTTGATGAGCAAAACATACTCTTTTTGCTCGTTGTTGTGAGAAATCAAATTGAAATTGTTGATCGTCATCATACTTCCGAAGCCAACTTGTACGATATCTGTGGAAACGTTTACAAAACGTGAATTCTTCGGTATTAATTTTTTCGTCAATCTCTATGATTTGGATCATACCAGTGCTAATACGTACTGGTTTATATCGCCTTTTTCAGCTCACCAAACACGTCGAAAGACAGGAATTAACATTACCTATTCGATGAAGCGGCAATAAATGGAGCATTCTGTGACAGTTAGCTACCCAAAAAACAATATGCCTTCAGCGCGCAATAAAAAGCTGGTGGGCATCAAATTAGCGCCTTGGCTGTTTTTAACTCCCGCGATGATTATATTTGCGGTCTATGTGATTTATCCGATTATCAGCAGTATTTCATTGAGCTTTTATCAGTGGGATGGATTAGGTGAAAAAACCTGGGTTGGATTTGAAAATTACATCGAGTTGTTCGATTCCGAAGCTTTTTATACGTCGCTTGGCAACAACATCCGTTGGTTAATATTTTATATGTTAGCTCCGCCAATTGGTCTCGCGATTGCCCTATTCCTTAATCAACAAGTTAAAGGAATCCGCGTTGTTAAGTCTCTCTTTTTCTTTCCATTTGTTATCTCTCAAGTGGTAGTGGGTCTTGTGTTCGCATGGTTTTACGACCCAAGTTTCGGTTTACTCAATATCGCGCTCGGTTGGTTTGGTGTTGAACCAATCGCGATACTCGCAAATGAAGATTATGTTACTTACGGAATTATCGCCGCCGGACTTTGGCCACAAATTTCCTATTGTATGATTTTGTATCTTACTGGCTTGAATAATCTCGACCCCGAGCAACTCGAAGCCGCCCGTTTGGACGGTGCTAAGAAATTGAGAATGCTTTGGTATATTGTAATTCCACAACTTAGACCTGCTACGTTTATTGCCATAGTTGTTACCATTATTGGCGCACTACGTTCATTCGATCTAGTCGCCACGATGACCGCCGGTGGCCCGTGGGGCAGCTCATCCGTTCTTGCTTATCAAATGTATGAAGAGTCAATTTTTAACTATCGTATGGGCTATGGCGCAGCGGTATCCGTTGTACTGTTCTTAATTATGGATATCTATATCGCTTACTTCTTGTGGCGTATGTTGAGGAGTGAAAAATAATGTATCCCCAGCCAATTGAAAAAGCCGGTCGCTTCACCAATATTAGCTACCGCGTTGCATTACCGATTTCCATTGTGATGTGGCTATTGCCTCTCCTTGCCGTAATGATGACCTCAATTCGTTCAATCGATGACATCAATAAAGGCAATTACTGGGGCTGGCCAACTGATATTCAGTTTATTGAAAACTATTCGCAAATATTTACTGCGACACCTATGGGTCAATATTTAATTAATAGTTTGTTTATTACATTACCCGCTGTTGCTGGTGCCGTCGCACTTTCCACCTTGGCCGGATTCGCCCTTGCGAAATACAAATTTAAAGCCAATATTTGGATTTTTGCAGCTTTTATCGCGGGTAACTTTGTTCCATTCCAAATACTAATGATTCCAGTACGCGACCTCACCATCGCATTTGGTTTATACGATACCCATTGGGCGTTAATCTTGTTTCACGTCGCATTTCAAGCTGGGTTCTGTACCTTGTTTATGCGTAACTTTATCGTCGGGATTCCAGATGCTCTTATTGAAGCGGCACGAGTTGAAGGCGTGAGAGAATGGAAAATATTCTGGCACATCGTATTGCCACTTGTCCGCCCTGCTCTAGCGGCATTGTCGGTACTCGTGTTCACCTTCATCTGGAATGACTATTTCTGGGCATTGGTATTAGTACAGAGTGACGAAGTTCGCCCAGTAACCGCTGGCTTAAGTGCATTACAAGGTCAATGGTTGGCATCGTGGCAGTTTATGTCTGCAGGCGCTATCGTCGCCGCGATTCCACCAGTAATCTTGTTCTTTACCATGCAGCGCCACTTTATTACCGGATTAACCTTGGGCGCAACCAAAGGATAATTGGCTTTGTGTGACAATACCGGGTATTTGGAATGCCTAAAAAAGAGTATTGTCATGCAGCCTAATCAAAATAGCTATGTGTATTTATTACACCTTAATAACGCTATAAACAACTGAAATAAAAATAAAAACTCTAACGGAAAAACGTGAATCAAAGAACCGGAATAAGGGACTTCTAATATGAAATACATCAAACATATCACGCAAACCATGATGCTTAGCGCTGCATTAACAACAACAGCATTTGCAGGGGAATTGGTGATAAACTCTGACCAATCAGATCCAGCGCCAAAAGCGGCATGGGCTGAAGTCGTTAAACGTTTTGAAGCTGAAAATCCAGATATCACGATCAAATATAATCTATACGATAAAGAAGCCTACAAAACTACGATTCGTAACTGGCTTGCGACGTCACCGCCAGATGTGGTCTTTTGGTATGCTGGTAACCGTATGAAAACCTTTGTTGAACGTGGGCTGTTCGAAGATGTTAGTGACATCTGGCAAGACCAAAACATGTACG
This sequence comes from Vibrio phycocola, assembly GCF_054404255.1. Taxonomy (NCBI): domain Bacteria; kingdom Pseudomonadati; phylum Pseudomonadota; class Gammaproteobacteria; order Vibrionales; family Vibrionaceae; genus Vibrio; species Vibrio phycocola. Next base: position 227,197 of record NZ_JBTAMQ010000008.1, read on the forward strand.
ATGATTACAAACCGGCCACACCAGCAATGACGGTTGATGACAAGCAATACGGCGTTCCATACACCTACTACCAGTGGGGCGTGTATTATCGTAAAGACCTGTTTGAGCAAAATGGTATTAGCGAACCTAAAACGTGGGAAGATCTAAAATCAGCGGCAGCAACCCTTAAAGCAAAAGATATTGCACCGTTTGCCATTGGCACCAAATACCTATGGACCGCAGCTGGTTGGTTTGATTATCTCAATCTTCGTACCAACGGTTTGGACTTCCACATTGATCTAATGGATGGAAAAATCCCTTACACTGATGAGCGCGTTAAGAAAACCTTCGAGAACTGGAAAGAGTTAATTGAACCAGGCTACTTCCTCGATAACCATGCGTCTTATTCATGGCAGGAAGCGCAACCGTTCCTATACAACGGCAAAGCGGCGATGTACCTTATCGGCAACTTCATTACACCTAGCTTCCCTGAAGAATTAGATGGCAAAATGGGCTTCTTCCAGTTCCCAATTATTGACCCAGCCGTTGCGGTCGCGGAAGACGCTCCAATGGATACTATCCATATTCCATCTAAAGCGAAGAATAAAGAAGATGCACGTAAATTCCTGGAATTTGTCGCTCGTACCGAGAATCAACAATTGATCAACGAACAGTTGTTGCAAATTCCAACCAATACCAAAGCAGAAGCAAAAGACAACGAATTCTTGAATAAAGGCGTTGAAATGCTAAGTAATGCAAGCGGTACTGCACAGTTTTATGACCGTGATACTTCTCCCGCTATGGCGAAAGAAGGTATGAAAGGTTTCCAAGAGTTTATGGTAAAACCTGAACGTTTAGATGCGATCTTAAAACGTCTAGAAAAAGTACGCCAAAGAGAGTTTAAATAAGTCTTAAGCGCTTCTTCGGAGAAAAGAAACCGCAGTCGAATTGGCTGCGGTTTCTTTCTAAATACAATCTGTCCTTCCGTTTTAGTTTTACAAGTTAGGGTTATCAATATGGGAATAATTCATCTATCTAACGCACAAACCAGTCTCGTCATTCTAATTAACCCAATGCCTCAAGTTCTCTATTGGGGTGCAAGACTTGCTCATGTTGATCACACAATCGAACAACTCACTCAACGCGCTATTCCTCAAGCTCGTTTAGACAAAGATATTCCTATAACCCTCTGTCCTGAATTTGGTCGTGGCCTTTATAGCTCTCCCGGTATTGAAGGTTTTCGCACCGATAAAACCGGAAACAATATCGATTGGGCACCGATTTTTTCAGTCCAGAGTGTTGAACATGATGATCACTCAGCAAGGTTTGAATGTAACGATGAGCTTGCGCAGCTTAGTTTAACCATTAACCTTATACTCGATGATGCGGGTGTATTAACGAAGAAAATAACCATAAAAAATGATGGCGAACAAAGCTATCAGCTTGCGCAACTACACAATACTCTTCCCCTACCACACCGTGCCAACGAATTAATGAGTTTTCATGGTCGTTGGAGCCGAGAATTTCAAACCCAACGCGTTTCCCTAGATCACGGTGCGTTTAACCAAACCAATCGCCGTGGCAGAACCTCGCACGAATACTTCCCCGGAGCCATGGTAGGCTGTAAAGGATTTTCTGAACAAACTGGCGAAGTGTGGGGGTTTCACCTAGGTTGGAGCGGCAACCATCAATTGCGCTGTGAAACCAAAAGCGATGGACGCCGTTTTATTCAAATGAGTGAATGGTTAGCGTCCGGTGAAATTACCCTAGAACAGGGTCAATCGTACTCAACACCGACACTGTATGCTTGCTATAGCCAAGATGGTCTCAATGGGATTCGCAAGCAGTTTCATCGCACGGTTCGTGAACATATATTGCGCTTTCCAACACAGAACAAGCGCCCTGTTCATTTAAATACATGGGAAGGAATCTATTTCGACCACGATCCAGATTATATTCAGAATATGGCGCAACAAGCCGCACACATGGGTGTTGAACGCTTTATAATCGACGACGGCTGGTTTGTTGGTCGCAACGACGATCACGCCGCCCTTGGGGACTGGTTTCTAGATCAAACCAAATACCCTAATGGACTTGAACCCGTTATTGAACAGGTTAATAAACTCGGTATGGAGTTTGGTTTATGGGTTGAACCGGAAATGGTCAATCCCGACTCCAATTTGTTCCGTGAACACCCCGATTGGGTACTTGGGATTGAAGGTTACGATCAGCCTAGCGGTCGTAATCAATTTGTGCTTAACCTGCAAAACCCTGCCTGTTTCGACTATTTGTTCGAACGGCTCGATGATCTTCTTTCGACCTACAATATCGGTTATTTAAAATGGGACATGAACCGAGAATTGGTGCAAGCAGCGCATCAAGGTCAATCGGCAACTCGTGGTCAAACTCTCGCCTTTTATCGACTGATTGATCTTCTTCTACGTAAACACCCTAAAGTTGAAATTGAATCCTGTTCATCAGGCGGTGGCCGTATTGATTTCGAAGTCCTTAAGCGCACTCACCGATTCTGGACCTCAGACTGCAACGACGCTCTAGAACGCCAAACCATTCAAAAAGGCATGAGTTATTTCTTCCCACCTGAAGTAATGGGCAGCCATATAGGCCCCGCGAGCAGCCATACAACTCGACGCCAGCACAATATCAATTTACGCGGTATCACCGCACTCAGCGGACATATGGGCGTTGAGCTCGACCCTGTTAAAGAGAGCGACAAAGAAAAAGCCGCATTCTCTCGCTATATCGCACTGCACAAACGTTTTCGGCCTTTACTTCATTCTGGCGAGGTGTTTTATTTGGATTGCTGCGACAACACTCGCAACGTCTATGGAGTTAAAAATGCCAATGAAATGCTGATCACAGTCTGCCAGTTGACGATGCCAGACCATGCTATCCCTGAGCCGTTGCGACTGGATTACCTAGATCCTAATAAGCAATATTCGTTAGAGCTTGTTGATTTTCCAGAAGCAAGCTGGCAACTGATGAAACAAGTGCCACCGTGGATGAAAACGTCAATGAAGGTTAGCGGTGATGTATTAACTAAGATTGGTTTAACCATGCCAGTGCAAGACCCAGAATCGGCTATGATGATTTCTATTAAAGAAATTTCCTGAGTTTATTTATTCAACTTATTTTCATTCCGACAAGTCTTTCATTCACGATATTTACCATAAATCGTATTCGGAACAACCAATTCGTATCAATTAAACGGTTGTTCCTTTACTTTGCCACTTTACTTTCATTCTTTTAACAAAAAATTACTAATTAAATCCACAAGTTATCAATTCTTATCCTATACTCATAAAATACTAGATAAAACTTTGTCGTTCGCAAAATAACTATCCAATGTATTTAAGTGTCCCGCTCCAGGGTTATATAAGTCATTTCACTCATCGAGTGGGTTGGATTGCAACGTCTACAGTTAGCACAGAATATAAGTTGACGTATTCTCTTTGAGGTTTGCATGAAATCAATTATTTCTTTACTGATCAAACAGTCTCAAGCGAAATTCGATTGGAAAGCGTTTCGCCATATAGAAGCTGAAACTCTTGATCAGTATGTATCTCAATTAACCCCTTTCTTTAACGATTCATTGTTTGAATATTCGATTGAGAAAAGAGAAGTCAAATCGGTTAATGACTTACCCGAAGCATTCATTATATCGGACTTAAAGCCCTGCTACGTACAGCGAATTGGGGTTAAGTTGGTTAGCGACGAACATGAAGAAGTGGACGAAGAAACCTTAATTGGTAAAGAGATCGTTTTCATTGAAAGCTATCCAAAAGTCCTTAAGACTAAATCATTCGTCGAAGTCATTTATCAACTTTTTCCCAAAATCAACTTATTGCTGCTCGTCGCGGTACCCTTTATTCTTATTCCAGCATTTTACAGTAACTTATTTAATACTCGTCTAATTTACAACTCACAAATTGCCACCTTGGTATTTGTTACCGCTGCCTTCTTGATCTTGTGGGGTTGTGAATACGGTTTGAAATACTATATAAAACATGTGCACTTGAGAAAGATTGAACATAACTCATTAAAATTCGAGCGTTATCTGCTCGCGCTAATGCCGGGGTTCAAACAAAAAGACAGCCTAACAAAGGTTAGAATGGTCGAGTCAAACCGTAAAGTGATTTGGGACAACCTCCCTGGTCTAATTATGGATGTGACCAGTTTTCTATTAGTCATGGCTCTGCTTTTTCTGTTTATTGGTAGTTATACGTTTGGCTTATTGCTTTTCTATGTGGTTATTATTGCCGCCTCTACGTTTATGCGCTATCGCAACTACAAAGTCTACCTAGAAGTTGAAGCCGCGCAGCAAGATTTATTAAATGAACGCATTTCCTACTACCGAAATAATAAGCAACTTCGCTTTTTAAACACTCAAGCTCTACTGGATAACTTTGAAAAGTCGTGTAAGAAATCCTTTTCAGGGGACCACAGCCTTGCGAGTTTTAACTTCAACTGGGAAGAGTTCGTCCGTGTTAGTTCTTTCTTGGCGAGCTTTTGCTTATTCACCGTGCTGTTTTATACCTCTAAGTTTGATACCAGTGTATTTAATGTGCTGTTCGCACTTCTTATTTTGAATGGCCGAGCTGCTTCAAGTGTAATTAACTTAGTCACTAAAACCTTTTTCATTCTAATTTCGGGACATCATCTAAGGCTTGCGGTCGATGATTTATTCGAAAATCTAGAGCCTAAATTAGTCTCAAAAGGGCTGTATGTTGATGGAATTAGCAGCATCACATTAAAAAACGTTGATATCACCACAGAGCAATCTCCATTATTGTCAAACGTAAACTTAGAGCTAACTAAAGGGAATACTTACGGATTCTTTGGCAATATTGGCAGTGGAAAATCGACATTAGTGTCTACGATTGTCCAATCTCATTCCGAATATAGTGGCACCATTTTATATAATAACTTTTACAACGGCGTCGATATCGACCCGAACGTGTTCTCAAAACAAGTGGTTTTTATTGAACCGGCTACCGACTTTATTCGCGGCACCATTTACGCTAATTTCTATTTACGCGGTGTTACTGATGTCAACAAAATCGCAAAGATATGCAGCCTAGTGTTTCCTCATGCCAACATCGATTATGAGTTCATCTTCCAAAAAGACATTACTCAGATTCCTATGTCGACGGGGCAGAAACGTAAATTGCTTATTTTAACCAGTATCGACACAAACAAGAGTTTGATTGTACTCGACGAAGCTATGTCTAACCTATCGAATGCCGATGTTACCGTCTTACTACAGTACATAAAAAAAGAAGCGCCTCACGCGATTTTAATTGTTATATCACACGATAAAGCGGTGCTGAATTTACTGCCTAATTTGTTTGAAATTAAAGATCAGAAAGTGATATCAGTAAAAAGTTCAATTGTAAAAGTGTCTCAATAACACATAGTTTTTAATTAAAAAAGCCAGTCACATTAGTCATGTGACTGGCTTTTTCTATCTCACCAGATGAGTTTAGATATCAGTATCTATCTGAGTTTCATTTCCGGCAACGTCAGTGATGGTGATAACAACATCCGATGTCGTACCCGTATCATTATCACTCACTGTTACTGTTCCCTCATTATTAACAAGACTACTCATGTCAACAGTCAATGCTGTATCATCGCTCAAAATAGCACTAATCGAACTAATACCACTACCTACTTCACTAACGTCAAAACTCACCGCACCAGTACCAGAATCAGTCGCTAAATTCTCGTACGTTGGAGCCGTAGTATCAATATTTAATGTTCCTGATGCTGCATTACTCAAGCTATTGCCAGCATCGTCAGTAATCGAAACCGAGTAAGAATAACTGCCATCATCAAGTGGAGTGCCAAGGGTGATACTCCATGAACCATCACTTGATGCGGTAGCTTCGTAGACATCGGAACCAATCGTTAATGACACAGTTGCACCACTTTCAGTTTCTCCCTCAAAGGTTGGCTGGCTGTCATTGGTCCAAGAACCGTTCGAAAGGAAGCCAGTATCATCCGTGTCACCACTGGTTACATCATCGTAAATGGTGAAGTTAGTTAAAGTCGGGTCAACCGTATCTACATTTAACAGAACATCGAGATTATCCAGGCTGTTTCCTGCACTGTCGGTCGCTGTTATATCAACGGTATACGCAGCATCATTATTAGTGAGGCCTAAATCATCAGCACTAACACTCCAATTACTATTCGCCGCAACATCAATTGAGTGGTCTACACTTCCGTTGTTGTCGTAGTCGAAATCCAAGGTCACCGCTTCGTTTGTGTGGCCAGAGATTTCATTGAGTGCGCTCGACAATGACACAATAGGTGTTGATGTGTCGATGGTGTACGATCCACTTAATGATGCTGTTCCCAATGTTTCACCGCTCGCACTGACTTCCTTAACCTGTATGGCTCCCGAACTGTAACTTCCATCTGATAACTCAAAACTTGAGCCACTACCAATAAACCAAGTTGATCCATTGTCAATTGAGTACATCCAATTGTTTCCAGAAGTCACATTAGACACATTCACAGTTGCATCTGACGTCACACCATCACTGTTGCTTTCGCCCGTATCGCTATTTAACGCAATCGCAATGGTTGAAGAACTCGCGGTTACTGTTACATTTGAAAGCGTACTTGTGGTCGAATTGCCAGCGCTATCCGTTACGCGAGCGTATATGGATGAATACGTACCCGTACCTAACGTGAAATTATAGGTTGTGCTTGAACTCGCGTTGCTTGTAAGCGGTGTCCAAGTAGAGCCATTGGTTGAATATTCTAACGTCGCACCATTTTCAACACTTGTAATATTAATCTGCCCATCGGAGGTAATGCTATCTCCTACAGTTCCAGTATCATTATCTAGTGCTAAAGACACTGAATCCGGTGCTTGAGTATCGACTGTAACATCCGATGTTGATGAAGTTACTGCGCTCTCATTATTGCTGCTATCGATCTGTTTGACTTGGATATCACCAGTCGAATAATCGCCATCGCTTAACTCAAAACTGGTACCAGAGCCAAGATACCAAGTTGCCCCGTTATCTACCGAATACATCCAACTGTTGCCACTACTTATACCTGAAATAGTTACGGTAGTGTCGTTGGTTGCATCAACACCTGTATTAGACGGTAAAGTAAGAGTTGGAGCCGAAATCGTACCTGTAACGGTAATATCAGATAATGAGGTCGTCGTTGAGTTACCCGCGCTGTCCGTCACCGTCACGGTCACACTGGTGTACACCTCTGGGTCAAGTTCAAAACTCGTCACTGTTGATGCGAAGCTGCTCGAGGTGACCGTGCCACCTGATGTGGTGTAAGAATACGTCCACGTTGCACCACCTTCGATGCCCGAAACATTTATCGTACCGTCAGAAGTAATACTGTCGCCCACTGTGCCAGTATCATTGTCTAATGTTAGCGACACCGCATTTGGCGCTGAATTATCAATCGTAATATCCGATATTGATGAGGTTTCGGAACTTTCATTGCCGTTATCATCAACTTGTTTTACTACTATATCGCCGGCAGTATAAACACCATCACCAAGCGCAAAGGTTGCACTGTAAGTACCATCGCCTTCATCGGTTAAGCTGGTTGAACCTGCATACCACGTACTCCCACCATCAATCGAATACAACCACCCATTTTCGCTAGACGAAATTCCGGATATTGTTACGGTCGAATCGCTAGTTACGCCATCACTATCGCTTGCGCCAGTATCACTCGGTAATTCTATCGATAACGTAGATACTGTCGATGAGTATTCCACTGTCATGTATTCAGTTGTGGTATTACCGTAGATATCGGTAATAACCGTTTCAACTTGATACGTACCATCACCTGAAGCATCAACAGAGGCAAAATTAATCGTTTGAGACCCACTATCATCAACAGTTATTTCCACAGGTGTTGATATAGCCACACCACTTTGGAATAAGGTAGCGACCACTGTAACTCCCGTTGTGCTTGAAGAACTAAACTCAACATCAAAGGTGTCATCAGTCGTCGTATAGGCATTAGTTCCATCTTCTGTTCCACCTATTAAGCTGTAGCTGATTTCACTATCACTTATCGAAGTCTTAACCGTGAAACTACCGTCATCGGCAGTCTGCTGGGTTTCGTTTCCAGCTGAATCTTCGATATACACGGCATAGCTATAGTCGCCATCAGTTAGATTGTCTAACGTTAAAGACCACTCTCCAGTACTTGAATTAAATGAAACACCATCGGAAGTAGAAGATCCATCATCAGACCTAATCACATAACTTGACTCAGAGCCCAACGTATCGGTTACAACCAAAGTCACTTTGTTATAGTCGTCATCAGATAAGTTAATTGTACCGCTGAATTGAACACTGTCCTCTGCTGTAGTAGAACCAGAGGAAATGGTCGTTTCTACATTAGAGTCATCGACTTCACTCAAAGTCACAATATTGCCAATCGCGATATCTGGGGCTTCAGTGTCGATAACAAACGTACCGGTTTCGGTAGCCACATTCCCAGAACTATCTGTTGTTGTAATCGTAAACTCATAAGATCCATCGGAAAGCGCGCCACCGCTGTTACTTATGGTAAAATCGCCATTTGCATCGACAATAACGGACACATCAGCTTCGGTAAACTCTGTAATACCCGACGTTGCTGTCGTATTGGTCAGAGCAATAGTTACCGTCGCGCCTGGATCGGTTGTACCGCTAATAATATCGCCAGTGACATTAGCAGCGTTAAAGTATTCACTTCCTGACTCTTCTTGACCTAGTACTTGAATATCCGTCAATTCAACATCAGTATCAGCGACAATTTCTATCGTGTCAGTACGCCCTGATGATTCGATAATAATTTGATAACCATCGACTAAATCATCCAAATCTAAGCCAGTGTTGTTAATTTCCCATACACCGTTGCTATCAGCTGTGCCCTCGAACTCATATACGCTATTTGAATCAACATCAGTCACGATATTGCCATCAGCATCAGCAAGATACACTATATAGGTTGCTCCTGCTGCTGTTGTGCCACTTAGCGCTAAGGTCAATCCAGTGGTGACATCACCATTGATAACCAATTGTTCCTGACCATTCTCATCGGTTGTTACAGTAAGTGAATCAGTCGAAAGATCGTCAACGTCGATGGTAACCGTACTCGGCTCAATCGTTACGGTACTTTCAGTTAACGTTTCATTTCCAGAAATATCGGTCGCTTTAATTTGGTAGGTATAGGCATCGTCAGACGCGGCAAGGGTAATATTGAAGCTATATGCGCCACTTCCGTCAACATCCACATCATGCCATTGCCCACCAATGAATACTTCAACGGTCGCGGTAATATCGTCAACAGCCCCTTCAATCAAGACCGTATTATATTTCGTCGTTAAGATAGGTGCCGAATCACCATTGCCGGTACTTGAATCGGCAACATCGTAAATACTACCATCATCACCATCAACGACACCGTCGCTATCAGCAAGCCCATCACTGTCAGCGGTTAATGATGAAATGGTTATGGTTGACAACACGGGCGCCGTTGCATCGACTTCGAAACTAACACTCACTCCAGCAGTTTCATTGCTTCCACTGACATCCTCTGCCGCCGTAACGATGTAGGTATAGTCTCCCGAAACAAGCTCACTAAACGTATAACTCCATGCACCATTGTTATCTGCGGTAGTTGTTCCAATTACCGTTGTACCATTACTGCCATAAATGGTCACAAATGCATTGTCTGTGGTTACACCAACTAAGGTTGGAGTCGTGTCATTGGTAATATCATCTGAATTACTGTCCGAAGTCGCAGAGAGTGATGCTGTAATACTTATCGTTTCATCGTAATTTAGTATTTTTTCAAAACGAGTTTCATTGCCGTGTGTATCCGTCGCGGTAAATACCAATGAGTATTGGTCAAATTGTTCGGATTCTACGGCATTTATTGCATCTAACAAGGCATCGAAGTCAACGGTAAATGAACCACCAACCAATGAAATATATTCAGAATAATCGGTACCATTAACAGTTAGCGTTAGAGAATCTAAATTACTTCCCGTATCGGTGATTTCACCAGAAATAATCATCTCTTCTTGTGCACCGACTACCCACCAGTCATCGTCGAGAGCAAATGTATCAGCGCTATCACCATCACTGGTATTTTCGTCTGCGCTAAACGAAACTGTACTGAATATAGGAGCAGTAGAGTCGAAATTGACTAGATAAGGAGTGCTCGCCGCGCTTTCATTACCCGCGAGATCTGTTGCTGTAAAGCTGTAGTAATACTCACCATCTAGCTCATCGGTATAATCAGTGGTCGCAGTATTAGCAGAATCGATGTCCAAGACCCAATTACCACTACTATCTGCAACCGTAGTAATAGAGTAATCGGTCCCTCCACCAGAATTGGTTGCACTAAAGTAAAGCGTAACGGTCGCATAAGGTTCCGTCGTCCCAGAGAATGTCGCTTCGTCATTAATTAAATATGTTTGATCTACAACCGACTCACCGTTGATAGACACTAATGTCGGTGCTGTTGGAATTGCGTTATCAACAGTGACACTGTTAGACAACGAGTTCGTTAACCCATTCTCATCACTGACGTTAATAGTATAGGTGTATGTACCATCGGATAAACCACCAAAGTTGAGCGTCCATGTTTGCACGCCATCATCAGCTGTGGCGTCGTTTAACGAGAAGCTGTATAGGCTCGACGAAATTGGGTCGCCATTTTCATCCACTACAGTGATGCTGACATCATCTGTATCTATATTATCAGCCAATTGACCGACTGCATTAAAAGTAGACAATTGAGTATAGAAATAGGATGTACTACTACCTTGATATTGACCATCAATTTCAGCGCCTGAACTCACATCTTCATATTCAGTAAACGTCAGTTCAACAGGTGTGATTGTGAAGGTCTGTAAACCATCCGTTTCGGTCGAAATGGTCGAACTACTTTGGTTTCCTGCCAAGTCTGTAATTGACACAGAGTAACCAAAGTGAGTTGTATCATTTACATTTAGAGTGGCTTCAGCAGCCCATGTATTATTGCTTAATACCGTTGCAGTTGCGATTGTACTTACGCCGCCAGATACGATATTTCCATCAACATCAATTTCGTATACCGTTATCGTAATGATTGAACCTTCTTCAACTTCACTAGAAATATCCGACACCGCGCCACTAATGTAGACCGTTTGTGCGGACGTAATGTAGTCACCAGATTGTCCATAATCGTAAGAAGTATTAGAGGTAACGTCATAAAGAGGCATTACTGATGTGATGGTACTTGCTAACGGTGCATCACTATCGATAGTAAGATCATCGATCGTCTCACTAACCTGATTACCCATTGTATCAGTTGCGGTAATCACTGCTGAGTAATCGCCGGATGCTAGCTCACTATCGACCTCAAGAGACCAAGTACCATCAGAACCAACTTCTGTGTTCACCGTTGTAACAGTATCCCCATTGGAATCGACAATCTCGATTTCAATGGCTGCACCTATTTCCCCTTCACCTTCAAATACAGGTGTTTGATCATAGGTTACATGATCGCTATCATCTGACCCAGTGTCGCTGCCATCGGACAATGCGACATTGCTCAAGTCCGTAGTGACATCAAGAGCGAAATACCCTTCGTCGACCGTTAACCCATCAACTTCCGGAGTTTCTATAATCACATTCGATGCTTCATTCCCAGCGTCGTCAACGGCACTCACTTCATATCTATATTCTGCTTGTCCGTTGGTATCGACAGCAAGCTCATCGACTTCAACCGTAATGGTCGCAACCCCTTCAGCATCAAGATTCACTGTACCCATTTCGACGCCATTTACCGAATACGTTCCTGAGGTACTATCCGACTCATTTTCAGTAATAGTAATTTCATAGGTATATTCAATATCGGCGTCTTCGAGATCAGTAATTGTTAAGGTCGCCGTCGTACCCGCTTCTGCTGAGACCGTAAAGACCGGAGAGGCCTCACCAAGCAGTGGTACGGTATAACTGGTATTGCCATCGATGACTTCTGTTGTCGTTGTAGAACGATCTTCTAATTCAGACTTCAGATCAGCGTCAGTTTCATCCGCCCAAGTGTCATCTTCAACGGATAGGTCTGGTTCAAGTTCGACTGAGACAATCTCTGGCCCAGCAGTATCAATCTCGATTTCGGCATCAACGAGTGTACTATTGCCTGCTTTATCTTCTGAAGTGACTGTATAGGTATAGGTTCCATCTGATAGTTCTGCTGCACCTTCAGAAAGTAAACTAATGGTCCATGAACCATCGATCGCATCAGCGGTGGTTGAATAGGCGTTTCCTGCAATGACTAATGTCACCAAAGAGCCAGTTTCGGCAAAACCAGTAAAGGTAGGTTGAGTATTACTGGTCGAATTATCATTCGTATTACCAGTATCCGTATCGCCACCGTGGTCAAGGAAATCATTTGCATCACCGAAGCCATCATTGGTTGGCGTCTCAGGCGCTGTCGTATCTAAGGTTAATTCAAGAGCATTCCCTTCTGAGTCCAATGTCTGCGTCGAAGTATTTCCTGCAATATCGGTAAGTACCACTTCGTACGAGTAGACGCCATCTCCATAACTTTCCAAGTCAAGTATTGCACTCCAGTCAGTCCCATTAATTGTGGCGCTAAAACTAACATCGGTGAGTGTTGTCGTCGTTCCATCAGCGGTGACGGACAACAAAACGACGTCTACGCTTTCAACAAGTGTTGTTTCTACACCATCGACGTCAACAATTTCTAGGGCAGAGAAGCTTCCTTCTATTGTTGGAGAAGTTAGATTGGTCGTATTGTCATTCCGGTCTGTATCTTCAGAGTCGATGTAAACTTCTGCAGCGGTATCAGTATCAAAACTCAGACCATCCACTATCGCAGCATCTGGTGAACTTTCATCAACAATAAATCCATAATTAATCGTCGTGGATTCAGATGACAGTGTTGTCTCGGTCCCATCAATCGTAGCAACCAGAGTTGTACCATTGTTACTTATGGTTTTAGTGATACCCACTGTATTGGTTGAACTAATCTCGTATTCGTAACTTGTGCCATCACTCAGTAAATCTTCTTGATCCTGTGTGAGGGTATAATTCCAATTGCCGTCCGTATCTATCGTAACACCGGTTATAGTTACCACGTCACCAGTGCTATCACTAATGGTAATAGACACGGTAGTTCCTACCTCGCCAGTACCTTCAAATGACATATTGGTCGCATCAAGATCAGTATAATTATTAATATCATCAGCCCCGGAGTCAGAGTCTGTGGTCATCGCTCCGGTCAGGCTGTTAGTAGTATCAACGATAAATGTTTGAGTGTCGCTTACTGAACTATTACCAGCTCTATCAACAACGGTAATATAATAGCTAGCTTCTCCATCACTCAGTACTGTACCCGATAAATCAATACTCCAATCGGTATCACCTTCAGCAACATCGACGTCAATATCGTATGAGGATCCACCGGCATCCGTGACAGTTAAAGTAAGGGTGACAGCGTTAGCATCCGACACCGTTCCTTCGAAAGTTGGGCTCGCGTCTGCTGTATAACCGTCCTTCACAGTATCGGAGATCATGTCGAAATCCGTTATCGTTGGCGCGGTAGTGTCCACTTCAAACGTCGCACTGTTAGTCGGTGTTATGTCGGTCGTATTACCGGCAATATCGGTCTCCGAAATAGCATACGTGTACTCACCATCTGCCAACCCTGAGAAACCATAATCAGCCGACGAAGTATCTAATGCCCAAGAATAGTTGCCATCTCCGTCACCATCTACGTCACTCACTCGAGTGGTAAATACGCCAACGGCAGAATCTCCGTCGTAAATCGTTACCGTAACCAGAGATCCCGCTTCACCATTACCACTAAACGACGGTTTAGTGTCACTGCTGATCTGATCGGAGTCACTGCTACCTGTATCGTTATCTGTAGTGTGGAGGTAACCTTCGCTGGTCGATGCATCAACACTGAGATCAATGTCAAATGACAGTTCTTCAGAGCCTCCATCGGTTAAAGTAGTAACGTTACCCGAACTGTCAGTTGCGATAACTTGGTACGCATACGTTCCTTCAGTAAGGTTACTATCACTGCCAGCACTGATCGTGCTTACGATATCATCAACCGATACGCTCCAATCATAGGTATCAGAATCATTTAGTACATCACTAACAGTACCGCTATAGCTGTAACTATTTGGGTCCAACGTGACGGTACTACCGCCTGTTGTAACCGACACTAATTGAACTGAAATTGAAACGGCGCTATCGACTGTTCCTTCAAGGGTTGGGTCTACATTTGTTACATTATCTTGATTTTCTGAAGAGATATAATTGACATCATCGCTTGGGACACTTGTTGAGTCAGTGTCATCACTCACACCTAAAACGGTTACCGTACTTTGGGTCGTATCATAGATAACATCACCTTCGATGGTTTTCTCATTTCCCGCCAAATCCGATGAAGTTATAGTGTAATGATATGTCCCTTCGTCAATTAAAATATTCGAATCACTTAAGGTATAAGTCCAATTTTCAAGCGTTTCATCATCACTGTCTGTGGTGATAGTAAAGGTATCTGTGTATGAATACCCTGAATCATTTGTAATGCTAATTGTAACGCTATCTGCATCTTCTGCTTCACCGCTAAAACTCAGTTCCCCATTATTTGTGGTTGAGGTAGGAAGAGTTACGGTTACCGCTCCAGACTCGTCAGTTGCAGAAGTACTTGTATCACTGCCATCGATTTGAGTTGCTGCAATGTCGGCAGTAAGCTCATTGGTTAAATCGACGGTAAACGATGACGGGCTAGACGTGGTGGTAAGACCCACTTCATCGGTCATCGAAACTGTATAATTCCACTCACCTTCTGTCAGCTCGTATTCTGCCGGAAGTTCAATGCTCCAATCTCCGGTATCATCTATCGCCTGAATAACTTGATAGATATCGTCACCATTTGTAATAGTTAACGTAATCGTACCTGTTTCATCTGCCGTACCAATAATGGTTGGCGTTGCTACATTCGTGTACGCATCAGAATTAGAGTCTCCACTATCGCTCTCACTAAGTAATCCTAAAACCGTCAACGTTGGAGCAGTACTATCAACAACAAACTCTTCGGTATCAATAGTGGTCGTGTTATTAGCAATGTCGATTAACGTTACATCGTATTGATAGGTACCATCAGCCAAACCTGATCCAATAACATCGCTGTAGCCGTCGGTACTACTGTTAATTGTCCAAACGTAAGTATCGTCTGTATCGACGTCTGAATCTTCCACAGATGCACGCGTAGTAATCGTACCGAGCTCTGTACGCGAACCATCACCGTTAACTTGATAAATGGTCACTTCTACCACCGCATCTTGCTCGGCGGTCCCTTTCAATAAAATATTACCTGAGTCAACCGCATCATATTCCGAAGAATCAGCCAATGTGACGTTAACAAGGTCATCGACAGTAGCACTCGCGGTATCAGTATTAAATTGACTATCCAAAACAAAGCTTAAGATATCTTCACTGTCAGCGTTATCTGCATCAAGTTCGATGGCAACCGCGTCTTCGATAGTGACACCGTCATAAGCAATAACTTTGTAGCTATAGGTCCCGTCAGCACTGCCATCACTTTCCAGAAGATCACTTAACTCTACGGTCCAGCTGCCATCATCTTCAACGACAACGGTATATGTATTGTCTGCTTCGGTAAGGGTAGTTTCAGTGCCGTCAACATCTGTGTAACTCGTCAGTACAACAGAAATAAAGTCGGCTCCACCCGTTGTTGTTCCCTCTAAAATCGGGGATAGATTGGTGATGTTATCGTTATTTTCATCGCTATAAGTAGTCGTATCATTATTTGGTTCAGAATCAGAGTCATCAGTTAGCCCATCGGAGGACACTGTGACTTCTGAGTCAGTTTTTATTTCAAAATCACCTTCATAGGTTTTTGTATTTCCAGCCACATCAGTAGATGAAATGGTGTATGAGAAATCTCCGTCAGTCAGCTCTCCATCAGCATACCCACTCGCAACCAATAGCGCCTTAGCCGCATCTGAGCCTAAATCGTAATCCCAATCACCATTGGAATCGGCGGTTACCGTTGTGACTAAAATCTGCGTTGTTCCATCTGAAGCATAAATGACGAGGCTAACGGAATCATCAGATGCTTCAATTGAGCCAGAAAATGTTGGAGTCAAATCGTTAGTAATTCGGTCTGGATTGGTCCAAATTTCATTGTCATCAGTTGAATCAGTCGCATTGTAGTTCGCTGATTCATAATCATTAACTTGAGCCCCTGAATCCATATCAGCATTCAGTTCATTGGTAGTATCAACGTCAAAGCCCTGCGCTTCAGATATAGCCGAAGAGTTGCCATTGATATCACTAGCACTTACGTAATATTCGTAACTACCGTCTGTTAAAGCTGCGATGCTAGAATTATTGGAAAGATCATAATCCCAAATCCAACTACCACTGCCCGAGTCATACGAAGTTGTAATACCTTCAACAGTGACCGCTTGTTCTGTTATTTGATCGCCATCATTATTAGTGGGTACGATCGTCAAGGTAATCGTCCCTTCTTCACTGATCACGCCGTTAAAAGCAGGTGAAGTATCCTTCGTTATACCATCAGACGTAGAATCCCCAGTATCAGCCGATTCGCTTAGCGTAAACGACTCAATGGTCGGGCCCGAGATATCAACGATGATTTCGGTATCGCTTCCCTCAACAATCGTTTCTGTGTTTCCTGCAGTATCAGTTATCGATACTTGGTATTGGTAAGTTCCGGCGGTTAATGAATCGGCATAATCATCATCGTTGATACTCCAAGTTCCACTTTCTGACACTGAGGCTGTTGCCGTAGCACTCACGTCCGTTGAAACTACGCCATATTCATCAACTTGATAAATCTCAACCGTCACTGTCGAGTCGGTTTCACCTGTACCGCTAAAGTTAAGTGTTTGATCGTTTGTAACGGTATTACCATCAATATCTTCATCTGTTGTAGACTGAAGAACAGCAGTTTTTGGATCAACCAAATTATCTAGAGCAAATGTCAGTTCGTCACTAGAAATAACACTAATATTGCCAGTTATATCAGTAGCAGTAACCGTGTATGCGTATTCTCCATCTAACAAACCTGAATCATCATCCAGGCCGGTCAAGCTTACTTCCCACGTACCATTCGCTACTGTCGCATCATAGGTATAACTGCCCGCATCTAACGGAACACCATCTTTACTCACTAACGTAACAGAAACCGTCATACCCTCACTATCTTCAACGGTACCTTCTAAGACTGGGGTAAGATTGGTTATATTATCTGAATCGGACGTCCCCGAATCTGAACCAATGGTTAAACCAGAAGACGTTAATCCGCTCGGATTACCAGTATCAAGGGTAAACTCGCCCTGAACTTCAGTGTTGTTACCCGCTAAGTCACTTGAAGTAATACTGTAGGCATACTCGCCATCCGCCGAAAGGTCGGAGTCAACGTCAATTGTCCACTCTCCAGATTCTACCGTTGCTGTTGTGGTATAAACTTCAACAGCACCGTCTCCATCATCATGAGTAATCGATAAAGTAACGACATCGCCTTCTTCTCCTGTTCCGCTGAAACTTGGAGTAGCGTCATTTGTAATTCTATCGGGCTGCTCTATTAATATTGAACCATCACCCAGAGTTGACGTAGCTGTAGTACTAAGGTCGTTTGTATCTTGTTCACCTGATTCCATTTCTCCAGATAAGGTATTTACAGTATCGATGGTGAACGACTCGGTGCTCGCTGCGTTAATTTCACTGACATTACCAACACTGTCGGTTGCGACAACACTTATGTCATATTCACCATCAGTCAGTTCAACCGAAGCCCCGGTGTCATCAGTGTCACTTGCGAGATCGATAGACCAATTTCCGTCAGTGTCCACACTCGTTGTAAAGTCATAACTCGTATCAGAGTTAGTAATAGTTATGACAACCGTCGTTCCTGAATCAGCATTACTCACCGCACCAGAAAAGGCTGGTGTGGTATCATTGGTATAATCATCATATTGAGAGTCACCAGTATCGCTGCTAGTGACCAGATCAATAGAATCTATAATTGGTAAGGTAAAATCGAGTTCAAATGAACCAGTGATCAAATCTTCTTCTGAATTGGTGTTGCCGGCGATATCAGTAATCGCGATCTCATAGGCATAATCTCCAGATTCTAGATTCAAGCCACTGTAATCGCTCGCGACTATGACCCATTCGCCATCACTGTTGACAGTTGCAGCTTCAGTACCCTGTGAAATAGTAGACCCATCACCATTAACCAAGAAGAATTCAACGGTGACCGTTGCGCCAACTTCACCTGTTCCAGAAAATCCAGGTTCAGTCGAAACCTTAACAACATCACCTGTTTCGTCTGCACTCGAACTGTCGTAATTCATCGTTCCTGTGAATTGATCAATCACAGTATCAACTTCAAAAGAACCACTCACCGTATCAGATGCCGAACCAAGGTCGTTGTAGGCCACCACATCATAGGCATAGACACCATCAATGGTTAAGCCATCAATTTCCGCTTCCCACTCTCCACTTGTAATCGTTGCGGTATATGTTCGATCAGCTTCATCACTCGTTAATGCAATGCCATCGATAGACGTTAATATAATGTCTACGCTGACTGCTTCATCACCTACTGTTCCTTCTAGGACTGGGGTTAAGTAAGTAATATTATCATTCTGTTCTGACACACCACTCGGCTCGGAGTCGGATGCATCCGTTAAGCCTTCGGTGGTTAATGTCGTCACAATGGTTTGATCAACCGTTACCGAACCCGTATAGGTTTTAGTATTTCCAGCTAAGTCCGTTGATGTAACGTTATAAGTGAAGGCTTCGGAAAGTGAGTTATCCGCCTGATCTAATAATGCTTCGGTATCGAATGACCAGGTTTCAGACGTACCATTGCCCTGTGTTCCTGGAAGAACGATGGTTTCTGTTGCAACGGCATTGCTATCACTATCGTAAACGGTAATCTCTACGGTATCACCCGCTTCACCGCTACCGGTAAAGTGTAACTCGGAGTCATTAGTGATTTTGTCCGCTAGCTGTATTGTGGTGGTATCGCCAGAGATGACCGCAGGACTATCTACCGCACCGTTGTTATTTGTTGCATCGATGTCCACTTGTAGCGTATTTTCGAGGTCTAAAGTGAAACTGTATTCGCTGCTGGCGAGTTCATTCCCTGCAAGGTCTGTCGCAGTGACCGCGTAATAGTAAGTACCTGATGAGGTCATTTCATAGTCAGTACTGGATAAATCGATTGACCACGTATCCGTTACCTCTTCCACATCATAGGTAAAGCTATCAACTACATCACCATCGCTATTTTTCTGGTAAATAGTAAAACTTATATTGGACGTTTCATCTACCGTCCCTTCAAATACAGGCTGTATATTAGATGTATAGTCATCTGAATTGTACGTACCGGTGTCAGACTCACTACTGTTTTCAAGTTCTGCGGTAGCGATGGGATCGGTTAAATCAACGGTTACCTGCTGTGCATCAAGCGCTGTTGTGTTACCAGCATCATCAGTTAGCGATAATGTGTAACTATAATCGCCTGCATCGAGTACAGTGGACTCTTCGGCAAGATCAATAGTCCAAGAACCATCGCTATTAATTACTTCTGTGGTATACGTTTGACCATCTATCGTTAATTCAACGCTCGCTCCAACCTCACCAAAGCCACTAAATGTCGGAGATTGTGCCGTAGTTATGCCGTCATCTTGATGTAATCCTGTATCACTTTCTTCAGTTTGAGCCAAGCCTCCTGAAAACGCGAATTCGGTTTCTGCAGTAGAATCATATTCAAAACTGCCAGTTTCGCTACTACTCACATTACCAGCAACATCTGTAGAAGTGACACTGTAATAGTACTCACCATCCTCATTAAGGTTACCATCTAAGTCCAACAACCCAGCATCGTCAAGTGTGTCGTTACCTTGTAAATTGAGGTTCCACGCCCCATCAGAATCAGCAGTAGTAGTCAGTGTGATTTCCGTTCCGTCGACAGTGGTCAATATCACGCTTACTTCAGCATTTGCTTCTGTAGTTCCTTCAAGAGTTGGGGTTATGTTGGTGATCTGGTCGCTAAGGCGTGCGTCATCATCCGCCACACCTTCCGGTGCAGAATCAGATGATGAGCTGATACCGGAAATATAGACACTCGATTCATTATCGATACTTATTGAACCTGAAATCGTATCCGAAGTGTTTCCAGTCTTATCCGTCACCTCAATTTCATAAGTATAATCATTGTTTTCTGATAACGAATCAGAGAGGGTATACGACCATTCACCTGTATCGCCTCCAGTATCAACAAACGTTAGCTGATCATTACTAGCAGCGGCGTCTTCACTGTTTATAAAGGTAGCGCTATATACTTCTCCACCATCTAACAATATGGAGATAGTCACTTCTGCATCCAGCTCTGTCGAACCAGTAAAAATTGGATTCACAGACTGAGTGACGCCGTCACTTGAATCATTTCCTGTATCAGTACTATCACTTAGTTGTGCTGTTGCATCGACAGAGCTATCTATGGTTATGGTTCCAGTTAAATCATCAACAACCGTACCATTTCCCACTAAATCTGAGTCTAATGCGGTGGTGCTCGTGATCTGGTTTCCAGCAACATCAGTGACAGTAAAACTGTAATCGTAGTCACCTTCTGCATCTAACGCATAACCGGATTCCCATGTTTCACCAGAAACTAAGTATTCGGATGAGACGATAACCGTCCAACTGGTAGGATCCACGCCATCAAACACCGCCTGATAGGAGTAACCATCTATTGCAACAACCACGGTCGCGCCTTCTTCTGCAGAACCGCTAAATGTTAATGGAAGTTCATTGGTTATTTCATCGGTGGTGAATTCCGTTGCACGCCCCGAATCTGAGGTTAACTCTGATGTAAAACCACCAACTTGAGTATCAATGATAAAGTTTTCTGAAGTCGTGCTCCCAACATTATCTGCAGTATCCGTCATAACAACTTGGTAGCTGTAGCTGCCGTCGCTTAATGCAGCCTGTTCAGCGGCGGTTAAGGTGTACGTCCAATTGTTACCATCACTATCGTAGCTGTCGCTAATGGTAATGTCGGTATAACTACTGATATTACCCTCACTATCAGTGATGACCAATTCGAGTGATGAACCAACTTCAGCAGTTCCTGCAAAGATAAGCTGTTCATCAGCTTCAATAAGTAGCCCTGAACCCTCTTCGATATAATCACTGACAATACTTGCCGTAATCTCTCCAACCGTATCTATGGTTAGGGTCTGGGTATTACTGACTGAATTTCCAGCTTTGTCGGTTGCAGTTATGGTGTAATCGTGGTCGCCTTCGGTTAACGTCGACGTCCATTGTGCGCTCCAAGACCATAATCCGGTGTCAGCATCATATTCACCTATTTCAG
Organism: Vibrio phycocola; assembly: GCF_054404255.1. Classification (NCBI taxonomy): domain Bacteria; kingdom Pseudomonadati; phylum Pseudomonadota; class Gammaproteobacteria; order Vibrionales; family Vibrionaceae; genus Vibrio; species Vibrio phycocola. The sequence goes on from NZ_JBTAMQ010000008.1 coordinate 248,650, forward strand.
CAGTAATTGTCTCACCGCCAATTTGAATCTGTACAATGGCATCACCGTCGTCAGTCGTTCCACTAAACAAAGGCGAGTTGTCATTTGTGATGTCATCACCTTGTATTCCTGTATCGGAACTCAGATCCAAGATTGTTGTCACTTCAGGGGCAGTTCGGTCAACCGTTACACTCTGTACACCTGATGAACCGTAGTTTCCGGCAGTATCGTTAGAATCGATATAATACTCATAAGTACCTTCGGCAAGGCCAGAGACATCAATCGCCCATTCTCCATCTTCAACTACAGCGTCATAAGTACTGCCGTTTATATGAAGGATCACTTTCTGGTCTTCGTCACCCGTTCCAGAGAACACAAGTGTATCGGCGTTAGTGATCGAATCCGTTGCAGCCTCGAGTGTGTCGGTATCGCTGCCAATATCTCGTCCGCTATCACTGCCAATATCAAGGGAGCCATCGACAGTATTTTGTGTATCGAGTACGAAATCCATGGTCTCGGTTGTCGTATTCCCAGCGCCATCAGTGTAGGTAACTGTCAGCTCGTGGGTGCCTTCTCCAGAGATCTCCGTTAAGTCAACATACCAATTTCCATCATCTCCGACTGTTGTTGTTACAGGAGCTGCATCTGATCCGGTTTCAACAACAGAAACAGACGCACCAATTTCGGCGCTGCCAGAGATACGAGGCGTTGTATCCGCTGTAATTCCATCGGCATCGAGGTCGGCATTAGCTGGATTGTTAACCAGTGATTCATCAACCGGAGCACTGTCGCTTGAAGTATCTAGGTGAGCTGAAACTGAAATAACTGGGCCACTGTTATCAATAACCAAACTGTCCGAGATAGTTTCTGACACATTTCCAGCAATATCTTCTGCGACAATGGTATAGGTGTAGGTTGTATCATCACTGAGAGCATCAGAGTCTGTAAACGCAATCGACCATGCTTCGTCCGATACGGTTACTGTTTTAGTGATATCGCCAGACGTATCAGAGCCGTCAGCTTCGTTATGTAATACCAAGGTTACGGTAGCGTCATTTTCGCCAGTACCTGTAAAGATTGGCGTCGTATTTTGCGTAACGCCATCGGTGCTACTGTTGCCGGTATCGATGACTGTTGAATCTTGTAGTTGACCAGAAAGCGATGTCTCAGTATCGATAGTCATTAATTCAGATATAACTGAACTGTTTCCAGCAGTGTCTGTTGCGGTTAATGAATAACGGTACTCTCCGTCACCCAGTGTATACATTTGGCCATCATCAGCCGTTACAGATTCGGCGTTGATATCCCAAGTACCGCCTGAATCTACCGTTGTAGTATAAGTTGCAACGATCTCAGTAAGCTCATTATCCGTTCCTGCTCCAGATATAACGGCTTCAATAGACAAAGTGACAGTATCACTTTCATCACCTGTTCCAGAAAACATCGGAGTATTATCACTGGTGTAATTATCGTAGCTGAATGGATTTGCGTTGGCATCGGTTGCTTTGGTATCAGAGGAGTCATCTAAGCTACCAGAGAAATTTAACGAGGCATCAATATTTAACGTTCCAGTAATCGTATCGGTATTTCCTGCTTCATCTTCTGCGCTTAGTGAATAACTGTATTCACCATCGACCAAACCATCAGCGAGACCGGCGCTATCCCAAACACCGTCATCAATTATCCACGTTCCATCTGCATTCACGGTTGCCGCAAGGCTCACGCCACCAATTAATAAGGTAACCGAACTTCCAACTTCAACCTGACCAGAAAAGTTAGGAGATGTGTCTTGTGTGAAAGGTTCAGCATCGTCGGAATGTTCTGAATCGAGCAATGCACTAAATTCACTGATTCCGAGATCAATTGTAAAGCTTTCCCCTGATACGGCTTCACTATTTCCAGCGGTATCTGTCGCCGTCACGGTGTATGAATAATCACCTTCGACTAAGGTATCTGTCGTTGGAACTGTATACTCCCAGGTATAATTTCCGTCACTATCGGTGGTATCCGTAACTTCCGTTGTAAAGGTGTAGCTCACCGACCCGCCATCAACGTCAATACCGTCGATATTCAGTGTGACTGTATCGCCAACGCCATTGCCGGTTCCGCTAAATGTTGGCGTATTATCGTTACTTATTACGCTATCATCTGATAGTTCATTGGTTTGTGAATCAAATTGAGTGGTCACATCAATACTGTAATCGGTAGTAATTACGCCAGTTACAATGTTGGCATTACCAACTTCATCAGTGGCAGTAACTGTATAGTTTGACTCGCCCTCTGATAACGGTGTTGTAACAGCGATCGCCCACGCGTAAGTGCCATCACCATTGTCAGTAATCGTTGCATCAGTATAGGTTTGACCGTCGATTTCTAAACTAATGGTCGCGTCAGGATCATCAATGTTACCGCTGACGATTGGTTGCGAATCAGAGGTAACCGTATCACTCGTGTCACCAGTATTCGAAGCATCGTCTAGGTTTGCTGTAAATGTAGGCCCCGTTGTATCGATGACCAAACTGGCCGATATCGTCTCACCTAAATTCCCAGCTAAATCCTGAGAAGCAATAGAATAGGTATAGCTTCCATCATCAAGCGTGCTATCTGGTACTGAAATCGACCAAGCTTCATCAGCAGCAAACGTTTCGGTAATCGAATACGCTTCAGTGCCATCTTGGTTAGAAATAATTAGAGTAACTTGCTGACCAGAGGCATCAACAGAACCGGTAAAGGTTGGCATTTCATTAGTTAAAATATCGTCAGATGTCGTGCTTTCTAGGTCCAACGGCGCTTGAGTATCGATTTCAATATTGATACTACTGGAAGATGTTCTACCCGAATTATCTTCCGCGGTAACCGTTATAGTGTATGCAGCATCAGAGCCTAAATCACTCAAGTCTATAGACCAAGGAGCAAATTCTTGATCTTCTCCATCTTCATTGATGATAACAACATCAGTATCGGCAACGGTAGTTGTAATGGTTTCAATGACTGTTCCACTCGAATCCGTGACTACAATCGTGAGGTCATTACCCACCTGACTTAACCCAGAAATCGTTGGTGTTGTGTCGGACGTAATATTGTCGTCCCAAGAGGAATCGGTATTCGTATCGACACCAGAAAGTCCGGTTTCTGAATCTAAATCTAGCTCTAGAATTTTAGGTAGTGCCGTTTCTACAGTAAAGTTCCCACTGGTTGTATCTACGTTGCCTGCACTATCAGTCGCTTCTATCGTATAGGTATAATTCGTGCCATTGACTAGACCTTGTAGTTCCGAAGAAGCCGAGAAATCAATATCCCAGGTACCGTCACCATTGATCGTTGCTTCAATTGGCGTGGTTAAGGTAACGCCATTAAACTCCGTAAGTTCAACGCTTCCTCCTTCTTCAACACTTCCACTAAAACTTACGTAGGTTGAACCAAGATAGGTTATCCCATCATCACCCAACGCAGTATTCATGCTTGAGTCGAGATCCCCATCCCAGATCAATTCATCGTCGACCGTCAATGAACCTGTTTCACTATCGACATTACCCGCGATATCAGTACTGGTAACGGTATAATCAAACTCTTGCGCTCCGGTATTCTCATCAGCAGCCGTCGGTGTGAGACCCGATACATCAATAGACCATGTTCCACTGGTTACGGTCTCCGTGTAGTTTTGGTCATTGATGGTCAACTCAATCGTGGCACCATCTTCACCAGTACCTGTAAAGGTAGGTGATGTGACATTGGTAATATTATCTCCCAACTCACCTGAATCACTTCCACTTTCCAGTTGTATTGTTACGTCTGTGCTGGTATCGACGTACAGTGTATCTGTTACAGATGCATAGTTACCGGTACTATCAATTTGAGTCAGTGTAAAGCTGAACGTTCCTTCCGTTAACTCATCTGCAGTGGTAACAAACCAACTCCCGTCTGCGTTAGTGACTGTTTCATAACTTGCCCCATTAATATCGAGAACAATCGTTGAGCCAGCTTCAGCTGATCCAGCATTACCACTAAAACTTGGGGTGAGATCAGAGGTAATATAATCGTCTTGTGTGCCAGTATCAGATTCGGCATCAAGTAAGTTACCCTGTAATTGATTGGTGGTACTATCTACAACAAATGTCTGATCCGATAATGTTGTGCTATTTCCCGCCAAGTCCGTCGCGGTAATACTAAAACTGTGTTCACCGTCATCAAGAGCTGAGTCGATATCTAGTGTCCATTCAACCACTTCGTTACCATTGCCGTCGGTGGTAATAATCAGGTTGCCGTCACCATCTGTTGCTAAGGTTGCGGTTAACCCAGTCGTACTACCGTCGAGATAAATAACAACACTGTCGATATTAGTTGCGTCGACACTTCCGATTAACGAAGGAGTATCGTCTGTGGTTTGATTATCTAGAGTGTCAACGTAATCGGTATCGATAGCTTGAATGGCACTAAGCTCACTTGCAGAAAGATAATCACTCTCCTCAGATAATCCTGCGGTTAACGTTTCTGGGTTCTGAGTATCAATAACCAGGCTCTCTGAAGCAAGACTTGTACTATTACCTGCATCATCGACTGCACTAATTACATATTCGTAGTTACCGTCAGATAACTGCGCACCGTCAGCAAACTGGATTGACCAACTGCCGTCATCACCTACCGTCACGGTTTCAATTATTGCGGCTAAATTGGGATTCTCGGTATTGGTGATGGTAACGCTAATGGTATCACCAGAATCACCCGTACCAGAGAATAGTGGCGTGTTATCACTGGTAATGCCATCGCTGTTATCCATCGTATCGCTGTCTGGATCAAGTGCACCGGAAAGACTAATACTGGTATCAATCGTAACGTCACCGGTTAGGGTCGAATTATTGCCCAAACTGTCTGTGGCGATCACTGTGTATTGATACGCATCTTCACTTTCTGTTAATGCATTTGTAAGCGTAACTGACCATGTACCATCAGATGTATCGCTACTATCAACGGTGTATTCATCACCATTAATGTTAAATGAAATTGAACTACCCGCTTCTACTGTACCGCTAAAGGTCGGAGTAGCCACGTTGGTGATGGTGTCGTCAATGTCACCACTATTAGAATCACTATCAAGCTCAACTGTAAATGGCGAGACTGTTGTGTCTAGGGTAAAGTTGTCAGCATCCGTTGTAGTGATATTTCCTGCAATATCTTCAGCTGAGACCGTGTAGCTGTATATCCCATCCGCTAAGCCTGCTGCGGCATCTACCGTTAATGACCAATCACCATTCTCATCAGCGTTAACCGTTTGAGTGTACTCGGTTCCGTCGGTTGCGATGATTGAAATCGTAATGATAGAATCTGCTTCGGCAGTACCTGTTAGCGTTTGTACAGGATCAATGATATTTGACGCTATATCGGTAGTAACAGAAAGCGCTGACTCTGTATCAATCGTAATTGAGTGTGAGATATCGGTTGAGTTACCAGCAGCATCAGTCGCAGTTACATCAACCGTATAGTCACCTTGTGCCAAGTATTCAGTGAGCTCTACAACCCAGTTCCCGTCGTCATCCACAAACGTATCGTATGAATTGGTTACACTTGCGTCTGCTGATGTAATGGTGACCGAAATATATGCACCAGCTTCCGCCTCTCCACCCAAACTTGGAGTAGTATCATTGGTGATGTTATCCAGTTTTAAATCTGTGTTGGTCGTGTTTGCTGGAGCAGAATCAGTCTCTGTGGTAAGGCTACTTGTAACCGTTGGTGCTGTGGTATCGATTGTAAGGGTTTGAGTATCTGATGTAGCGACATTTCCTGCTGCATCTTCGTAGGTGAAATAGTAACTATAGCTACCATCCTCTATATCTGTGAACACGCCATCATAACCATCAGATGTCGAGTTTATCGTCCATGACTGTGCACCTTCACCATTTAATACATATTGGCTATTCGTTGGTGAAACAAAGTAATCGACACCATCGATACTAATGACCAACGTAACCTCGGCGTCAACTTCGACAGTACCACTAAAGCTCGGAGAGCTGCTTGATGTGATGCCATCGCTGTGGCCATCGCTATCTTGATTATAATCTGCTGCGGTGTCTGAACTTTCTGATAGATCGCCAGATTCCGAAGTTACACTGGTGTCTAATGTGAAGCTTGCCTCAGTGCGCTCAGACTCATTTCCTGCGGTATCTGTTGCGGTAACATAATAATCATAGGTGCCGTTTGTAGCCAACTGTGAAGAAATGGTGAGCGACCAGTTACCGTCGTCATCGACTAGGGCCGTATAATCGGTATAAGTAGGATTGTCTGAGTCTGAAGTAATATCAACAAGCGATAGCGTGATTATCGTGCCCGCTTCAGCAGTACCTTCAAATGTTGGCGTTGTTTCACTTGTTAAGGTGTCGACGTTATATCCTGGAGTATCGTCGGCATCATTAAATGATGCTGCTGTATCTGAATCGGTGCTAAGCGATACTGTCGGCGCATCTGGCGCTTGTGTTTCAATGACAAATGTTTCTTCGGTACGAAGCTCTACACCTGATTCAAGTATCGTACTGACGCTGACCGAATAAGACCCATCGGCAAACATACTATCAAGTTCAACGGTGTACTCACCAGACGAATTAGTAACGACAAATTCATCAACAACCGTGTTTCCATCGGCGTCAATAAGAACAAAGTTAACAGTTGTTTCTGGATCAGTCTGGCCATAAAACGTTAGATCGGTATTATGATTGGTTATAAAATCCCCTACCGAGCCCGAATCATCTTCACTATCTAACAGAAGGGTTAAGTAATCTTCAAGGCCTGCGTCCTCACTATCTCCCGTACCATCCTCTTGCTGTGGGCTTGAGGAGCTAGAAGACGAAGTCGATGAAGAACTTGAAGAGCTAGAAGACGAACTTGATGAGCTAGAAGACGAACTTGATGAAGAACTTGAAGAGCTTGACGAAGAGCTAGTTGTATTCGTTGGAGTCGTGGTAGATTGTGTTGTAGAGGTTGTATTTGATTCTTCGCTTAAAGATGTCGCAACCGCAGACTCAATAGCACTTTGTTGGGATTCGATGAGTGTTTCAATCGCTTGAACAAGTTCAGAACTGGTTTCGATCCCAGGGTCAACATCAACGCCATCTCCGGCATATTCCACGACATAATCTTCAACGTATGACTGTCCGTTTACGTCACTTCGACTAACGATCGCTTCAGCAAGCTCAAGTAAATCCTCTTGCTCAGCATCAATTTCAGCTTCTTTCGCAGAAAGTTGTAATTGCCATTCGTTAAGCTGTTGATATCGTTCGTCTAATGTATCTAAGCGTTCTATACCCGCTTCTTCTATCGCAAGCTGTAACGCTTCCTTTTGAGCCTCAAGTTCGGCTTGCAATTCGGCAAGTTGCTCTGCTTGTAACGATCCACTTTCTGCATCACTAAGTATTTCACCCTCGTTCGTTCCTTCAATCAAGAGATCCTGATCGGTGGAATTTCCCGAAGCAAATAAGTTGTTTTCAAGGAACACACTAGAAGCGGTTTCGAGATTGACCCCTGATTGATTTATCAGGTCATTCATCGAAAATTCACCTTCACGCGTTTCCACACTCAGGCTACCATCGGCAATTGCAATCACCCCATCGGTGATAACTTTCGTTTCGCCTTCCGGTGTCTTATATTCGATATCAAATCCATTGATCTTGATATCGTCAATTGAATTAATTACAACTGATGCCATATTCTGCCCCAACTAAAAATTATTTCTAGTGGTTCGGTCAAGCCAGATCTTTACCGAATTACACTATTAACTACTATAATTTTAGCTGTGGTTTGAGATTTTGCTTAATAATCTAACTTTGTTTCATAATTATCAGAAAATTAACTACATTTTTCCTCAAAAGCTTCGACTTCTAACGGTTTCTCAAAGTACCAACCTTGATACAAGCGACACCCTTCTTCTTTCAATTGTTGGTATTGTTCGTCGGTTTCTACACCATCAGCGGACACCGTTATACCCAACTGCTGTGCTAATGACATAACTGAACGCACCACTGGAATGCCAGATTGAGTACTGTCAGTAATATTGTTGACAATATCTCTTGCGAGTTTCAAACGATCGGGTTGGAATTCACTTAATTGACCAATATTGGTGTAACCGGTGCCAAAGTTATCGATATACAGTTTCAAACCCATATTGTGTAGCTGTCGGATCTTATCTTTCGCTTGCGCGGCATGGAGCATGATTGCATCTTCGGTGACTTCAAATGCTATCGATCCTGGGAGGACATTATTTAGTTTTAAGGTACTTTCCACTTCGGTGATAAAGTTTGGCGCTAATAATAGTTCGCTAGTGGCATTAATGGAAATTGTCCAATCACTCCCCCAAGTACCACTCTCTTGCCACTCGGATACCTGCTTGATCGTATTGTGCATAACCCAAAATTCAAGTTGAATGGAAAGTCCTTCGTCCTTGGCGATTTTAAACAGTTTCGCATTTGGAATTGGTCCGCGAACGGGCTCAACCCAACGGATATACGACTCGGCACCAACCACATGTTTATCTTCATCAAACTGAGGTTGGAATACCAAACTAAATGCGTTTTCTCTCAACGCGATATTAAGGGATTCTTCCAATGGAACAGCGGTCGCAACACGAATATCGTGCAACACATCAGTAACACTTTTTAGTTGCTGGTTTGTGACTGTCAATGTTTCGCCGAACGCAGTATTTACCCTTTCAATCACTTCCCCATTTTCACTGATCGTAAGCACAGTTTTATCAGATGTTTGGTCAATAACATGTCCCATTCGATCGATTTCGGAGGACATATCACCTATTGCTGTCACGATCGCATTAGTTTGCTCCTGCATATGATTTGAATAACTCGTTAGTGATGCGTCCATCTTTTGATACATGCTTACTTGATCGTCATGGATTTGACGAACCATGTCAGATTGGGATTGATTGATACGGTTATTTTCCGCTAAGTTGGCGCTGAATTCCTGTACCACTGTAGAACCTGAGTTATTTTCCAACAAGGTGAAGAGATCAGTCCAAATCTTATCTTTGCTGTTTATGAGCTCGATTGTACTTTCTATTGATTCTTGCATCTTTTTCAAATTGTCATTGATGACCTGTTGAGCTTCATCAGGAATACCATCAATTAGGTTGTTCGGGCCACTTTCGTTGCCGTTCTCTCCCTGAACGAGTTCTTTTTCATAAAATGCATTTAGGTAATTGGATGCAAATAATACACTCACTGAACAACTTACGCCCAATATAGAGGTTAAAAAGGCAAATGACATCGAACCTAGTGCTGAACCAATTGAACCGAGAAGCGCTTCCATTTTTTGTGAAAAGTCACCATCAGCCCCTAAACCTGCAGCGATACCAGAAATCATATCGGATAGTCCAATAAAAGTACCAATAAGACCAAATGAAACCGCTAGTGACGAAGCCAACATGACCTGACTTCTAAAGTGCGCTAAATGTGCGGCGTCGCCTTGCTTCTTAATCACACTGTAAATGAAGTTCGACAACGGATAAAAATAGGTGATAGTAATTAATACAGTGATCTCTGGAGACAAGTTAAAACACTGCGCAACCAGCTCATGTGCAGGAGGGAAGACATAGGTAAATACCGGAATACCGATATAGAGTAACAACCCGAAATAATACATTTACTCTATCTCCCATTTCACAGTAGACACCACGTTGTTTGTTATTTTCATCGACGTATGGACCTTTATATCGGAAGGTAATTTTAAATAAGCTAGAAACCGCATTAAATTCACCGTATTTTTTCTATTGTTATCGCGACTTTGAATAACAATCTCAACTTTGTTTGCACCCTGCAGTTGTGCTTTAATTTGTTCAACAAACTCTTTCTCCAATTTAAAGTTAATCAGATAATCGAATTGGTGCTCATCTAGGTTGGCTCGAATAATTTGTTGATAGATAATTGGTGACTTGTCTTCTTCTTCTATATTGTTCAACGTATGCTGTCGAGCCGCGGAACTCAATGACGTTGCTGTTTGTAACATAAAGAAAATACAAACCAACACCATTATAATTAGGGCCGAAGATAAGGCATCGACAAACGGTGCTAATGAATCATCATCCATTGTTCTCTCCCTCTTTCTCTTCACTGAAGCTTTCAGACTCGGTCATCTTTTCGAGTTCAGCATCACTAAATATTTCTAGGTCGACGAAGCAGCTATTCATTTTATCGGGCTCTGAATCTACATGAATCGGATCAATCGAGTACGTATCACCAAGGTACTTATTGATCACAATATAATTATAGGTCGCAATGTGCTTCATTTCATACTGACTGGCATTAAAGCCATAGTTGCAGCCTATTTGAAACGCTTTAATTCGAGAACTAATCTGCATTTTTTCCGCAGTTACTACAAGGTCGTGGAGGATATCCTCATTGATATAAGGAGTTTGTTGATTGTACCGATAGGTAACCTGGCTAATCTTAACCATACCTGTGCTTGGCATGATTGATTGCACAAAACCGATTAGACTGGAAATAACCACCAGAATGATAACGGCTAACGATGCAGTGATTGCCGAAACAAATCCTATCACCTACCACACCTCAAACTTAATATCGTTAGGCAAGACACTTAAAATAAACTCAAGTACGCTCACTTGGTCATCGACAACAAGCACCTGAACATCCATACCCAAATCAAGCGACAAATCTAAAAATGCCGTATCTGGTTGAACCGTAACGCGATAGTATCGCTCTCCTTGCTGACCCTGTTCCTCATAAGCAATCGAATCCGAACTTAACTCTACAATTTTCCCATTGAAGATTTCACTAAAACCAGGAGAATTAATCTTTAAGCGGACTTCTCTACCAATACTTAAAAAATGGCGATAACGCGAGTCAAATTTAGCTTCTACCTGCTGAGATGAACCTTGTTTTTTTAACACAAAAAGAGGGGTAGCTTCTTGTATAAATGTCCCTTCAGATACCCCATCAATAAGCTCCAAAACGTGACCATCTATCGGTGAACGAATGATTGATTTATTCTGCTTTTCTTCTAGTAATTGTTTTGTGAATTTTTCTTTGCTTATAAGAGGTTTCACTTTATCTATCTGTTCTTCTAACGTTAACAAACGCTCAGAACGACGTAAGCGAAATATCATCAATTTGTCATTAAGCTTTTTCTTCGCATCGATCGACGATATTTGAAAATTGATAATTTCTGTCTTTAAGTTCGATAACTCGGTTTCAACATCATAAAAGCTCACCGTAGCACCTTTGCCTCGATACAAAGCTTTTTTCTTTTTAGTCAAAATATTTTGTTTGGTCAGTAGCTCGCGCTCTTTATTCTGTCTCTCTTTTTCAATATCAAGTAAATATTGCTGTTCTAACAGATAATCCTCATAAAAACTCAATACATACAGCCCGCCAGCATTTGCTAGCGGTTTTGATTCATCACATTCATTATCAAGTAACTCACTCGTCATTGAGGCAAATTTTGGCCCCGTTAAAAAGCAGCGTTCATTATAGTAAATATCGAGCAACCTTTGATTTTGCTCTAACTCTTCCGTTACTTGCTGTAGCTGATATTCGTCTTCGAGGTTTCGATATTTTAAAAGAGGATCACCCTTGGTTATCTTGTCTCCCTGAGCTGCCATCAATTCAACTATGTAGCTTTTAGTTGGCGCAATAACTGAAACGTTACTTTGCTTAATGCCTGTAAGCCCAGATCCTGGCGCAACAACCTCGACATCCTTTACTAACAACGTATAGATAACTACGATGATCACGAGTATAAATAGTATTAATTTATTTCGATGTTTCATTAGTTCCATGCCATCACGTCACTTTTTTGATTGTTCAATCTAAATCGAGTTATAAAATTTTATTTGATTTTAATGTTTCTAACTCATAGAGAGTGTCAAACAGCATCAAATCAATATTTAGTAATGTCTGCTTAGCTTTATTCAGCTTACTAATACTCTCAACAATGTCTTTATAAGTTACTTGATCAGTGAAGATCTCTTCTTTTTGATTCTCGATTAATTCAGCAAGAATATCGATTTGTTCTACGGTTTTATCACGCTGGATTCTCTGCTGATTATAGGTTGTAACACTGGTTCTAAAGTTGTCCATAACTTGCTGAAACTGCATATCAAACCTAAATTTCTCTGCCTCATACATCTTATAAGCAGAATCCTGATCAGCCTTCAAGCCATAATTAAAAATATCAAGTTCAACATTGAGTTGTATCGATGATTCATCGGTATCACCAAATGCTTGAGTCTTACTGTCACCATTTGTTTGGAGGTAGTTTTCTGAGGTTACTTCTACTTTCACCAACTCCCTTGTTGACCGAGCGTTATAGAAGGACGATTTAAGCGCCTTCTGTGTTTGCAGTAATTCTGCGTTATTCGCCAATAATTCGTCGGAAGTGACCGTTTTTTCTTCATCAACAAGCAATGGTTCTAAACTTGCAAAATCTAAGCCAACTTTGCCCTGAGTTATAGGGTCGCTAAAGTCAATGTCGATGCCCGTCTCTTCCACCAACTTATTAAAATACTGTTCAACGTTCGAAACTACGGAGTAAACAGTGTCGTCAAATTCGGCGACTGCAAGCCTTGCCTGCATTGCATCACTCTGTGTCGAAACACCGACATTAGTAGAATTGACTTGTTTGAGATAATAGACTTCTATATCTTTTCGAAGCTCTTGAGCAAAGGCTTCGTATTCCCGTGTTAATTCGATTTTCGTCAAATACTTCAATACGGTGTAATAGATCGAAATTTCATGTGCAACTAAACCGATGTTCCCGGCTTCTAGCGTCATTTCACTCGCAGCGATCCTATCTTTCACGCCACTGCCATAGAGTTTTGCTTCTAAGGTTATTATAAAGTTTTGAGTTTCTTCTTGATCTGGTGATGGGCCTCCCCAATATTCCGTCGTTTCAGAGCTAAACGTAATATCAGGGTAGTAATATCGTTCTTCTTTATCTTTAAGAATTTCTTTAGATTCCACTTCTCGTGTTAAGGCATGGTATTCTTTTGACACATCAAGGGCATACTCGAAAACATCGTCAAAACCCACAGGGTAACCTTGACTAGTCTGCAGGTTATTCATGTTAATTTTATTTTTAAAAGAATCGCTAACATTCAGTACATTAGACTGATCATTGGCCATTGAAGAATCAACACGCGTATTTGCGTGCGCGTTATTCCCCCAAAACAAAATTAATATATTGCAGGCAATAAAAGTACACACATATACCTGCTTATTTAGTTTTCCCATCTACTCAATACATCCTAGATACTGGTTGCGTTTTTATTTCTGGTTAATGGAATTTTCTAGACATTAGAAAATCACATCAGGTTATATGCAACCGTGGTTAATCAACATTAACTGCGATTAACCGTGTATATACTTCACTTAATACTAAGAATAGACAAAGACCATTAGATAACAATAATTTGCCTATTAATAATAAACATAGCACATTGAATAAGAAGCGGTTAATTTAGGGAAACGAATAATAAAACAAGTTATTTTCTACTGCTCATTCTCTGCCTAGAGTGCGACCACATAGATGAGCGGCGAATGATGGTAGAGCAAGTTATTCTTAGAATAACGAGCTATTGTTCTGGAGAGGGGGAACAAACACTGGTGATATGTTTAGATTGATGGGCTGACAAAAGTAAACTAAGTACCTAGCGGTTCCATCCAATTGAAGCAGGAAGAATCGTTGAGCGCAAAAAACAGAACCCGCTAATAATTAGCGGGTTCTGTTAATAAATTTGGTGGGTCCGGGCGAATTCGAATCGCCGACCCCCGCCATGTCAAGGCGATACTCTAACCAACTGAGCTACGGACCCAAATCTATATTGTGATTCAAAATTGAGATATTAAAATCTTGGTGCGTCCGGGCAGATTCGAACTGCCGACCCCCGCCATGTCAAGGCGATACTCTAACCAACTGAGCTACGGACGCATTTTTTTGAACGCAAGGATATTATCGATACGACAGAGTGAGTGCAAGATAATTTTTTTGGTTTTGAGTTAGTTGCGCTTAATGTCGACAATTCGCTCAATTTTTCAGCGAATAATAGTAGCTAAAATGCATATTTTAAGCGACATATGTGAAATTTATTTACTAATTTTGAATGATGAATATTGAACTGCGTAGTACAAAGAGTAATATGTGCCCTCTTCGATAGTTTCTACCACCAAGGTATTACCAAGATGGACCAAAGATTATTTAAGCAATCTGACGAACTTAGAACATCGGTCTTAATTGGTGTTAGCTTATTTTTAACCTGTACTGGACTGTTTTTTTCTGTTTACCACTTAATCTACGGCGGAGACTATTTCGTCACACTTATAGAAGCTACCTTTTCAATTTTCTCCGGTATTATTTATACCTTACTCAAGCAAGGTAAGAGTACCCCACTGTTCAATTGTTACTATGCTTACCTTTTGATTGGCGTTCTAATTTTATGTACCCTAACTCAGCCACTATCTGGTGGGTTATATATATGGGCATGTGCCGCTCCATCTGGTTTATACTTATTGATGGGCCTGCGACACGCTACCGTTGCCGTTGCGGGTGTTCTATTGATTCAAACGGTAATAATTCTCTTATTCCATACCGATGCAGTGATTGTACAATCAAAAGAGCTGATCAATGTTGCCCTCTGTTATTGTGGAATTTGGATTATTTCGTATCGCTACGAATCGAGTCGGACAATCATAGAAAATTCTCTACTTTATCTTGCATCTCGAGATCAATTAACCAACGCCCACAATAGGCTCTCATTGAACACGGTGTTTAACCACTACAAATCTCACCGAAGCAAAAATCCACAACTTTATTTATTAGTATTAGATATCGATTATTTCAAAAAGATCAACGATTCACACGGTCATGATGTCGGTGATAAAGTACTCATTGATGTAACTCTTTTACTAGCAACTCTTGTCGGCGAAGATAATGTGTTTCGTATTGGGGGAGAAGAATTTTGCATTACATTATTCGACATGGACTTAAAACAAGCATCAGAAATCGGAGAGTTACTGCGTACCTCAGTTGCCAACAATAGATTTAATATTGGTGGAATACATATTCCGATCACATTGAGTATCGGGATATGCAAATATTCGCAACAAAATCAACTCTCAGACTTACTTAAACTAGCGGACGTCGAGTTATATAAAGCTAAACGAAATGGCCGTAATCAAGTTTGTATTTGCCAACAGAGTAGTGAAGATATTCTTACTACCGTGATGAACACCACGAGCTAACCCCTATTCTTCATCTTCTTCGAATACGACATTATAGTTTTCGGTATAGGTACATTGAGGTTGTCGGCTACACGTAAAAAATCGCCGACCTTTATGTTCACCTTGAGTGGCTATCTTGATTATCATTGGACTGTTACATCGTTTGCAAAATCTCACTTCTTTTTCGACTTCAATAAGATCAATATGCGCTGCAAGCAGCCGCCTTAATTTTCCTACTTGGTAACTGAATTTTACGTTAGCGCCAATTAAGGGCAAATTTGCGCTTTTGCATACATGAATAAGTAATTTTTCACGTTCTGCCTTCGATTTAGAAAGCGGCTTCCCATCGTCCATCTCAATGACAACTCTTGGTTCAAACGTTCTAGGGTCACAGATGACAAACTGAAATAGACTTTTATTTATTCGATTACTTGCAATATAGAGGTTTCGTTTATTTTTTATGTCCGCTGGGCGTACCAAATTTGCCATACTTGTTTGGCATAAAACAATACCATGCTCGCCAACGGCTTGTACCAGCGCGTGATAAAAAGCGGACTCAGAGCTACTTAACACAGGTCCCTTCTTTTTATACGGAAAATCTTTATTCTCGTCTCCTTTAAGCAAATATTTTTGAACAAAAATAAAAAAAACGGCGAGTATAAGTACAACGATAAAAATATTTGCCATCGTGGCCTCTGCTTTCATTAAAATAACTCAGACTAGTAATAATTTATATGATAACTCATTGTATTGTCATTATTTGTCCTCGATTTATATGCTATTTCGGTAGGGACTCCACAAACAATGAAAATTTGACTCAATCTCATTCAAAAGACACCGAACATTATTTCATTCATTTCTGTGTAGTCAATCACGCCAGTATGAGTGATTTATATTTCATCAATTCGTGGTTAATGTATAATTTTTGTACAAATGGAAGTGATGTAAACGACCTTAGGAAAGGCCTAAAAATGAGGGAATAGTTATGGTTCGCGATGAATTAGGAATTTGTTTATCTCATGAGCTTTTATCTGAAAATTTAAACGCTACATTTACACACATCAGAGCTTATGAAGCTGAACATTCACGTCACCTAGATGAAGCACATGTGCTGCTAGCAATACCCCAAATGCAAGGTAGAGAAGTGTTGCATTCAATGGTTGGAAATAAGCGATTAGTTTGGAGAGCCGATTTTTGCTGTCCTTCACATCAGAAATAGCACTCTATCGATAATATTATCTCAGTGGCTGATGCACGTTTTGCTTCAGCCACTGGCATTTCTGCCACTTCTTTCTCATTTTATCGCGAGTATCATCATTCACTCCATGAATATTTTCAAATTCACCTACACAGCAAATAACATCAATCGCGATTTGTTTTTTTGTCGCAAATTCAATGTATGGCTTCATTTCCCAATATTGAATAAAAGTATTCGATACAACGATGCTATGGCCTTCGAGTAAACTCGCTACCGCTGTTTGAAAACACCATTGATGGGCATCTTTTAGCCTATTCGCATCGAAGCGATACTCCCCTTTATGGTCGATAAAATACATATCCGCTTCAATATGAACAGCTGCGAAACTACGCGCCAAAGTTGTTTTGCCAGATCCTGGCAAACCTCGGATAAGAATTAAACGTTGAGACAATGGAACTTCCACCTTAGTTAATAAAAAATCACTGCGATTATTTCACTATATCGTCGCTTTTCAGCATAATTTTAATTCGACATCACATCAAAGATCAGTATACTTTAGAAGTATAGACGTCTAAAATAGCATTCAAGGAAGTTTATTGTGCCTATAAAAATACCTGACCAATTACCCGCTACTGATATTCTGAGAAATGAAAATATTTTCATTATGTCGGAAACTCGCGCATCTACTCAGGAAATACGTCCACTTAAAGTGATAATTCTAAACTTGATGCCAAAAAAAATTGATACTGAAACTCAGTTTCTCCGGTTGTTATCAAATAGCCCATTACAAGTAGACGTCGAGTTATTACGTATTGATAATCGCCCGAGCAACAACACCCCTGAAGCACATTTAAATAACTTCTACCGTCAATTCGAGTTAGTCAAAGACCGTAATTTTGATGGCTTGATTATTACTGGTGCGCCTCTTGGATTAGTTCAGTTTGAAGATGTTGTTTATTGGGACCACCTTAAAACAATCATTACATGGGCTCAAGATCATGTAACCTCAACTTTATATGTTTGTTGGGCAGTTCAAGCTGGGCTCAATATTTTATATGACTTACCAAAACGCACCAAAAAAGACAAACTATCAGGGGTCTATACTCACCAGATACAGCACACGTATCACCCTTTATTACGCGGTTTCGATGATACTTTTGTCGCTCCTCATTCTCGGCATGCTGATTTCCCCGTCGAATTTATTCGTGAAAATACTGATTTAGATATTTTAGCTACATCTGAGCAAGCAGGTGTTTATTTGGCAGCAACTCAAGATAAACGCCACGTATTTGTCACTGGTCACCCAGAATATGAAGCAGCAACCTTGGGTAACGAGTATAAACGCGATTTAGCTGAAGGATTAGAGCCTTCAGTTCCACTCAATTACTATCCAAATAACAGCGCCAGTAATGATCCCAAAGCAACATGGAGAAGCCACGGCCACCTGCTTTTTTCTAATTGGCTAAATTACTGCGTTTACCAACAAACACCTTACGACCTTGACCGATTTAGTGAAGCGAACTTTACTAATGACGATTAGATCGCATCCGTTAGTGTACTCATTGTTTATTAGGTGTGCCTAAAAGGAACTCTGACCGATAAATTTATAGAGACTAGATGTTACTTTTATTTTGACAAGTAATATCTAGTCTTCGTTTATCTTATTGGAGTTTATCGATGGTAAAATTCAGGTGTTTACCCATTATATACCTGTGTTTTGTCTTGGTTGGTTGCGTCAACAGCGACTCTACTGGAATGATCGATTATCCCAAAGCTGCACAAGTTAGAACACAACTAGGCTTGGCATATTTAGAATCAGGCCAATTAGAAAAAGCAAAATTCAATCTAATTCTCGCCCATCAATATGCTCCTGATGACCTTTCAACCAATTTAGCGCTTGCCCACTATTACATAACCCTTGGTGATTACCCTCGCGGTCAGTACCTATACCAAAGTATGCTTAAATTGTATTCTCATGATATTACCCTCCTGACTAATTATGCCACATTAATGTGTAAGCTCAGGAAGGAGGATGTTGCAAATAAATATTTTAAACGTGTATTTCAGTTAGCTTCTGGATATAAAATCCTAGCTAGTTTACAAAATGCAGCGATATGCGCGCGAAAAACCAATCACTCGAGTCAAGCAAGAAAACTCGCATCGAAAATTCTGATTTTTGATCCTAATAATCATTTTGCTCATAAAATGCTTATTGAACTGGCTTTAGCGGAAAATAAAGATAGAGTTGCGTACCGACTGATGCAGCGCTACCGCACGCTTGTTGATTACAAACTCCCTCTTGCTTATGAAGGCAAGTATCATCAACTCGCGAAACAGTTTAATTAACGTTTTTTATTCCTGGGTTGCCTTAAAGGTTTATAGGGTTTATTCATATTTTTTCGAATTGTATAGTGAACTTTGCGATGTTTAATCACTTTTCTAGATCTTTCTATACGCTTATATTCTCGGTATACCAAACGAACGAAAAACATAAAGCCGATCAAAACAAGTACAGAAAAAAACAATATAAATGGTTCACATAGCCAGCCTGGTTGACACGGCACAAAAAATTCAACGTCTTTTATGCTCATGCTACCTCCAAAATGTTACCTGTATAAAGCTAAGCCTAGCACCTCAACTTTGACCATTCTTTGCGTTGCACTTCATTTTGAAATGTCCAAGCAACAAACCTGGATATTTTTTGACCTTGCTTCATTTCCACAACTTTAACAGCCTCTACTTCAATTTTTTTCAATAGTTGTTTAAATGGTTTGATGTTCTCCGATTTCGACAATAGTGTAGAAAACCATAGAACTTGATTCGCAAACTCACGACTTTCATAAGCCATATTTGTTATAAACTTAATTTCTCCACCATCACACCACAACTCATTACTCTTTCCACCAAAATTTAGTGCTGGTGTTTTCTTAACGTTCGGTTGAGGTGAATGGCCATTTTTACTCTTATTATTCGCTAGATTTTTTGCTTTTCTTAATGAACCTTGGCGTGCTTCTTGTTGAGAACGGTGAAATGGCGGATTACACAACGTAACGTCAAATCGATCAGCTTGATGAATGATGCCCTTGAATATATGAGTGGGGTTTTGTTGCAAACGCAATTGAATCAATTTTCGAATTGAAGGATTTTGTTCCACTATTACCTTAGCGTTTGCTAACGATTTCTGTCCAATATCGCTTCCAACGACCTTCCATTTGTATTGAGCAGATCCAATAATGGGATAGATACAGTTTGCTCCGGTCCCAATATCAAGCACTGTTTTTATCTTGTTATCCTTACCTTCACTCTGACTAAACATATCTGAGATTCGATGCAGGTATTCCGCTCTTCCCGGTATAGGTGGGCACAAGTATCCATCAGGAATATCCCAATATTGAATATTATAATGATAGGCGAGCAACGCCTTATTCAATAATTTAACAGCTAAGGGATCAAAAAAATTTATTGTAGGCTGCCCTTTTGGGTTCTGAATCATATACGCCTTTAATTCAGGAACTGCTTCGACCAATTTCGTAAAATCATACTGACCACGGTGGCGATTTCTCGGGTGCAATGGACTTTGTTTCATTGTTTGTTATTACTCTCTACTCATCAAGGCGTCATATTAAACCAATCAAACGTTAAGTTCGCGATAAATAATATAGAGCCGAGCGTCTAACTCAAGCTGAAAGTAATTAGGTAGCATATGGCAACAGAGTTGGTAAAAGGCTTTGTTATGTTCTTTTTCTTTAATATGAGCTAACTCGTGGACCACAATCATATTAAGAAGCTCTTCAGGACCATCTTTAAACAGCGTCGAAATCCTTATCTCATTCCGTCTTTTTATTTTACCTCCATGGATTTTATTCGCATACGTATGCAGTCCAAGAGCGTTATTAATTACGTGTATTTTACTGTCGAATACAACTTTATTAATCGACTGTGATTTCTTTAAATAGCGCTCTTTAATTGCCATTGTATAAGCATAGAGTGCCTTTTCACTTTGAATATGATGTACCTTTGGATAGCGTTGGTCGAACCAAGCAATAAACTTTCCACGAGCAACTAAACCTTCTACTTGCTCGATAATATGAGTAGGGTACCCCTTTAAATAACGCTTTATAACATCCATTGTTCAATGTGCACCTTGTACCTAAATTTGTGTTTAAACGACTAATCACTAGTTACGGCAAATTATCTTTTAACCCCATGATATAACCTACACTTGGTATCTCGTGATAATATCTTTAATATCTTTTTTGATTGGCTAAAATACCTATGTCTTCTGAAATTACACGTATCGAAAATGAAGTAAACCAATGGCTTGATAATATAGTAATTGGCCTCAATTTGTGTCCTTTCGCTGCTAAACCACAGCGAAATAACCAAATTAGAATTGCAGTCACATCAGCGGACAACGATGAAGCGCTATTAGAATCAGTCTATCTACAGCTGAAAGATTTAGACACACTACCTGATCATGAGCTAGAAACGACAGTAGTTGTTGTGCCGAACATGCTGAGTGATTTCGATGATTATTTATTTTTTACTGATTGGTTAAATGCAGTATTGAAGACAGAAGGATGGGAAGGAATTTATCAAATAGCAACTTTCCATCCTAATTATTGCTTTCAAGGTAGTCAGCCCGAAGATAGTGAAAACTTAACCAATCGCTCTCCTTACCCGATCTTCCATTTAATTAGAGAAGCGAGCATGGAAAAAGTCCTGGCACATTACCCTAACCCAGATGAAATACCTGAAATCAACATAAAAAAAATGGAAGAGCTCAATCATCACGAACGTGAAAAGCTATTCCATTACTTACAAAAATGATGCTACAAAAATAAAGTTATTAAAATCAAGCTGTTTACTAAATTTGATTTTCGTATTTGAGTAAACCAGTCAGTTCGATATGCACTGATTGGTTTACTCGCTACACGAAACGTTACGCTTTTATCGTGAATTCAAGATCATTCACAATGACTGAAACATCAGCGCCAGCTCCAATCGATGCTGAATCACCAAAATTAGCGACAGATACTCCATCAACCTGTAATGAATCTTCCGTTATCTTCACATGTGACTCTAAGTATTCTTGAATAGCTGAATATTCCGCACTGACATCTACATCTAATATTTCCGATAAGTCAATTGAATCATCACTACTATTAAAATCCTGTAACGTATCTTTACTTGAGTCTATGACAAATCGGTCATTTCCTTGGCCTCCATAGAGGTTATCAGATGAGTTGTCTGAAATTATCGTGTCACTTGAATAATCGTAACTCGCTCCAGTTAAAATATCATTTCCATCACCACCATAGAGGTCATCACTGCCCTCTCCACCTATAAGAATATCATCACCACCAAGGCCGACTAGGTAGTCGTCACCGTCTTCTCCATCGAGCACGTCACCACTTTCATCATCATAGCTATCACCAGATTCATCATAGGAAAAGCTGATCAATGTATCATCGCCATCTCCACCTAATAACCAATCTTCACCTTCGCCTCCAACAAGGTAGTCATTACCTGCCCCCCCTTCAATAACATCATTTCCTGAGTCACCGTATATTGTGTCACCTTGATTGCTGTTACTGACGAGCTCTTCATCAACGCTTTCAGCCTCTAAGTTAGAATCTAGGGCGCTTGCAAAACTCTCTACAGATATTGGTTCGGATTCATAGTTACGTACGACAGGAAACTCATCCGAACCTAATAAGTAATAATCAGAGCCATTACTTGATAACTGAACATCGAGTACGTAATTTATGCCTTGATCCCAATAGATGATTTCTATCTCATGAATACCACTATCTGACACACTAAATTCGAATGTATCAACAGCTTGTGGTTGGTTGTGATCGACCTCACTCACAACTACACCGTCTATTTTAATTTGGTAGCCATCATCAGCCGTAACCTGAATAGAATAGTCGCCTGCAGATAATTCAACCCCACCATATAGACGAACAACAGCATCACTAGACGTTGTTTTATTATGGTAATTAATGGAGCCTGCATCCTCACCGAGCCAAGTTTCAAAGTTAGAAGAATTGGCCCCATCGGTCGAGGTACCACCTAAGTCGTCATCGGTATTAATACCAACGCCACTAGAATAAGAGACACCTGTAGATATAAAGGTCGCATTAGGATCTTGGTCATCAATAACGCCTATCGCATCGGCGATCGACGTTAAGTTTCCATAATCACCCATTGAATCGTCATAGTTATAAAACTCCCCCCGAAGCCCTGAATTCGACTCAACATTCACAGTGATAGTTTTGGATTGAGTAGCCGTAGCTGAACCATCGGTGGATAAGGCATCAAATTGCAGTTCCACACTTCCAACATAGTCTTCAGGTGGAGTTACAACTAAAGTTTCAAAATCAAATCCGGTTACATCATAACTCGTGGTTTCATCGGTTATGGTGATCGTTTGACCATTGCCATCGGTTAGTGTTATCCCTGAAATGGTTGAACTAACCGCGACTGTAATCACATCATCAACATCCGGCGAGGTAACCGTAAATGGCTCAAGTGTAATATTACTATTCTCAACGCCTTCGTTTAGACCATAGACAACGACGTAATCGCCCTCTGAAGTCTCGATAGTATTCGATACATTCCCGACACCAGATGCTTCTAAAGCATCAAGTGAACTAAATAATTGGAAGTTATCTGAGCTTAAATCGATTGCGTCTGCGCCATCTACTTCAACGGTAATATCATAATTACCGGGGCCTCTCTGGTTAGCGTGAGCAATTTCAATCGCATAATAACCGCTCTCGGTTGGCGAAACGGTCAGTTCATTGATATTACTTCTATCCGCACTCCACTGAAGCGTGCCAGTGTCGTCACCACCTAAACTAATTGAAAGAGTATCGTCGGCCGTACCATCAAATACATAAGTCGAGCCCGCCTCGAGGTATATATAACCAGATATGATTGAAAAATCCCCTCCAGACACACTTGCAGATTCAACTTCAGATATCACGGTGCTGCTATCTGGTGTTGGGTTCGTTGCTTTCGTATCAATAATGAACTGAGAAAACTCCTCTTCTGTCATTCCTCGCCCGCTACCATTAGCGATACCCGACCATTGTTCAAGAAGGAGACCATCACCAGTTGAAGTTGAGTTAGTATCTATTATCTCTACTTCAGCAATAGGTGTGACTTCCTCCACGGTGCTTGCACTATAAGTGTTACCCGAGTTGTCACTTCCAGTGACGCTAGCAGTAACACTGCTATCTTGATCTAAGTCAGAGCCTGCAACAGGAATTGAGTAAACAAGTGTCCCCGCGCCATCATCAATCACATCACCGGTGTATTCTGTGCCGTTCACTTCTAACGTGACAATATCGCCCAGTGATGC
>NZ_JBTAMQ010000009.1:0-236785 GCF_054404255.1 Vibrio phycocola
TGCCGCCAGCGTTCAATCTGAGCCATGATCAAACTCTTCAATTTAAGATATTTGTTCGGCTCAATGAATACTGACTTCAAATCACTACGTGATTTAAAGTTATTACCATTCCAACAGAATGGTAATGAATTGACTGTGCCAAGTAGATTTTATTGCTAAAACTTACTTGATGGTCACTCAGTTCATTGAAACCTAAGTTACTTCTAAGAAGTAAAATTGATTATCATCAACGAGTGCCCACACAGATTGATAGGTCTAAATTTTTAAAGAGCGTTCTTCGTGACTCATCACTGAAGAGGCGGCTATTCTAGCGAGATAATTCTTAGTGTCAAACACTTTTTAGAATTTTCTTTTTTTGCTTTCGAACCTTGTTGACTCTTGCTTCTCCGCCTTGGCGGGCTGCCGTGTCAACGAGAGCGCATTATAGAGATACGCTTCACTTTAGCAAGCATAAAATCACGAAAAATCCGATAAACTTTACCGTTCGAACAAAGAAACAGCACTTCGTACTTTATACGTATTTATCACCCATAAAATTACAGCTTATACACAAAAAACTGTGGATAAGTTATCTAGCGAAACAAACATATCGCTAGAAGACAACTAGAAACAGTCTCGTTCCAGCTCATCCAATAAATCTAGCCCTTTCTCATCTTGGTGCTCTTCTAAAAAATCACGAATATAATAAACATTACTATGAAGTAAATACTGAGCATCTATAGTGGGCCCGCTACCAGACCTCATAAGTAACGCTTTTTCCTTAAACTGTAACCAGAATGCATTTGCTCCTGGTTTTTCTATTAAGAATAGAATCCGGTCGAGCATTTCATCATTCTTTTCTTGGTCTTTATCTTGATATGTTTTGGTTTCAAATAAGCTCGATGTTCTGAAGTCAACATTCGACATAAGGCACTCCTTTGCATTCAATTAAACTGGTTTCAGTTTATTCAATGAATTTAGTCGTGTCTGTCAGCTAGCTGACAGTTGAATTAATTCATTGATTTGCTATCCGCTCGAGCCTCAAAGGTTGATAAACCAAAAAACGCCCTCTACCCGCTCGTTTAATAACTAACTCTTTTTCCAATTCGGAAATTAAACTAGATAGAGTCTGTCTTGAGGTGCCAATTACTTGGGATAATTGTTCAATCGTTAAAGGGAGTGTAACGATGACATCTTCATCTTGGCGTAATGGCGGTGGAATTTGCCCCATTAGAAACCCTGAAAACCTAGCTTTCACATCGCGAAAGGCTAGATTTTCAATCGTATCAATACAACCAGATAGGGTTGTTGATAGGACACGCGTCATCGTACCCATAAGCTGAGGATGCTGATCTAAGCTCTTTGAAAACAACTGTAAATCACACGCTTTTATTTCAGACACATCCAATGCTTCAACAAACGCTCGAGTATGAGTGCAATAAATATCACCAGGGCTTAAAAAAGCTAATGTGAAAATCTTATCTCCATAAGATAAAAAAACCTTTAATCTCCCCTTTATTATATAGAAAACTCGATTATCACTATCTTGAGGGTGACTTAACATTTCGCCAGACTTAAGTTTTTTTGTTTTAAAGTCAGTCAAAAACATTTCCATGTGAGTATTTAATTCAACATCACGGCCCATACATTTCATTGCATTCACCTAACCAATAAATAAACAGCAAAACAAAAACGTAATTAGTGCAAACACCAAGCCATTTTTAACTGTTTGATTTTTCTTAACATACGAGTGATTTGTTTGAAAGCGAACAGACATTGTCACAATTGGAGGAATATAATAGAAAGCAAAGCACTAATTCACGCGAAGCTTTTTTAAAATAATGGTACCACTGGGCAGACTCAATATATAAATACAACCAACTGAATAATAAAATTTAAATTAAATACCAACCGGCACAAGGAACAACTACTCGCGAGTTTTCAAAGACTGCTCTAAATGTTGATTTGACGGATACAGATTCAGCCAGAGCATTTATGATAAGCCTCTTTGCCCAATTTGGTTTTATTCCCCAGTTCAGGTTTAACTGAACCAATCCACCAGCCGACTCTATTTGTTCATTGTTGTTTTCACGTTCTGTTTCACGAACGATCGCATCTCGCTATCCCATCATTGCTAAATAGGTAGATAAAAACTAACTAATAACACTTCTTATCGATTAGATTTGACTACCAACTTTCCAAGTAAGGTGCCAATAAGTATGGATAAAAACTGAAATGTGAGCTGAACCATTTGGGATATTGTGCCACCAAACTGAGAACTATATACAAAGATAGATACAATCATGAACAAAACAAATATTATGGAAATAATGGTGATAAATGAAGCTATAACATAATCAACATCTAAATCATGGATAAAATAAGTTGTTATTTTTGGAGCGAAATAGCCACCAATACAGGGACAGATAAACCAAGATGTACCTAATCGGAGATATTCACCAACTCCTGAATCACCCCAACCACTAGCTATAAATATACTAATGGAAGATACTAAGAGCCAGACACCCAAAAAGGTGATTGAATTTAGTAAAACTCCCCCGATAGTTCTCATATTATCTCCTTGATATATAACACGCCTAAATAAGCGCAAAAGGCTACAGGATAATATTATTAAGTGCTGTGAAATCAAGCAGATTTTGTCTTTTAAGGTGTGTAGTGGTCAATAGAAATTAGTCACGACTTTAGAGTTTAACCAGAACAATCGCTCTGATTCATTGGGTGTTAAACCACCGTTGTATTAGTGTGGGCGGATCTGGCAGTAATAACCAATAATGTATCGGGTAATTTCTTGTTGCGCCTCTACGAAGTTCCGATGACCTACCATTGGTATCCACTCCGTCTTCAAACTTCTAAAAATGCTCCATTAGTGCATTATCCCAGCAATTTCCTCGTCGAGATGAGCTTTGTTTTATCTGAAAACGCCATAATAATTGTCGATAACTTCGACTTGTGTAATGACTATCTTAATCGCTGCGGAACATGGCTTCTTGTGGCTTACCACTACACTGTTAAGCTAGAAGTTAGTCGCGCAATAATTCAGTACCATGTTTGGAAATTGAACCAACGGGGGTTACTAACAGGCTTACATAAATTATTGGTGGCAACAAGACGCCCTCGACACCCTAGGATGCAAGATCTTGAATTTAAAGAAACTACAGATATGAAAAAAGCCGTTCCTAAGAACGGCTTTCTCAAATAATGGTACCACTGGGCGGACTTGAACCGCCACGCCCGAAGGCAACGGATTTTGAATCCGTCATGTCTACCAATTTCATCACAGTGGCACAATAGGGTAATTCCCTTTAGTGAGCAGCATTATACGTAAGAAATTTCACTACGCAATACCAAAAAAAACAAATTAGACTGTTTGACGATAATTTCGCCAGCTAATAAGATTTCCCTTTGCCCCTCGCTTTAAACTCACACCGATTGAGGGTATTCTCTCGATCAAAGCTTAATTACGGATGTAGAAACTCTCATGGCGAAATCAAGACGGAAAAGAAAATCGATCACGAAAAATGTACACATCAACGAAGCTAAGAATAACATTCCAAAAAATGCAGGTTTTTTTCTAAGGCTTGCGGCTTGGTTTTACGATTTTATGATCATCATCGCGGTCTTAATATTAGCGGCAGGAGTGCTGGTGTCGATTAGTGAAGCGCTAATAAAGGCAGGTTACGTACGCTTCGAGAACTATATCGATACCGCAGATTTTCTAACAAGCCACCCGATTGCGTTCCCTTTATTCTCTATCTATTTGTCTTTTATCTGTATCGGATTTTTTGTTCTCTTTTGGTGTCGAGGACAAACTCTGGGAATGCGAGCATGGAGCTTAGTCATGGTGGATGAACAAGGTGGGTTAATCACTAAAAAGCAAGCCATCATTCGCTTTTTCACCTCTGCATTCGGCATAGCTAACCTTGGTGCTCTCTTTCATCCTCAACGACGTGGATTTCATGATATATGGGCAAAAACCCACGTTATTGAAAGAAGAAAGCGTTAGAGTTTCCGTCTTAATAGTGCGATAGCAAGAACTAGAAAAACCAAACTAGGAGCTATCGCGCCAAAGATAGGCGAGAAACCGTAAACCATACTCATGGGGCCAAAAAGCTCACTTGAGATATAAAAACCAAAGCCCGAAAGAACACCCGTTACAACCCGGGTTCCCATCGTTACACTTCTTAAGGGACCGAATACAAAAGACAATGCCATCAACATCATGACCGCGATTGAAAATGGTTGTGAAATTTTGCGCCAAAATGCCAATTCATAACGCGAAGCGTCTTGCTCTGATATTTTTAGATAATCAACATAATCATACAAACCACTTAAAGATAGCTCTTCAGGCTTAATGCTTACCGCAGCCAACTTATCCGGCTCAATGGAGGTGTGCCAAACATAGCTGGCCTGATCGTATTTTTTAATCTCAACTTCATCTTTAAATTCAGTGAACTTCGCTCTATCCATCACCCATTGGCTGCCACCTAAATAGCTAACCTTTTCGGAAAAGATCATCTGCTTTAGTTCTTTATCTTCGTCAAAGCGCCAAATATTCACCGCGTAAAGAACATCATTCTCAACTTTGCCTATAAAAACAAAGTCATCGACATCTCTTGCCCAGACTCCAGAGTTCACCGACAACAACTTACCGCCGTAAATCGATATAGAGCGCATATCTCGAGCATATTTTTGAGCTTGTGGTGCTCCCCACTGCCCCAGTAAAACAATAACAATCATAAGTGGGATAGCGGTTTTTAATACGGACAAACCGATATCCAATTTAGAGAAGCCCGATGCTTGCATAACAACAAGTTCTGAGCTTGATGCTAATGCGCCTAACCCAATTAATGCACCTAGCAACGCTGCCATAGGGAAAAAGACTTCAAGATCTCGAGGCAGGCTCAATAATACATAAAGTATTGCCTTAAGCATGTCGTAACTGCCTTGCCCAACTTTCCTAAGTTGCTCAACGTATTTAATAATGCCTGATAAGCCTAAAAAGGTAACCAGTACAAGAGATGTCGTCGCAATGATCGTTCGACCAATGTACCAATCAAGTAACTTAAACATCGATTACGCCACCTTCTTTTTAATAAATAGCTGTTTCAACCGAAGTGCAAATTTTGTATCTGCTGCGTTCACTATCAACCCTGCCAATAATAATCCACCGTGTACTGGCCATAAGCCAATATCACTAGAAATACTGCCGCTTTCTATTGCTGACTTTCCAGCACTCAAAGCTAGGAAATAAGTCAAACATGCCAAAATAGCGGGACCAAGTTTAGCGAAACGTCCCTGACGCGGGTTTACGGCAGAAAGGGGAACCGCAAATAGAGTCAGCAAGGGAACACATATGACTAATGCCAATCGCCAATGAAACTCTGCTTGAGCTTTAGTCGACTCCAAGTTCATCAGATCTAGGGTTGGCATTTGACGCCAAGACGCTTTCTTATCTGGAGCCTGTGTTTGGCCAATTAAACCGTCATACTGCTTATAATCGGAGATCATATATTGAACGCTTGTTGGAACTCCTTCATACCGAGTTCCATCATAAAGAGTAATGATCTGTCGACCATCACTCAATTGCTTCACATCCCCACTATCGGCAAACATCACACTTGGGAGTACTGAATCTTTAGGCGTAATTTGGGCAACAAACACATTTTGAAATTGCTTATTATCAATAGAATCGATAAATATAACCGAAGAACCGTCTGGTGTGGTTTGAAAACGACCTTGCTGCAACAGATCAACACTATTTTCATGAACTAATTGGTTTTTAACTTGGGATTCTTGGTTTTCACTCCATGGTGACAACCAAAGTGAATTAAAACCAGCAAGAATCATCGTAATTAATGCCAAATAGAACGACGACCGAATCAAAAAGCGATTTCCAATCCCCGTGGCTTTCATTACGGTAATTTCGCTTTCCGCATACAAGCGGCCAAAAGTGATCAATATGCCGAGAAAAAGACTAAGTGGCAGCATCAACACGGCCATGCTCGGCATATTAAGCGCAACGAGTGTCAAAATTAACCGTGCTGGAATTTCACCATCGGAAGCACTGGCTAATATGGTAATGAATTTTTGGCTTAGGAAGACCATAAACAATATAAAAAATATTGCCAATTGGCTCTTCACTGTTTCTTTTATTAAATATCTAACAATTATCACGCGGAAATTACCTATACAAAACTTGTATTTTTAATCGAATCACTATAATTTCTGGTTGAAACAATTATTTTTTAAAACTTTGCGTTCAAATGTTCAGCTTAGCAGACTGAATAAGTATAGTAGAAACGCATTATCTATTATTTAGTTCTAAATGTCTTCACGATGTAGGAGTACGCATGGAGTTCAGTGTAAAAAGTGGCAGTCCCGAAAAGCAACGCAGTGCTTGTATTGTTGTGGGTGTATTCGAACCTCGACGTCTTTCTCCCGTGGCAGAACAATTAGATAAGATTAGCGATGGCTATATAAGTTCACTGCTTCGCCGCGGAGATTTAGAAGGTAAACCCGGTCAAATGCTGTTATTGCATCAAGTACCCGGCGTATTATCTGAACGAGTACTACTGGTTGGCTGCGGCAAAGAGCGCGAGTTAGGCGAACGCCAATACAAAGAAATCATCCAAAAAACCATCAGTACGTTAAATGAAACGGGTTCAATGGAAGCGGTTTGTTTCTTAACAGAATTACACGTCAAAGGAAGAGACACTTACTGGAAAGTTCGCCAGGCGGTTGAAGCGACCAAAGATGGACTTTATACATTTGATCAATTTAAAAGTATTAAACCTGAAACTCGTCGTCCATTAAGAAAGTTAGTTTTCAATGTTCCGACGCGTCGAGAGCTTAATCAAGGGGAAAAAGCCATTTCTCATGGTTTAGCCATCTCATCGGGTGTTAAAGCATGTAAAGATTTGGGGAACATGCCTCCGAATATCGCGAACCCTGCCTACCTAGCCTCTCAAGCTCGTCGCTTAGCGGATGATTACGACTCTGTCAGCACCAAAATAATTGGTGAAGAAGAGATGGGTAAACTCGGTATGACTTCATACCTTGCCGTTGGACGCGGTTCAAAGAATGAATCGATGATGTCTGTTATCGAATACAAAGGGCATTCAGATCCAAATGCGAAGCCAATTGTATTGATTGGTAAAGGTCTTACGTTTGACTCAGGCGGCATTTCATTGAAACCAGGGGCTGGTATGGATGAAATGAAGTATGACATGTGTGGCGCAGCATCTGTTTTTGGCACGATGAAAGCCATCGCTAAACTTGGATTGCCTCTAAATATCACAGGTGTTTTAGCTGGATGTGAAAACATGCCAGGAAGCCAAGCTTACCGTCCGGGTGATATTTTAACCACAATGTCTGGAAAGACCGTTGAAGTATTAAATACCGATGCAGAAGGTCGTTTAGTTCTTTGTGACGCATTAACGTATGTTGAACGATTTGAGCCCGAATGTGTAATCGACGTCGCGACCTTAACCGGTGCGTGTATTATCGCGTTAGGCCATCATATCAGCGCAGTAATGTCGAATCACAATCCCCTTGCTCATGAAATTATTAACGCTTCAGAGCAAGCAAGTGATCGTGCATGGCGCTTACCAATGAGCGAAGAACATCACGAACAACTTAAAAGCCCATTTGCTGATATGGCAAATATTGGTGGTCGTCCTGCGGGATCGATAACTGCGGGTTGTTTCCTATCTAAGTTTGCCAAGAAATATAACTGGGCTCACTTAGATATCGCAGGGACAGCTTGGCGCTCCTCTGGTCCAAAAGGCTCAACCGGACGCCCAGTGTCGTTGCTGGTTCAGTTTTTATTGAACCGTAGCGCTCTCGATAGCGAAAGCAATCAGTAATCATTGAGGGCCGCAAGGCCCTTAATTTGTTTAGCACTCTCAACCCACGCAAATAACATACTCTCTAGATCATCATGAAAAATGCGACCTTCTATCTCATTCAGCCCAACACGCCGCAAGCAACGGTCGCTGGATTAGGTCTCTATGTTGTGTTTCTAGGACATCACTTTACCAAGCAAGGTGCCAAAGTGTACGTTCATTGTGATGATCGGCAGGCGGCAGAAGCATTAGCGGAAGTATTTTGGCAAGCACCGGCCGACAATTATGTTGCTCATAACCTCGTCGGCGAAGGGCCTAAATATGGCACGCCTATTGAGATTGGTTTTGAGGGAATTCGTCCATCATGGAACCGACAAATAGTAATTAATTGCTCGAACAAACAAGCAACCTTTGCCGATCGCTTTACAGAGGTGATAGACTTCGTTCCTTGCGAAGAAAATGCTAAACAACTCGCACGAGAAAGATATAAAATTTATCGTCACGCTGGATTCAATATCGACACATTAGATATCCAGCATTCGTAGTCAGACATTATAGTTGAAGCAATCTAAGCCGTTCCATCCATACCTTTCTCAATAAGGTTATGTGGATAGAGGCTTAACCTATAACGTTTGACACCAAGATTAACTTACTACAGTACCTACTTAAAAACGCCATGGAAAAGACTTACAACCCAACATCAATTGAACAAGCTTTATATCAAGCTTGGGAAGAAAAAGGCTACTTTAAGCCACACGGTGACACTTCAAAAGATGCATACAGCATCATGATTCCACCACCGAACGTTACTGGTAGCTTGCATATGGGCCACGCCTTCCAAGACACCATCATGGATACGCTTATCCGCGCGCAACGTATGAAGGGAAAAAACACCCTTTGGCAAGTAGGTACTGACCACGCAGGTATCGCGACTCAAATGGTCGTCGAGCGTAAAATTGCAGCCGAAGAAGGTAAAACAAAACACGACTACGGTCGTGACGCGTTTATCGATAAAATTTGGGATTGGAAAGCAGAATCCGGTGGCACCATCACCAAACAACTTCGTCGCTTAGGCGCATCTGTCGATTGGGATCGTGAACGTTTCACTATGGATGACGGCTTATCAGCTGCAACTCAAGAAGTGTTTGTTCGTCTCTACGAAGAAGACCTTATCTACCGTGGTAAACGTCTGGTTAACTGGGATCCAAAGCTGCACACTGCGATTTCAGATCTAGAAGTCGAAAACAAAGATAAAAAAGGGTTCATGTGGCACCTTCGCTACCCATTGGCAAACGGCGCAACAACGGCCGATGGCAAAGACTACTTAGTCGTTGCAACCACTCGTCCAGAAACCGTCCTTGGCGATACTGGTGTTGCGGTAAACCCAGAAGATCCTCGTTATAAAGATCTGATTGGTAAAGAGATTCTACTTCCTATCGTAAATCGCTTAATTCCTATCGTTAGCGATGAACACGCCGATATGGAAAAAGGCACTGGTTGTGTGAAAATCACGCCAGCTCATGACTTTAACGATTACGAAGTCGGTAAGCGTCACCAATTACCAATGATCAACATCCTAACCTTCAATGCTGATATTCGTGAGACTGCTGAAGTCTTCACAACTAACGGCGAAGAAAGCGATGTTTACTCTTCTGAGCTTCCAGCAAAATACCGTGGTATGGAACGTTTCGCAGCGCGTAAAGCACTTGTTGCTGAATTTGAAGAACTCGGACTACTAGAAGAAGTAAAAGATCACGACTTAACCGTACCTTATGGCGATCGTGGTGGCGTGATTATCGAACCAATGCTAACCGACCAATGGTACGTACGTACTGCTCCGTTAGCAGAGCCAGCTGTGAAAGCCGTTGAAGACGGTCAGATTCAGTTCGTTCCTAAGCAATATGAAAACATGTACTTTGCGTGGATGCGTGATGTACAAGATTGGTGTATTTCTCGTCAGCTTTGGTGGGGACACAGAATCCCAGCATGGTACGACAATGACGGCAAAGTGTACGTTGGTCGCACCGAAGAAGAAGTGCGTGAAAAGAACAATCTAGCGCCAGTGGTTGTGTTACGCCAAGACGACGATGTACTTGATACTTGGTTCTCTTCAGCGCTTTGGACATTCGGTACTCAGGGTTGGCCAGAAAATACAGACGCACTGAAAACCTTCCACCCATCAGATGTATTGGTATCCGGTTTTGATATCATCTTCTTCTGGGTTGCTCGTATGATCATGATGACCATGCACTTCTGTAAAGATGAAGATGGCAATGCTCAAGTGCCATTTAAAACCGTTTACATGACGGGTCTTATTCGTGATGAAAATGGCGACAAGATGTCGAAATCAAAAGGGAATGTACTTGACCCAATTGATATGATTGACGGTATCGGTCTTGAAGAGTTAGTTGAGAAGCGTTGTGGCAACATGATGCAGCCTAAACTGGCCGCTAAGATCGAGAAAAACACGCGTAAAACGTTCGAAGATGGCATTGAGCCATACGGAACCGACGCACTTCGCTTTACCCTAGCAGCCATGGCTTCTACTGGTCGTGACATTAACTGGGATATGAAGCGCCTCGAAGGCTATCGTAACTTCTGTAATAAACTGTGGAATGCGAGCCGCTACGTTCTTATGAACACCGAAGAGCAGGATTGTGGTTTTGCCGCTGGAGCAGAACTTGAGTTCTCGCTTGCCGATAAATGGATTGAATCTCAGTTTGAACTGGCTGCCCGTGATTTCAACAATCACTTAGACAATTATCGTCTCGATATGGCTGCCAATACTTTGTATGAGTTCATCTGGAACCAATTCTGTGACTGGTATCTAGAGCTTACTAAACCAGTATTGTGGAAAGGCAGTGAAGCTCAGCAACGAGCCACTCGTCAAACTCTGATTACCGTACTTGAGAAGACCTTACGTTTGGCGCACCCTATCTTGCCATACATCACCGAGACAATCTGGCAAAGTGTTAAGCCGTTGGTTGAAGGTGTTGAAGGCGACACGATTATGCATCAGCCATTGCCTCAGTATGATGAAGCTAACGTCCATCAGGAAGCGTTAGATGACATCGAATGGGTGAAAGCGTTTATTTCGAGCATCCGTAACCTTCGTGCCGAATACGATATCAACCCAGGTAAGCCACTTGAAGTGATGTTGAAGTCAGCTTCTGATGTGGATACTACTCGCGTAGAAACCAACAGCGCAGTATTGGTGTCTTTAGCGAAACTAGAAAGCATCCGTATTCTTGCTGCTGGAGAAGAAACCCCGGCGTGTGCAACGGCATTAGTTGGCAAATCTGAAATGATGATTCCAATGGCGGGTTTGATTGATAAAGATGCTGAATTGGATCGCCTTGCTAAAGAAGTGGCTAAAACTCAAGGTGAAATCAAGCGTATCGAAGGTAAGCTTAATAACCAAGGGTTTGTCGCAAAAGCACCAGAAGCGGTTGTTGCGAAAGAACGCGAAAAACTTGATGGCTATAAAGAAACCTTAGTGAAACTGGAAGAGCAAAAAGCAACGATAGCCGCGCTTTAATTCTCCTTTCATTAATACGCAAAAGGGTCGATAATTCGACCCTTTTTTGTTGCTTGAATTATATGTGAGTTGGCAATATTGAAAGTGAGAGTGATAACACCGTAGTGCGAAGCCCTAACCTATTTTTGGCTTGCTTTCGGACATAAACGCGTCAGTATCCTTGCTAAATTAGAATCTCACGGATGATTTCCGGTATTGCAAACCTCCAATCAAGTGGCCAAATTCACTAAGCCACTAAACTTACTTATAACATAGACGTGTTTTCAGGCAATAACGCATAAGAAGAGCCACCGCAGGGGGCGGAGGTTTAGGGATGAAAATAAAAGATCCGAACGGAGCTTTATTCTAAGGTTTTCACTAACTCAACCGGTTGCTTTTTGTGTGCAGAATTAACATTGCTATTACTCTTTTCTTGTCGTTCTGGACCAGTCAGGATAGCGTCTTTTGGTTTGTTTTCAGTATTGGTAAGAGCTTCGGTTGTCTTTTGTGTATCAACAACGATAGAGTCCCAAAACGATAAAGGACTTTTTAGGCTATACATTCCCCAAACAAAGAATAATAACAGTAGTAGAACTAATGCTGTTGATACATAAACTCGCCGTTGTTTAGCTTTAGACTCAACCTGAGATAGTGATTTACATTCCCTTATTTCATTAAGCTCTCCATCACCTATATAGTAGGTATATCTATCAACCATTTCATTCAATTGAGTTCGCGCCAGCTGAGCGTTTGACACTATTTCTTTGCGTATCCAATGAAGATTTAACAATCCCCCCAGGATAAAAATGGTAGATAACGCGGCAATTTCAAAGTTAAACACGTTCTCTACTTTTCCTTTGTCTATACCTGTAAAAACAATAATAGTGAAAAAGTAGGAGAGAGTAAGTATTAGTACATTTCTCGTCGAAGAGATACTATCAGAAATTTTATCGCCAATTTTAGCTGTTGTTTCGTAAAGAAAATCAGATAGTTTCGATGTAACTTCTACATACTGCTCAAAATTATCAGTTATATAGACCTTATAGTTAGACTCCAAAATATCAAACACATAGCGTTTGAATGAGTCCCTCACATGCTGATGCTGAGCGATCACGTGGTTTATAATGCTAACTCGCATTGGGTGCCGTTCGTCGCAGTACCCCCACAAGTAGATGTCATAAATAACTTGCCCGTGGCTATGATAAAACTCAATTTCTTCGTTCGCTAAGTCTAATGTTTTGCCTCCATCAAATACGAAACTAAGTCTATCTAATGCACACTTTCGACATAACACAGCAAGTGATGCCAAAGTTCTAAGCTTAAGTATGTAGTCACATAATAAAGTGTCACTGAAGAACTTGTTATTAAGATCTCTCAAGTACTCTACATAGCAATTATCAATATCAATTACGTCATGCAGTGCACGCGTCTTGTTCGATAGGATATGGCTGTCACCGCATGTGGATGATATATCTGATATATCTGCGTCAAAATCTACGTGCCTGATACCGTCATACCTTTCCTTCAAAGTAGCTAGAATAAACTTAAATTGAAGCGTCATTTTTTTCGACTCAAGGTATGCTAGAAAATGTTCGCTTGAGTAGATTTGCAAGACACGGTCTGGGTTATCTTTTGTTGCAACAAGCTTTACCGTCACGTTGGATCTATCGACTTCATATTTAAAGATCTCCAAAGTGCATTCCTTAGTTTTAGCGAGTGCATGATCGTCAAGCGTGAAAGAGTCTTCTTCCTCACCACAATGAAAGACCGTCACGTTGTAGTTGGCTGAATGATTGCTAGCACTCAGCACAGTACCGGAAAAGCTATTAAAGTGATTTACCCAATCTTGTTCATCTAATACTAACGTACAAGAAAAAGTGTTCTCATCTTCAAAAAATTGAACTGGCATCTTAATCGAGTTCTTTTCTATTAAATCGTCCACGTGGAGAATTGTTTTCAATCATTATGTAGTCTTTATCATTATGCGTGACTTCATAGATGATATCGTTGGTGCTACCTTGAATAACCAGAGTGACACCTGCGTTCACAGTGATGGTCTCTTTGATCTTCTTTTTAATATACGTTTTGTCAATTTCAAATGAGCCATCAAACTCTTTCGTTCTTTTCGCTTCACGTAGATTCGAAACAAAGTCTCCAACTGTGAATCCTTCGGTCAAAGGAGTGTATGCGTCAATAGTCTGATCGATGAACTCATCAAAATTGAAGACTTCCTTAGTGTTGAAGTAAGAATTGACACAGTCTTTTAAACCAAAGAAGTCGGCTTCAGATACTTTTTTCACTTTACTCCGAAGCAAACGACCAACTAAGTCAAAAACTTCCTTAGTATTAGTTTCGTTGTTGCGCTGCGGTGTAGTGTCCAAGAAATCGGTATGCCAAAAAAACGAAATAGCACCATTTTTGTCCGTTAAGTAAATTGCGTCTTGAAAAGACTCATCCTGATTGATATTCACCAAACAAGATTTCAAAATCGCTTTATCTTCAGGCAGACCTGATTTTAGTCTGTATGTTTTCTCTTCAAAATACTTCTTAAAGTCAAGTTTCGTAAGTAAGTAGCAATGTCGTTGTTCTGTTTTTAGTTTGGCGATGATGAATGAACCATCCGATGTTTTGAAACGAGACTTCTCTTCTGCTTCATAAAGGTGATCGGCAATATTAGTTGAGTGTAAGTCAGGGTCACCCAAGAGCGAGCTAAGTTCTGACTCCACATAAGCTTCATCATTAAAAGTGTAAGCTCTAGAAGAGTTACTATTCATCGTCTCCTGAGAAAGTTTGATAAGAAACGATAGTAAGTCAGTGTTTTGAGATAAATCGATATCACTTTTTTTATAGCCAACCCCATGCTCTAAGTCGTATATACGTAACGTCTTAATTGGGTTTTCTTGGGGTGTTTCTGACTCGATAGTTGATACCAAAATATCATCACTCATAAATAATTTTCCTAAATATTTTTGTTAGAATTTAACAGAATGTGATATCAAAAACATCGTAAATTTATGCATCTAGTGATATAGCCATTATTTTTATATTAAAGTAGTAAGGTTCATCTAGATGACTTTCCCCCGTATTGCTTGGCGGGATACTGGCGGCAGATTCTGACTAGACTCACCATGAAATCG
Organism: Vibrio phycocola; assembly: GCF_054404255.1. NCBI lineage: Bacteria > Pseudomonadati > Pseudomonadota > Gammaproteobacteria > Vibrionales > Vibrionaceae > Vibrio > Vibrio phycocola. The sequence continues at coordinate 14,499 of NZ_JBTAMQ010000009.1, forward strand.
AATAATGTCTTTGCTCTACACCACTCGATTCTGCTCCCCATCGTTCAAATACACCTCGATATTATCAATCAATATATCGGCAAGCTTTTGAATTGCACTATCACTTCCCCATGCGACATGAGGTGTGAGCAATAGATTCGGCATATCGATATTCGCCAGCAACGGGTTAGTCTTATCCGCAGGCTCTTGAGTAAACACATCGACGCCCGCCGCAGCGATACGCCCTTGCTTTAACGCCTTAACTAAAGCGGATTCATCAACCAAACCACCACGGCCGGTGTTAATTAAAATCGCTGAACGCTTCATCTTCTCTAGTTCAGGTTCCGCAATGAGATTTTCTGTTTCTTTGCTCAGGGGACAGTGCAACGAAATGACATCAGCTTGGCATAGTAACTCTTCAAAAGGTACGAACCCTTCTCGGTATTCGGTTTTCCCTTTACGCTCGGCAAAAATAACCTTCATCCCAATAGCACGCGCTAATGTTGCTGTCGCTTGGCCTAATACACCAGAGCCGATAATCCCGAGCGTCGATCCTGCAACATCACCAATACTATGAGTGAAAAAACAGAACTGCTTATTTCGTTGCCATTCGCCATTTTCAATATCTCGATGATAGCCAAAAAGGTTGCGGCGCAGTGCGTAAATCATTCCAACCACATGCTCTGGGACTGACTGGGCGGCATAACCTTGAACATTCGTCACTGCGATATCACGCTCACGACAACACGCTAAATCGACATTATTGACGCCCGTTGCCGACACCGCGATCAATTTCAGCTTGGGTAGTCGCTCTAATATACCTCGGTCTAAATGCACTTTATTGGTAATGATAACGTCGGCATCTTTTACTCGATCATATAACTCATCGCTTGAGGTGCTTTCATACTCTACCCATTGATGATCACATTGTAGTTTCGGTAACGTTATTTGAACCGGAATGGTTGAACGATCGACAAAAACGATGGTTGAAAATGTCATACTTTCCTCTTTTGAGCCGGTTATGGTCGTGGCAAGGTTTTATAATCTGGAAGTGTCGGTAAAGGCTGAAAATATTCCAAGATAACGGAATGCGCTTGAGTAAAAAAATCACAAGGGATAAAAAGCGTATTCACTTGATTCGTTTCAGGATGGTAATAACTTAATTCAGCCGCATGCAGATGTAAACGAGATGAATGCGCTTGTGCCTCGTCATGAGCATAAAACTCATCACCCACAATCGGGTGACCAATCGCCAACATATGAACACGCAGTTGATGAGAACGACCGGTAATAGGAAATAACCGCACTAATGTGGTTTTTTCCCTACGCTCAACAACTTGATAATGAGTTTGTGACGGCTTGCCTGTTTCGTGACATACCATCTGCCGTGGTCTATTTGGCCAATCACAGATTAGCGGTAAATCAACCTCTCCCTGATCTTGTTCCAGCCTGCCCCACACTTCGGCAAGATACACTTTATGCGTCAAACGATACTGGAACTGCTTTTTAATCGCACTTTCCGCGGCTTTGCTTTTTGCTAATAGCATTATGCCTGAAGTCGACATATCCAATCGATGCACAACCTGAATGTCTGGGTAGATCTCCACCAACCGACTCCACATACTGTCATAGTGTTGTGGCTCTCTGCCGGGTACAGAAAGCAGCCCTGAAGGTTTGTTCACAGCGAGTAAATATTCATCTTCAAAGACGATATCTACCCAAGGTTGCGTTGGAGGGGAGTAATTGAGCATGGCCATTATGGCTTCTCCAGAATCAATAATGTCACGATTATATCAGTCGTAACCCAATCACTAAATGATGATGTTTATCAAAAAGAAAAAAGGGGCATACCCTATGGTACGCCCCTTTGTATTTGCTCTCGGTAATCGTAAACCGAAAAACCGTGTGCGTTAATTATGCGCGACAACAATCACTCGTAAGGAATCGAGCTGGAATTGTGCTTGGCTAATGTAACCATCAAGTTCGCTCATCTGCTGCTCTAGAACCGTTAATTCATCTTCACGAATCGTTGGATTGACAGCTTTAAGTGCTTGTAGTCGCTCCAATTCATTATTAAGTGAATTCTTCATCTCTTTATTCGCAGCTTCTCGAACTTGAATAACTTTGCTCTCGACAACCGCTTCGCCACCTTGAATAAGCTTGACTATTTCAGACTGAACAGAAGAAGCTAACTTAGATGATAACTGGCGGTTAACTGGGCTAAGTTGGCGATGAAAACTTTCAAACTCCACCTGATCAGAGAGATCGTTCCCATTGCTATCGAGCATCACTCGAATTGGTGTCTTCGGCAAGAAGCGTCCAATCCCACTGCGTTTCGGTGCTTGAGCATCAACAACGTAAATTAACTCAAGCAACAAGGTTCCAACAGGTAGCGCCTTATTCTTTAAAATTGAAACCGCCGAGGTTCCTACCCCTTCGGTCATCAGTAAATCGATGCCTCCTTCAATCATTGGGTGTTCCCAACTAATGAAGTTCATATCTTCTCGAGACAATGCCGTTGTACGATCAAAGGTGATAGTTGCTCCTTCATACGGCAATCCCGGATAACTCGGGACCAACATATGCTCGGATGGCGTCACGACTAAAGCTTGGCTGCCTTTATCGTCTTGATTCAGCCCGATGGTATCGAATAGGCCCAATGCAAATGACACCAGTTCAGTGTCACCATCGGACGCAGCAATCGCTTCAACAATACTTGCTGCTTGCTCACCACCATTTGAATGCATCTCTAATAAGCGATCGCGACCTTGTTCCATCTCCAACTTCAGAACTTGGTTCAGCTTACTCGATTCGTCAATCAACTCACTTAAACCCGCCTCATCTGATTTTGCTAACAACTGACTCAAATCAGATTCAAACCGATCGTAAACAGTCCGCCCTGCTGGGCAAGTGTCTTCAAAGGCATTTAAACCATGATGGAACCAACGCGCTAATATTTCTTGTGCGCCACCTTCAAGGTAAGGTACGTGTATATCAACATCTCGAGTTTGACCAATTCGATCTAAGCGACCAATGCGTTGTTCGAGTAAGTCTGGGTTCATGGGTAAATCAAACATAACCAATTGATTAGCAAACTGGAAGTTTCGACCTTCAGAACCAATTTCACTACAGATTAATACCTGTGCGCCGCCTTCATCTTGAGCAAAGTAAGCTGCCGCTTTATCGCGTTCAATAATCGACATACCTTCGTGGAATACCGTCGCTCGAATCCCTTCTCGCTCGCGTAAGGCTTGTTCAAGTTGCAGAGCGGTCTGAGCACCTGCGGCAATAACGAGTATTTTCTCACTGCGCTTTGATTTTACTTTTTCTAGCAACCAATCGACGCGCGGATCAAAGTTCCACCAACAAGAAGATTCACCTTCATATTGCTGAAACAATGCTTCTGGGAATAGACGTTGCCCCACTTCTACATCACCAAACATCCCTGCCACTTTCATTGAGTTTTCATATTCCTTCGGCATTGGCATTGGTAATAAGAACACATTTCGTTTTGGAAACCCTTTAATGGCAGCGCGAGTATTACGGAACAGCACTCGGCCAGTACCATGACGATCCATTAGGTTAGAAATTAACTCATGTCGAGCATCGGCTTTCTCTTCTTCACTGCCATGACTTTCTATCGAGCGGAACAGTGGCTCAACATCTTGCTCAGAAAGCAGCTCAGTAATACTGTTTTTCTCTTCATTGCTAAGCTTATTTCCTGCCATTAAAGCACTAACGGCATCGGCAACCGGTTCATATTGTGCTTCTTCATCAATAAAGCTTTGATAATCGTAAAAACGATCGGGATCGAGCAAGCGTAAACGCGCAAAGTGACCTTCACGACCCAGTTGTTCAGGAGTGGCCGTCAATAGCAATACGCCTGCTGTTTTTTGCGCTAAACCTTCCACCATCTGATATTCATAACTTGGCGAATCGACGCTCCACTCTAAGTGATGCGCTTCATCCACCACCATTAAATCCCAGCTTGCAGCCAGAGCTTGTTCAAATCGTTCTGGATGGTTCTTCAAAAAACCTAATGAACACAATACAAACTGTTGCGATTCAAATGGGTTACTTGATTCATTTTCAGCTTCAACGCAACGCTCTTCATCAAAAATAGAAAAGTAGAGGTTAAAACGACGCATCATCTCAACTAACCATTGATGCTGTAGTGTTTCCGGGACAATGATTAAGACTCGCTCAGCACGAGAGGTCAGTATTTGTTGATGAATGATCATCCCAGCTTCGATGGTTTTACCAAGGCCAACTTCATCAGCAAGCAGGACTCTTGGCGCATAACGACGGCCAACTTCGTGAGCAATGTGCAATTGATGGGGAATCAAACCCGCACGCATACCACACAATCCACGTAATGGACTTTTTTGTTGGAGGTGTTGATTACGCAACGCTCGATAACGCAACGCAAAGTTATCCATCCGATCAATCTGCCCAGCGAATAACTTATCTTGAGGCTTGTTGAAGCGAATCTGATGACTCAGGAAAATTTCCCGCAGTTCAACATTCGCCTCTTCGGTATCTTCTCGCGTCCCGATATACGTGAGAACACCGTCGCTTTCAGTAACGTGATCCACCAAAAGTGCCCAGCCGTGTTGACAGTCAATCACATCACCGGCACTAAAAACAACGCGAGTAATCGGTGCACTATTACGCGAATAAACTCGATTTTCTTCACATGCTGAAAACATTAATGTCACTGTACGCTCATCGACGGCGACAACAGTCCCTAAACCTAGGTCATTCTCAGTGTCACTAATCCAACGTTGCCCAACAGTAAAAGTCATCGCTTGACCACCTTGCTACTTATAAATTTCAAAAAATTGTTATGGTGTCGAAACCAAAGCCCGTTTAATTATGGCTCGAATTGAGACTCCATACAGAAAAGGTCGCTAATCTTACTTGAACACGTGATAGAGGTCACGTGAATGTGACGGAATTAATTTCAATCTCTCAGAGACATAAAAATGTAAAATAAACATGTCATTGATAACTAAGATACAAGGTGTTTACGCTCAATATAAAAAGCATTTCATGTGCGAATTGGCATAAACCATGCTAAGTTTTAAAGTAGTAAGACAATGAGTATCAAAATAGCTTTGCAGTCAGTCATGAGACATCTGGGAGCACCTAACACTCAATGACTCTGTTTGACGCAAGCTCTTCCTTAATCTGAAGCCATTATTGGCAAGGAGACGCTTATGGGCGATACCGAACGGAAACTGTTTGTACTAGACACCAACATCCTCCTTCACGAACCTTTTGCCATCTACTCCTTTAAAGAACACGACGTCATTATTCCTATGACAGTCCTCGAAGAACTTGACCGAATCAAAGACAGTAAGCGCGATGTAGCTCGAGACGCCCGAGTTGCCATTCGTGCCATGGAAGATATTTTCAAAGATGTCACACCTGAAGAAATATCAGCAGGTATCCAATTAAATGACGGCACCATTTCTATTTTCTCTGATTATGAGCTCGACGACAGCGTAAAAGCGTTCGCAGATAAAGCCGGAGACAATCGAATTCTTAACGCTGTACTTCATTTACAAAATATTCACTCCCCACGAGATGTCGTCTTAGTGACGAAAGACATCAATATGAGATTGCGCGCTAAAGGTGCAGGCGTGCGCTATGTTGAGGATTATCGTAGCGATCAGCTGATCGATGACATCCAATATCTCACGAAAGGCTTCCAACAGCGTCCCGGAGAATTTTGGAACTCTGTCACAAATGTTGAAAGTAAAAGCTTAGCTGGAAAAACCTACCATGTTTTGGACAGAGAGCCTTTCGACCCAACATTTATCAATCAATATGTCATTGACGAAGAAAGTGACTTTGCCGCTCGCGTTACTGAAATCGATAGCGATAAAATCACATTAAAAGACATGAGCCGTGAAAGAATGATGCACCGCCGAGCTTGGGATATCACCCCTAAAAATGTATACCAAGCGATGGCGATGGACGCACTTCTCGACCCGGATATCGACCTAGTCATCCTAACGGGCGCTGCGGGTAGCGGAAAAACGTTATTGGCAATGGCAGCAGCCCTAGAGCAGACCATTGAGAAGAAGATGTTTGATAAAGTGATCGTCACTCGTAATACTCCGGATATTGGCGAATCTATCGGTTTCCTACCTGGCACAGAAGAAGAGAAGATGATGCCATGGCTAGCCGCAGTAACAGACACTCTTGAAGCATTGCATAAAAACGACCATTGCACGGAAGGATCCATGCGATATATTTGTGACAAAGCCAATATTCAATTTAAATCGATCAACTTTATGCGCGGACGTTCTATTCAAAACGCGTTTGTATTGCTCGATGAATGTCAAAACCTTACCGCCTCTCAAATCAAGACCATCATTACTCGCTGTGGAGAAGGAACAAAAATAGTCTGTTCGGGTAATCTAGCCCAAATCGATTCTCACTATCTAACGCCAGTCACCTCTGGACTCACTTACATGGTTGAGCGCTTCAAAAACTTTGAAGGAAGTGCCAACATTCACCTCAATGGCGTCGTCCGAAGTCGCCTTGCTGAATTCGCCGAAGAGAATATGTAAGCAAAAAGTGCGAGGTATTATGTTATACCTCGCACTTTTATGAAAATATTTATTCACATTTATCGGTGATTTATGCTTTACTACTCAATCTTATTTTTATTCTAACTTTTATGTTAACTTTTGATTCTAGGTAACAAGATATGGCTTTCAATTTACGTAACCGTAACTTTCTCAAACTTCTTGATTTTACGCCGAAGGAGATTCAATTTTTATTGGATTTGGCTGCCGATCTAAAAAAAGCAAAGTACGCCGGTACGGAACAAAAGAAACTGTTAGGTAAAAATATTGCACTCATTTTTGAAAAGTCATCAACTCGTACGCGCTGTGCATTTGAAGTGGCGGCTCATGATCAGGGAGCTCAAGTCTCTTATCTTGGTCCATCAGGTTCACAAATTGGCCATAAAGAATCCATGAAAGACACCGCTCGTGTATTGGGTCGGATGTACGATGGTATCGAATATCGTGGCTATGGTCAGAGCATTGTTGAAGAACTTGGTGAGTTTGCAGGCGTGCCAGTCTGGAACGGATTGACCGATGAGTTCCACCCAACTCAAATACTGGCTGATTTTCTGACGATCCTAGAACACAGCCGAGGCAAAGCCCTTCATGAAGTAAAACTTGCCTACCTAGGTGATGCTCGTAACAACATGGGCAACTCTTTAATGGTAGGTGCTGCGAAAATGGGCTTAGATATTCGCCTTATCGCACCAAAAGCATTTTGGCCTGAAGAAGAATTAGTCGCGCAATGCCAAGCCATCGCAAAAACAACTGGCGCAACCATTACACTGACAGAAGATGTCGCTCAAGGTGTGAAAGGGTGTGATTTCCTTTATACCGATGTATGGGTATCCATGGGTGAAGCGGCAGAAGCATGGGATGAACGTGTTGCTCTGATGACACCATACCAAATCAATATGGATGTGATTAAGCAGACTGGAAATCCAAAAGTTAAGTTTATGCACTGCTTGCCTGCGTTCCATAATGATGAAACCACATTGGGTAAAGAGATCGCAGACAAATACGGGATGAAAGGCTTAGAAGTTACTGAAGAAGTGTTTGAATCCGCTCACTCCATCGTCTTCGATGAAGCGGAAAACCGGATGCATACAATCAAAGCGATTATGGTTGCGACACTTGGTGCCTAAAAGCAGATAAATAGCTTGCAGAAAAAGCGAAGCGCAATCGCTTGCGCTGTTCACTGTAAGGCGTATAATTCCCAGCAATTTGTCAAAGGGGAACAACATGAGCGTCAACATTGTAGTAATACGGCAATGGCATCATGGTAAGCAATTCATCTTACCGGGTGAGCTAGTTTCCCTAAAATAATAGATTTTAAGCCTCCCTTGGTTGGGGGGCTTTTTTATGGCTGTCAGAAACGATAGGGAAGATGAACATGGCGAATTCGCTCTACAAAAAGCACATCATTTCAATTTCAGAACTGACTCGCGAAGAGTTGGAATTGATTGTAGAAACAGCGGGAAAACTAAAAGCTAAGCAGATGCCAGAACTAATAAAAGATAAGGTCATCGCAAGTTGCTTTTTTGAACCTTCTACACGGACCCGTTTATCCTTTGAAACGGCTATTCAGCGTATTGGTGGCAATGTTATCGGGTTTGATAATGATGGAAACACCTCATTAGCAAAAAAAGGGGAAACACTTGCCGATTCAGTTCAAGTCATCTCTTCATACGTTGATGCGTTTGTTATGCGTCATCCTCAAGAAGGTGCAGCTCGTTTAGCATCAGAATTTTCCAATGGAACTCCGGTCATCAATGCTGGCGACGGTGCCAACCAACACCCGACACAGACGTTGCTTGATCTCTTCTCTATTGCCGAAACTCAAGAGCGTTTAGATAACCTCAATGTCGCGTTTATTGGTGACTTAAAATATGGCCGCACCGTGCATTCATTAACACAAGCGTTGGCCAAGTTCAGTAATGTTAAATTCTTCTTCGTTGCACCTGAAGCGCTCGCCATGCCAGATTATATTCTTGAAGAATTAAACGAGGCTGGCATTCAATACAGCACCCACACGGAAATAGAAGAAGTTATCCCTGAATTGGATGTTCTCTATATGACTCGAGTTCAAAAAGAGCGCTTTGACGAGTCAGAATATGCGCACATTAAGTCGGCCTACATTCTACGAGCTTCACACCTAACCAACGCTCGAAGCAATATGAAAGTCCTTCACCCACTTCCTCGAGTCGATGAAATTACAGTAGATGTTGATAAAACACCGCATGCCTATTTCTTCCAACAGGCCGAAAATGGTGTTTATGCTCGTGAAGCCTTATTAGCCCTTGTGTTAAACGAAACACTGTAGTCGAGGAGAAAAGAGATGAATAAAGAAACTCAATTGCAGGTAGAAGCAATCAAAAATGGCACGGTTATCGACCATATTCCTGCTCATATTGGCATCAAGGTTTTAAAGCTGTTTGACATGCATAATTCACAGCAGCGTGTCACGATTGGCTTAAACCTTCCATCGTCAGCGTTGGGTGCGAAAGATTTGCTCAAGATTGAAAATGTGTTTATCAATGAAAGCCAAGCAAACAAGCTGGCACTTTACGCTCCGAATGCAACGGTCAACCAAATCGAAAACTATGAAGTGGTGAAGAAGTTGGCTTTGTCGCTTCCAGAACAAGTGAACAATGTCTTTGCTTGCCCGAACAGCAACTGTATTTCACACAATGAACCTGTTGAAACAAGCTTTAATGTTATCGAGAATAAAGAGATTATTCGCCTCAAATGCAAATACTGTGAAAAAGTATTTTCTCGTGAGATTGTTACCGAGCGTGATTAATTTTGTTCACCAGTTAGATTTTTAACCGGTTGATTAAATTGTAATAATAAACAAATAGATATGCACAGACTCTTTACCAATTTAAAGAATAAGAGCAAACTGATAAGTCTTATATTTACTGTAGAAAATGGAAATAACAACAATGACTAAAGTACTTCACACAGAATCCGCGCCAGCCGCTATTGGTCCTTACGTTCAAGGTGTTGATCTGGGAAATATGGTAATGACTTCAGGTCAAATCCCTGTAAACCCAGTCACCGGTGAGGTTTCTGCTGATATCGCTGTCCAAGCTCGTCAATCCTTAGATAACGTAAAAGCGGTAGTAGAATCTTCTGGCCTTACAGTTTCAGACATCGTAAAAATGACGGTATTTGTTAAAGACTTAAACGACTTTGCAACCGTAAACGAGGCTTATGGCAAGTTCTTTGATGAGCACAAGGTTGCGAACTACCCTGCTCGCTCATGTGTCGAAGTTGCTCGTTTACCTAAAGATGTCGGTATCGAAATCGAAGCAATTGCGGTTAGAAAATAATTAGCTCGCTCGAATAACAAAAAAGGCTGAAGATCACTCTTCAGCCTTTTTTCAATTTTTAGCTTCGTAAACTACTGTTTATTACGTTGCGCGACTTCTTCATCAAGTTCGGCTAATTTCTCTTTCATAATATTTCGACAATGAGTCGCTAGCTTACGCACATTCTCACGCTCATACTGCGAAATATCAACGGGATCAAGAATTTCCACGATCACGTGTCCATTATTCCATTTGTTAAACTTTAGGTGACCCGTTGAGCTACAAACAATCGGAATGATAGGAAACTTAGCACCAATGGCAGTATGAAACGCGCCGGTTTTAAACGGCAATAGCCCTCGTCCCCGTGAACGTGTTCCTTCAGGAAACATCCAGATAGACACCGCGCTCTCTTTCATTGACTTGATAACCTGATCGATAGTGCCTTTCGCTTTGGCTTTATTTTCACGATCGATCAGAATGTTTCCAGTAATCCAATAAATTTGACCGAAAAGAGGCATCCAAACCAAACTCTTCTTTCCTACTGTAACCACATTAGGTGTTACTGCTCCTGATACGGTAAATAAATCCCAGTTATTTTGGTGGTTTGCGATATATACGTGCTGACCACGCTCTAAAGCTCCTTCAGGCATTCTCAGTTCAAGCTTAATCCCCAATACCGGAGCCATTTTGCTAAATAGACGACCGATGATGTAAACATTTTTAGGATTTCGAGGACTAAATAAGCAATAGATACAACCGAATACGAACAATAAAGTTCCTAACACAGCAACCATTATTAGTCGAAATAGAGCAACCATATTGTTCTCCAACAATCTGAAAGTAGGCTTCGCACCTACCATACACAAACAAAAAATCGAATAAAAAAGCCGAAACCACTGTTTCGGCTAAGCAATACTATCTAATGAAGTTAAGCCGATTGATAACGCTCAATATTGACACCTAGTGCTGTCAATTTCGCTTCAATCCGGTCATAACCACGATCAATATGATAGATACGGTCTACAATGGTCTCACCTTCAGCAATGCACCCTGCAATAACTAAACTTGCAGAGGCCCTTAAGTCTGTCGCCATAACTTCGGCACCGCTTAAGGATGTCACATCACCACAAATTACCGTATTCCCTTCAACTTCGGCTTTCGCTCCCATACGCATAAGTTCAGGAACATGCATGAAACGATTCTCAAAAATCGTTTCAGTAATCACGCCACCACCTTTTGCCATCATGTTCAGCAAAGTAAATTGAGCTTGCATATCGGTTGGGAAACCCGGATGAGGAGCAGTACGAATAGATACAGCTTTTAGCTCTCGGTCTGTCATATCCAGTGAAATCCAATCATCACCGACTTCGACGTTTGCGCCAGCTTCTTCTAACTTGGCCAACACAGCTTCGAGTAAATGCGCGTTAGTATTGTTACATTTGATACGACCACCAGAGACAGCAGCAGCCACTAAAAACGTCCCGGTTTCGATACGATCGGCAACAACACTGTGCTTACCACCTGATAGACGCTCAACACCTTCGATACGAATAGTATCACTGCCCATACCGGTAATTTTTGCACCGATAGCATTCAAAAATAGAGCGGTATCGACAATTTCTGGCTCTCGAGCCGCGTTATCAATCACCGTTTCACCTTCGGCTAAGGTTGCTGCACACATGATCGTAATCGTTGCGCCAACACTCACTTTATCCATGACAATATGAGCGCCTTTTAAGCGACCATCAACGTTGGCTTTTACATAGCCATCTTCCAGCGTAATCGTAGCGCCAAGCTGCTCTAGACCATGGATATGTAGATCCACAGGGCGAGCTCCAATTGCACAACCACCAGGTAAAGATACTTGCCCTTGACCAAATCTTGCCACCAATGGACCAAGTGCCCAAATCGATGCACGCATTGTTTTCACTAAATCGTAAGGAGCACAAAATTCATTTATAGGTCCGGCATCAACATTAACACAGCCATTACGAGATACTTTTGCGCCCAAACGCTGCAAAAGCTCCATGGTAGTATCAATATCGCGAAGGTGAGGAACATTGCTCACTTCAACGGGGCCTTCGGCCAAAATAGCGGCAAAAAGGATTGGGAGTGCGGCATTCTTTGCCCCAGAAATTGTCACTTCCCCCGTAAGAGGAGCGTTAGAACCTATTATGCGAAACTTTTCCATCAACTTATTTACCCTTACAGTGACATCAGTTTTTTATCACGCGCCCATTCATCTGGCGTGAATGCTTTAATCGATACCGCATGGATATCATTGCGTTTGATGTACTCCATCAGAGGGGTGTAAATTAGTTGTTGTTTTTTAACTCGGCTCATCGATTCAAAGCAGGTGTCAATCGCTACAACTTCGTAATGACTGTTTTCACCTTTAACATGAATTTCTTGGAGGGAAAGTGCGTCGTTTAATATCTGTTGTACTTGGGCGCTATCCAAAATCGGCTCCTGATTCATTCTTTAAGTGTTGAGCAACGATACTTTCAACGTTGCTCAATTGAAATAATGTACGCAGCTTAGCTGGCACGAAGTCGAACATTATATGACAGTTATTATTTTTTGCATGCTCTATTAAGTGGATTAACAACACCATTCCTGCGGAATCTACTCGATTGACCTTTTCTAATGAGACAGAAACCGCATTTTCGGTCGGTTTCCATTGTTGTATAACAAGCCATAAGTTGGATGTAGAATCTCGATCTAAATCACCTGATAACTCTATAACCCCTGACTTTGTTACGTCCCATTGTCCATGACTCATTAAGCTTTACCTTTATAGTTAATCGGTTGCTTAGCAATAGCCTCGAGTTCCTTTGCAACAGATAAGATTCCATCTTGACGAATTTTACCATTCCACTCTGATTGTTTTGCGGATAGTAAACTAATTCCCTCAGCAATCATGTCATAGGCTTGCCATTGATTGGATTTATTTTTGCGTAACTTAAATTCGATATTAATGTTCGAAGAAGGCGCATCTAAAATGGTAACTTTTGCACTTGCAATTCTATCCTCTGGTCCAATCGGTGTTTCTGGCCCAAAGCGCAATTCTTGATCTGTGTACTGAGCTAATATTTGTGCATAGTTTGTCACCAAATAGCCACGAAATGCTTTAATGAACTCTTTAACGTCGTCCTTCTTAGCGCCTTTTAAGTTCGAACCCAATAGCTTCAATGCCGTATATTGAGAGTTAACATAAGGCATCAGTTCATCTTCAACGACCACTTTTAAATAATCATGGTCTTGCTGAATCTTTGGCTGTTCTGCTTTTAGGCGAGCAAATGTATTCTCCGCAACTTGAGTAATTAACTGGTACGGATTACTACTATCAATCTCCTCAGATGACACCTGAAACGAAAACATCAGTGTCGCTAGCACTAAAAAACACATTCTAATTTGATTAAACATTTTCATCATTTATTACTCACTTTACCTATTTATTACTATTCATCTGAGTCGCCATCACGATAGAGGAATTGACCGATAAGATCTTCAATTACAAGCGCTGATTGAGTATCTTCAATCTGATTACCATCAACTAACATTGCGTTATCATCTTCCCAAACAAAGCCGGGCTCTAAACCTAAGTATTGCTCACCAATCAAACCTGCTGTCAGGATCTTCAGGCTTGAATTCTCTGGAAATTGGTCATAGCGAGATTCAATGTCTAATGTGACAACCGGCTGCAATGACGCCTCGTCTAATTTAATATCGGTGACTCGACCTACGACAACACCACCCACTTTGACGGGGGCCTTTTCTTTCAAGGTTCCAATATTGTCAAATTTTGCAGTAAGACGATAAGTATCACTCGATCCTAACCCTGTTACATCAGCGACTTGAAAAATCATTACCAGAATTGCGCAAATTCCAGCAAGGATAAAACTACCCACTAACAGTTCAATTTTTCGTGTTTGTTGCATGACTAATTCCCAAACATCAGTGCAGTAAGAATAAAGTCCAATCCCAGTACAGCTAAAGAAGAATGAACTACGGTTTTTGTCGTTGCACGACTAATGCCTTCAGAAGTCGGAACGGAATCATACCCATTAAAGAGTGCAATCCAAGTAATTGTTAAGGCGAAAACGATACATTTAATTGCACTATTGCCAATATCACGCCCTAACTCCACGGAAGATTGCATGGTTGCCCAAAAGCTACCGTGATCGATACCTTTCCACTCAACGCCAACTAATTGTCCTCCCCAGATACCTACCGCCATAAAGATCATCGCGAGTAAAGGAAGTGAAATAACACCAGCCCAAAAACGAGGAGCGATGACTCTTTTAAGAGGATCTATTGCCATCATTTCTAAGCTGGAAATTTGCTCCGTCGCTTTCATTAAGCCGATTTCTGCGGTTAGTGCAGAGCCCGCTCGACCAGCAAACAGTAAAGCCGTAACCACAGGACCAAGCTCTCGCAATAGTGAGAGTGATACCATTTGTCCCAAGCTTCCTTCTGCACCGTAATCGATTAAAATAACGTATCCTTGCAAGCTTAAAACCATGCCGATGAATAAACCTGAAACAAGGATAATGGCTAACGATTGAACTCCAACGCTATAAAGTTGCTTAACCAACAAAGGAAAATTCTTTATTGGTTGAGGACGTCCTACTAAAGCACCAAATAGCATCAAACTGGCACGACCAAAGGCTTCGCAAATACTCATCGCACGATGACCTAAACCGGCAACCCATTCGGCCATATTATTCAACATGGAATAAATCCTTTTCTATTGGTTCTGCTGGATAACGAAATGGTACTGGACCATCAGCTTCACCACGAAGAAACTGCATCACTTTAGGATCGCTGTTTTCTCGTAACTGTTCCGGAGTGCCTTCTGCAATAACTTTACCATCAGCCAAAATATAAACCCAATCAGCAATACTCATCACTTCAGGTACATCATGCGATACCACAATAGAGGTAAGATCAAGCGCATGATTCAAGTTGCGAATCAATTGCACCAATACCCCCATTGTCATAGGATCTTGGCCAGCAAAGGGCTCATCGTACATAATTAAGCCTGGATCGAGAGCAATAGAGCGAGCCAATGCTGCTCGACGTGCCATTCCTCCCGATAGTTCACTAGGCATTAATTGCGCTGCACCACGCAATCCGACTGCTTCTAACTTCAACAATACCAAGGTATGAATCAGGTCTTCCGTTAGATCCGTATGCTCTCGTAATGGAAACGCCACATTATCAAAGACACTGATATCCGTAAAAAGTGCACCCGATTGAAACAACATGCTCATTTTTTTTCGTGCTTGGTACAAAGCATTACGGTTGAGCTTGGGGATATTTTCACCATCAAACCAAATTTCGCCCTCTTCGGGAAGCAACTGACCACCGATCAATCGCAAGAGCGTAGTTTTTCCCGTGCCCGATGGCCCCATAATCGCAGTCACCTTTCCTTTGGGAACTCGCAATGTGATGCCATCGAAGATTGCACGTTGAGAACGTGAAAACGTAAGGTTGTTAATGGTAACAAGATCTGAATCAGACATAGTCACGACCAAATACATAAATAAAATAATGAATCATTAATCATAGGCACAATTTGACGAAATTAAAAGCACTGTTCGATTAGGTAATATAAACAACCGTAAAATATAAACATTTTTTCGCGGTATCTGAGGAATAGTGATATTATAGCGCGCCTTTTATCCACCAATTTTGATTAATTAGAACGAGTAAACCGTAACACTTGCTTACAATAGGTGATTATTTGCCCTCATAAGCACGGTTACTTCGCTGTCCGTTCTACTGTTCCATTTTTACTTTGCTAAAAGTAAAAATGGTTAGCTATATTATTTATCACTAACATGGATTAGGAATTGTCATGCTTGAAACTGTTATTTTTCTCATTATTGGACTCATCTTACTCGTCTGGAGTGCAGATAAACTGGTATATGGCGCAGCTGCCTTAGCTAGAAATGTAGGAATTTCTCCTTTAATTATTGGTATGACGATCCTCGCTATGGGCTCTTCTGCCCCTGAAATGATGGTATCAGCAACGGCAGCGCTTGCCGGAAAAACAGATACAGCCGTTGGTAATGTCATTGGTTCCAACATTGCCAATATCGCGCTTATTTTAGGGATAACGGCCATCATTAAACCGTTATCAGTGAGTTCGGGAATATTACGCCGCGAACTGCCTCTTATGCTCATCGTCACCGTGGTTGCTGGTGCTATTTTGTGGGACAGCACCTTAAGTCAATTTGATGGTATCGTTCTTTTTGTTCTTTTCGCGTTATTTATCATCACCATGATATACATCAGCCGTAAAGAGAACCATAAAGACGATATAATGCTAGAGGAACAAGAATCAGAAATACCTGAAGGGGTAAGTAATAAAAGTGCAACTTTTTGGCTTATTCTTGGACTAATTCTCTTACCACTTTCAGCTAACATGTTAGTAGAAAACGCCGTTGTCATAGCCAAATATTTCGGTATGAGCGACCTAGTTATTGGTTTAACAATCATTGCGATAGGTACGAGTTTGCCTGAGTTAGCAGCGTCACTCGCTGGTGTACTAAAAGGCGAAGATGATATGGCGCTTGGTAATATTATTGGTTCAAATGTCTTCAATATATTAGCTGTCATGGGAATACCGGGATTACTTAATCCATCTATCATCAGTCCTCATGCGATGGAAAGAGACTATTGGATTATGCTAGCCCTATCGCTCATATTGGTTCCTATGGCTCTAGGAAAAGCACGTCGCGTTAATCGCGTTGAAGGCTTCTTGTTATTTGCTTCTTTTGTCTGCTATCAAGCTTTTTTATTTTTCAACATGACCGCTTAATACAGCGTTTCGGAGTACGTTAATGTCGAACGATTTTGATTTTTGTCTTACTGGTAAACAGGTTCTAGCAACTGAGATTGCCGGACTACAACAACTAGAGAGCTACATTAATGAGGATTTTGATCGCGCATGCGATCTCATCCTGAATAAAACCCGAAGCAAAGTCATCGTCATGGGCGTAGGAAAGTCTGGCCATATTGGTAATAAATTAGCGGCAACGCTCGCCAGTACGGGTACGCCTTCTTTTTTTGTTCATCCTGGTGAAGCGTCACATGGCGATTTAGGTATGATATCTGAAGGCGACGTGGTACTTGCTATCTCCTATTCAGGGGAATCATCAGAGATTCTTCCGCTGTATCCTGTTTTAAAAAGGCGCTCGATTCCTATCATTGCCATGACAGGTAATCCGAATTCCAACATGGCGACTCTGGCTAATATCCATTTACAAATCACGATACCTGAAGAAGCCTGCCCTTTAGGCTTAGCGCCAACCACAAGCTCAACAGCGACTTTAGTGATGGGTGATGCGTTAGCGATTGCGCTATTACAAGCACGTGGATTTACCAAAGACGACTTTGCTCTTTCTCATCCCGGTGGCGCGTTAGGTCGGAAGCTATTGTTACTCCTTTCCGATATTATGCATAAAGAAAACGAGCTGCCAAAAGTCAGCCCAAAAGCTTTTATCCGAGACGCCTTGCTTGAAATCAGCCAAAAAGGTTTGGGGATGACTGCAATTGTTGATGAAAATGACGCTCTACTAGGTATTTTTACTGATGGAGACTTACGTCGCATTTTGGACAAGCGTATCGATATTCACACCGCGTACATCGAAGATGTCATGACACGTAACCCAACCGTATCGTCGCCTAACCTTTTGGCTGTCGAAGGGTTGAATTTAATGCAAAATAAGCGGATTAATGGCTTAATGCTGACCGATGATAATGGACATCTAGTTGGTGCTCTCAACATGCATGATCTATTAAAAGCAGGAGTAATGTAATGTTAATTGATACTTTGTATGGTCCTGTCGACAACGCTATTTTCTCTATAGCCAGCAAAATTAAGCTACTGATATGCGATGTTGATGGCGTATTTTCCGATGGTTTGATTTACATGGGAAACAATGGTGAAGAGCTAAAAACATTCCATACCCGAGATGGCTACGGCGTCAAAGCACTTATGAGCGCTGACATTAATGTTGCGATCATTACCGGGCGTCAATCAGCCATTGTTGAAAACAGAATGACCGCACTCGGTATCTCATTAATTTATCAAGGCCAAGACAATAAACTCCAAGCCTATGCTGATATTTGTCAGCAACTTAATATCGCTCCAGAACACACCGCATATATCGGCGATGATATGATTGATTGGCCGGTGATGGAAAAAGTTGCGTTAAAAGTTTGCGTAGCGGATGGTCACCCTTTACTCGCTAAAAAAGCCAATTATGTCACTCAAACGTTGGGTGGCAGAGGTGCAGTAAGGGAAGTGTGCGATCTTATATTACAAGCTCGTGGAGAGTTAGAGATGCACAAAGGTTTAAGTATATGACCTTTTCGCGCTACCTTTATATCGTCTTGATAGGAATATCAGGATGGTTAATCTACTATATAAATGCAGACAACAGCCAAGTGGACATCCAAGTAACACCGGATATTGAATTACCTGCATTTAGTGGTAGTGAACTTAGCAATACCACTTACGATCCTCTTGGTATTCGAAACTATCAAATTAAATCCACAAGTCTGGAATATTATTCGACCAGTGGTAATACAACGTTTGATGCTCCAATATTGTTTGTTTACCGAGAAGGGACTTTGGTTGAATGGAAGATTACATCAAAGCGTGGCATTCTAGCTAAAGACCAAGTGTTAACGCTCTATGATGATGTCGTTGCAGAAAATATGTTAGAAGGTGCCAGTTTCGATACGCTAAAGACTGAAAAGTTAAGCATTCACCTCGGAACCAATGATTTCTGGACAGATAATGATGTCGTCACTAAAGGGCCTCAATTTGAAAACTTTAGTCATGCATTAAAAGGCAACTTCAACGCTCAAGAGGCGGAACTTTATAACCATGTGCAGGGTGTATATGAAAATCTCATACCTTAGTTTATTTGCTGTTTTAGCCCTATCCAATTCGGCTTCTGCGCTTACCACCGATTCTGATCAGCCTGTCTACATCGATTCGGATAGCCAACGCTTGAACCTGAAAAGTAACCAAGTCACATTTCTAGGTAACGTGACATTGACTCAAGGCTCAATCAATATCAAAGCGGATAAAATCATCGTTATTCGAGATTCTGAAACGGGCAATGTCAATGAAATTCAAGGTTATGGTAACCTGTCAACGTTTTCCCAAGAAACTGACGAGGGTGACACGCTATACGGTGAAGCAAAGCAGCTGCTATATAAAATGTCAGACGAAACACTCACCATGATAG
This sequence comes from Vibrio phycocola, assembly GCF_054404255.1. NCBI lineage: Bacteria > Pseudomonadati > Pseudomonadota > Gammaproteobacteria > Vibrionales > Vibrionaceae > Vibrio > Vibrio phycocola. The sequence goes on from NZ_JBTAMQ010000009.1 coordinate 33,645, forward strand.
AGAGCGCTAAGTTATCTCAAGAAGACAGTGTGATTAAAAGTTCTAAAATTCGCTATAAAATAGCCGAACAAACTTTAATCGCTGACAGTGATAAAAACCAACGTGTATCGACCGTCTTCCACCCTAATGCGGAAAAATAATAATTCGTTATGTCCATACTTAGAGCACAACACTTAGCTAAGAGCTACAAAAAACGTAAAGTCGTTTCTGACGTTAGCCTGGAAGTAAATTCGGGACAAATTGTGGGCCTATTGGGTCCAAACGGCGCTGGGAAAACCACGTCGTTTTATATGATTGTTGGTCTAGTTGCTCGAGATGAAGGCACGATAACCATCGACGACGAAGACATCAGTATCCTACCTATGCACAGTCGTGCTAGGATGGGGATTGGCTACTTACCTCAAGAAGCATCCATCTTTCGCAAATTATCTGTGGAAGATAATATCATGGCAGTACTACAAACTCGTGATGAAATCACTCGAGAGCAGCGCCAAGATAAACTGGAAGAATTACTCGAAGAGTTTCATATCCAGCACATCCGCAAGAGTGCAGGTATGGCATTATCTGGAGGGGAGCGCCGCCGAGTTGAGATTGCTCGTGCTTTAGCCGCCAATCCGCAGTTTATTTTACTTGACGAACCCTTTGCGGGCGTCGACCCCATATCGGTCATCGATATCAAAAAGATTATCGAGCATTTACGGGATCGTGGTTTGGGGGTATTAATCACTGACCACAATGTAAGAGAAACCTTAGATGTCTGTGAAAAAGCCTATATCGTGAGCCAAGGGCAACTTATTGCAGAAGGCACACCAGAGGCAGTGCTAAACAATGAACATGTGAAACAAGTTTATCTCGGCGAACAATTCCGTCTATGATTAAATTAAATAGAAGCTCAATTTAAGAACGAAAAGGTAACTTATACCGAATGAAAGCGTCATTACAACTTAAGTTAGGTCAACAGTTAGCGATGACACCGCAGCTGCAACAAGCCATTCGCTTGCTGCAGCTTTCTACGCTTGATCTCCAACAAGAGATTCAAGAAGCATTGGAATCAAACCCTCTTCTCGATGTTGAAGAAGCGTTTGAAGAACTCGTGCAAGCGGAAAATGCTCAGAACGAAGCCAAACCAGAAAAAGAACCGACCGTTGAAGTCGTTGAAGTAGATACCCAAGATAGTTCTGAAGTTATTGAAAAATCAGAAATTAGCGCCGAGCTAGAAATCGATACGACCTGGGAAGATGTTTACAGCGCCAATACAGGCAGTACTGGCATTGCCAGCGATGATGATTTACCGGTATATCAAGGTGAAACAACTCAGTCTTTGTATGATTACTTACTATGGCAACTCGACCTAACACCGTTCACTGAAATCGATCATATGATAGCACTCGCCATCATAGATGCAGTTGATGACTATGGTTACCTAAATCAATCTCTTGAAGAGCTGCTTGAAAGTGTTAATAGCAACAGTGAAGCCGAAGAGATTGAACTCGATGAAATTGAAGCTGTTCGCAAACGGATTCAGCAATTTGATCCTTTAGGTGTGGCTTCTATTAACTTGCAAGACTGCCTCCTACTTCAACTTGCTACGTATCCTGAAGAGACTCCATGGCTTAAAGAAGCTAAGTTAGTCTTGAGTGACTATATTGATCAGCTCGGAAATCGTGATTACAAAATCATCTTAAAAGAGACAAAACTCAAAGAGGATGAGCTGCGCAATGCAATGCAACTTATCCAAGAGTTAAACCCTCGACCAGGTAGCGATATCAATACCGATCACGCGGAATATGTCGTCCCTGATGTTTCAGTCTACAAAGATCTCGGCAAATGGGTCGTGACAATCAACCCTGATAGCATTCCAAAGTTAAAAATCAATCAACAATATGCTGAATTAGGCCGCGGAAATAGCGCTGATAGCTCTTATATCCGAACGAATTTACAAGAAGCCAAATGGCTGATTAAAAGCTTAGAAAGCCGCAATGAAACCTTACTAAAAGTCGCCAAATGTATTGTAGAGCATCAAAGAGAATTCTTTGAACAAGGCGAAGAAGCGATGAAGCCAATGGTACTAAATGATGTTGCATTAGCAGTAGAGATGCATGAATCGACCATATCGCGGGTTACCACTCAAAAATATATGCATACCCCTAGGGGAATATTCGAACTTAAATACTTTTTCTCTAGCCATGTAAGCACTGATAATGGCGGAGAATGTTCATCGACTGCAATTCGAGCACTAATTAAAAAATTAGTCGCTTCAGAAAGCTTAGCTAAACCACTTAGTGACAGTAAAATTGCAGCACTGCTCGCTGAACAAGGGATCCAAGTTGCCCGAAGAACCATTGCTAAATATCGTGAATCCTTGGGAATTGCCCCATCTAGTCAGCGAAAACGTCTACTTTAATCACTAAAGAAGAGAGAAGGAACGTCTATGCAAATTAATATTAGTGGCCATCACATTGATCTTACCGACTCGATGCAAGAATATGTCAGAACAAAATTCAACAAGCTTGAACGTTTTTTTGAGCATATTAACAGTGTTCAGGTTATCCTTAAGGTCGAAAAAAATCAGCAAATAGCAGAAGCAACTCTTCACGTAAATAGTGGTGAGATTCATGCGACAGCTGATAACGAAAATATGTACGCAGCGATTGATAGTTTGGTGGATAAATTGGTTCGCCAACTCAATAAACATAAAGAAAAGTTAAGTAACCATTAATTATGCAATTAAGTGATGTATTAGCATTGGACTGCACCAAAAGTGGAGTCCAATGTTCAAGTAAAAAAAGAGCCCTAGAAATCATCAGTGAAATAGCAGCTCAGTACTCAGGGTTAAGTTCTCATGATCTGTTTGAATGTATGCTGTCACGTGAAAAAGTAGGGACAACAGGAATTGGTAATGGTATTGCGATTCCTCATGCTCGGATGACATCACTAGATAATGCCGTTGCGGTTCTCATTCAATGCGAAGAACCTATCGATTTCGATGCTATCGATCATCGACCTATTGATATTCTATTTGCTCTTTTAGTCCCAGAAGATCAATGTCAGGAACACCTAAAGACGTTGTCTCTGATGGCAGAAAGACTCAATGATAAGCAAGTACTAAAAGCGCTACGCAAAGCAGAAAGCGATGAAAGCTTGTATAATATAATGCTCGGTCAACCAAATTAGTTGAGATTAAATTATGCGTGTTATCGTCGTCAGTGGTCAATCTGGAGCTGGAAAGAGCGTTGCATTACGTGTCTTAGAAGATCTTGGTTACTATTGTGTCGATAATTTACCTGTCAGTTTACTCGACCCATTTATTCAATCTATTCAAAACGGCAAGCAAAATGTGGCCGTTAGTATCGATATTCGAAATCTACCTAAAGACCCAGAGCATATTCAGCAGACACTTGGTGAGTTAAAAGACAGTAACGATGTTAATGTCTTATTTATCGATGCAAGCAAAGAAACATTACTCAAACGCTACAGCGAAACCCGACGCATTCACCCTCTCACCATCTCCGATAGTCGTCTTTCTTTAGATCAAGCAATTGAATTGGAATGTTCGCTACTAACAGCTCTGCGTGAACATGCAGATCTTCTGATCAATACAACAGATAAATCTATCCATGACCTGAGTGAAATGGTTAGAACCCGAGTAGAAGGCCGAGAACGTAAAGAGCTCGTCATGGTGTTTCAATCGTTTGGTTTCAAATATGGCCTACCAAGCGATGCAGATTATGTTTTTGATGTCCGTTTTTTACCCAACCCTCACTGGGAACCAGAGTTAAGAGTCTTCACTGGACTTGATACTCCAGTACAAACCTTTTTAGAAAGTCATCAAGATGTTGTCGATATGAAGCTGCAGATCCAGAACTTTTTCGAGCATTGGCTGGATGCCTTAGAAACCAATAACCGCAGCTACCTTACGGTCGCTATTGGCTGTACTGGGGGCAAACATCGTTCAGTCTATTTGACTCAAAAAATTGGCGAGCACTTTATCGCTAACGGTCATCAAGTACAAATTCGTCATACCTCATTGGAAAAAAATCAGTAGGACCCTTTCTTATGTCGCAAGCTAACCGTACTGTCTTAATTCAAAATAGACTTGGCTTACATGCACGAGCTGCAATGAAACTCGTTGAACTTGCTCAGTCCTTCTCTGCTATTATCTCCATTCAAAATCAAGAAGGAAAAGAAGCAACAGCGGATAGTGTAATGGGATTACTTATGCTGGAATCAGCGCAAGGACAGTACGTTACCATTTCAGCAAACGGTGACGATGCAGAATCCTCATTAGAAGCAATTTGCCATCTGATTGAAGATAAATTCGAAGAACAAGAATAAGCGATATTGCTACTTCTAGCGGATTAAAATACTATTTAAAACGATTAACTTGAGTTGATTGCTCAACAAGATACGTTACTATTAGCGGATAAAAGTTAGAAAATAGAGGGTAGAAAAAATGGCAGAGCAAATAGAGTACGACCAAGCTCACCAAACCCTCCAGCAAATAGCAGATGCGCTCGATAACGGCCGATATGTTCATGTCCGCCGTCAACTCCAAGATATGGAGCCAGAAGATATTGCCATTCTTCTGGAAGCTTCCCCTCGAAAAAGTCGTCAAGTTCTTTGGCAATTAACCGACCCTGAAGATTACGGCGAAATTCTTGATGAACTAAACGAAGATGTGAAAGATGCTCTGGTTTCTACCATGGCTCCTGAGCTTCTCGTTGAAGCGACAGAGGGGATGGAAACCGATGATGTCGCCTATGTACTGCGTAGTTTACCTGACGATCTTTCCAAAGAAATTCTGTCTCAAATGGATGAGGCAAATCGTCAACGAGTAGAAATGGCCCTTTCCTATCCGGAAGACAGTGCTGGCTCATTGATGAATACCGATGTCATAACGATTCGAGGCGATGTTGATGTTGACGTGGTATTACGTTATTTGCGAATAAAAGGAGAATTACCTCACGCAACCGATGCGCTCTATGTCATTGATGCCGAGAGTAAATTAATTGGTCATTTATCGCTCACCACACTGATCACAACTCAACCCGATGTCAAAATAGTCGATATCATGGATGATGCCGATGAAGCCATTTCCGTTGAAACTCCAGATAGCGATGTGGCAAGCCTATTTGAACGCCGAAACTGGGTGTCAGCCCCAGTTGTCGATCAAAACGGTCACTTAGTCGGTCGTATTACCATCGATGATGTCGTTGACGTCATTCGTGAAGATGCCGAACACACCATGATGAGCATGGCAGGTATGGACGATGAAGAAGATACCTTTGCTCCAGTTGTAAAATCGGCCCGAAAAAGAAGCATCTGGCTTGGTGCTAATGTTCTTGCCGCTCTAGCTGCAGCATCAGTCTCTAATATGTTCGAAGCCACATTAGAAGAAATGGCTGCGGTTGCAGTATTAATGACTATAGTTCCATCAATGGGCGGTGTGGCAGGAAACCAAACTGTCGCCTTGGTTATACGAGGCCTTGCGTTGGGGCATATCGGTGAAAGTAACCAACGTGAATTACTTCTAAAAGAAGCTGCAATTGGCTTACTCAATGGCGTAGCTTGGGCGGTCATTATTGGTGGGATCGTTATGTTCTGGAAAGGAAGTATGATGCTTGGCTTGTTTATCTCCTGTGCCATGCTAACGAACTTAATCGTTGCCGGTGTTGCTGGCGTGAGTATTCCTATCTTACTCAAGAGAATGAAGATCGATCCTGCATTAGCGGGTGGGATGGCATTAACCACAGTCACCGACGTCGTTGGATTATCTGTTTTCTTGGGTCTCGCAACACTATTTGCATAATTGTTACATTAATAACCATATTTTTGTTACGTAGATAACAGTTCTAAATGTGCAGAAGATCAAATTTTTAGCAAACTAAGGAAAAGCTACTATATTTTCAGGATTAATCGATAATAAAAACCTGAGGCAAGTATGTTTTTTAAAAAGAAAGCAGAACCAACTCCCTCTCCCGAAAGTCAATGGGAGCACAATATACTTGAGTCATTGAACCAATCAATGGCAACCATTGAGTTTGATCCTCAAGGCAATATCCTTAAAGCAAATTCCCACTTCCTGGGCGCTTTGGGATATCAAGAAAGCGAAGTCATCGGAAAGCATCACCGAATATTTTGCGACGCTAGCTATACAAACTCCAGTGAGTATCGTAATTTTTGGGATGAGATATCCAAGGGAGTTCCTCAGAAAGGTACCTTTAAGCGTTATAAAAAAGATGGGACATTAATCGTTATAGAAGCCACTTACTTCCCTATTTTTGAACAAGGCGAAGTTAAAGGAGCAATGAAAATTGCCTCTGATGTAACGGATAGCTTCCTAGATGCACAAAGCGATAACGACCGGCTCACGGCCATAAATAACACTTACGCAGTTATCGAATTTGAAACTGATGGCACAATCATTACAGCAAACTCCAATTTTCTAAATGCTTTAGGTTACTCTTTAGATGACATTAAGGGACAACATCATCGGATGTTCTGCTTCGATGATTTTTACCAAGAAAATCCTAAGTTCTGGCAAGATCTAAGCAACAATCAATCGTTCACAAATCGATTTCAGCGTAAAGATAGTCGCGGCAATGAAATCTGGATTCAAGCATCATATTGCCCTGTTCTCGATGACAATAATAAGGTCTATAAAGTTGTTAAATTTGCGGTCGATGTTACGCATCGAGTTAATGATGAACGCCAAGTAAAAGAGACCGCTCAAATTGCTTACAACACAGCGTTAGAAACCTCACAAATCGCCCAAGAAGGCAGCCACACGTTAAAAGAGTCTGTTGAAAGTTCAAATGAAATGAATCAAAGCATTGTTTCATCGATTGAGAAAATTGAACAACTCGTCAATCTTTCTCAAGACATCTCTGAGATCGTAAAAACAATTCAAGGTATCGCCGATCAAACCAACTTACTCGCGTTAAATGCAGCAATTGAAGCGGCTCGAGCTGGAGAACAAGGCAGAGGATTTGCAGTCGTGGCCGATGAAGTTAGAAAATTAGCCACACACACATCCACTGCAACAGGCGAAATCAATAAAGTGGTCGAACAAAATATATCTCTGACTGAAAGTGTCACTGGGATTATGTCTCAGGTATCGGATCTTTCAGAAACGACAAACTCTCGAATAGCGGACGTATCAGCTAAAATTGATGACATTCATGAGGGAGCAGAGAGTGTTTCACAAGCGGTAAGTAACTTGAAACTCTAGAGCAGAATGTTACGTAATCACATAAAAAAAGCCGCCGCATTAATTAATGCGGCGGTTTTTTGTGTCATTCAGAAAGCATTACAACACTTTTTTTTGTGGAAGGTTTATAGCTCGCAATGTTTTTTGTGGGGCAAGATAGGCTCGAATAGAGCTCTTCATCTCTTCAATAGAGATACTGTCGAGAATTAGCGATGCATCTTCTGTTGAACCTAATGGGTAACCGAATAGATGATCTCGATGTAAAAACCACTCTCTATTTGACGAATCACCCATCGAAGAAACCAGATCCAATTTCATATTCTTTTTGTTCTCACTAAGTTGCTCCTCCGTTATTCCATCATTAAGTAAATTATTAACGATCTCATCAACAACTTGCTGAGTTTGCTTGGCATCTTCAACTTTCGTTATCAACCTAATAATAACTTGTGTGTAATCATTACCCGCGGGCTGGTCAATGACCTGTACATAAGGAGAATAAGTTAATGACAACTGCTCACGTACAATCTTAGTGATCGTTTGACTGATAATGCGCTGCATTAACTCAGCTTCATAAGGCGCTTTTATACTTTGGTTCGGGGTATCGGTCACAGCGTAAAGCAGCACCAATGCATTATCTTCTTGATTTGTTGCGTCATTGAGATCACTTGCTGTACCAATTAATGACTGTGATGCTTTGTTAAATGCATGCAACTTACCTGTTGGTAAATTCGCAATATACTGCAAAATAACAGGCTTCAACTGATCAATTTCAAAATCACCGACAATGGTCAACTTAAACCCGTTAGCACTTGCGAATAGAGTTTTATAAAGTGCCTCTACATCACTTTGGTGCACCGATTCTAACTGCTTAATTGAAAACTGTTTTTGTCGATTATTATCTGGAAATATCTTATCTAGAACTTTCGCCAAAAAGACATTGGTTGGCAATGTTAGGCTAGTTTTTTGCTGCTCAATAATTCTATTTTTCTCTAAAGCAAAGGCATTCTCTTTAATTTCAGCAGCAGTAAAAGCTTTATAAAACATTGAAAAAAGCAGTTGTAAACTCTTCGGATCATTAACCGAGTGCATCGTAAAACCCTGCTGATTCTCAGTAACCAATGGCATAAAATCGGCTTTTGCTTGATTAAATTTCTGGTTCAATGCTTGTGCTGATAGACCTGCCAATCCACTATTTAGGTAACTGTTTATTAAAAATGCACTCGCGACCAATTGATCTTCTTGAAGAGAATTTACTCCTCCAGGTGCGGTAAAACTCATATTAATTGCATTTTTTACACTATGATCTGGCTGTAAAACAACACTCACGCCATTACTTAAATCCCATTGAGTAATCTGCTTCTCTGAGTAGAATCTTTCCCTTGTTATCTTATTTCTTGCTGTAACATTTTTAACAATAGGGAGAGTCAGTTTTTCAATTTTGAACTCTGATTTGCTAATCGGCTTGTTGATTGTCTCTGAAAAAGTGCTATCCAATACCGATAAATTAGGCTTAGTACTTTGATAAGGTACAGCAAGAGTGAGTTTACTTGGGGTTTTAAGCAATTCACTTGCCAACTGGTTAAAACTCTCACGAGTCGTTGATAGTGCCATCTGATAGGCCTGCTGCTCAAGCTCTAGAGTATATTCACTATCACCCTTCCTCCAAGACTCAATAACATCATCAGCCAATTGAGCCGAATTTTTATTGATATAATAATTCGAAAGCTCCGATTGAAATGATTTAAATAGAGCAATTTGCTGAGTATATTCAGCAGCGCTAAAACCATGTTGCTCAATGCGGGCCAACTCTTGAGCTATAAATTCAACCGCCTCACGACTCTGCCCATTCAGGTAATTAATATAGGCATTTCCAAACATTTTATTATTTAACAGCCAGTTATAAACAAAACCGACGTCACTAAAAGGCGTTTCTCTTTGGTTATTTGCCGCATTCAAACGGTAGTTAATCAGGCCTTTTAGCATATCAAGTTGTAGTGCTTCACCTAAATCTTTACTATTTTCAATAGGCCATGTTGGTAGTTCATAGAAAACATCTGTTTGATGAAAGTTAATCGCTTGGCTTGTGTAGGATTGAGTATCGGCCTGTAATGATGGCGCATCGGGAGTCGTTTGTTGCTTGCTGTTATCTGATTTTTCAAGAGGTGAGAATGTTTTACCGATTAACAACGCCGCACTTTTACTATCAATATCTCCCGTGATAAGTAATTTTGCATTGTTCGGGCGATACCAGCTTTTATAAAAAGTATTAAGGGAGTCAGAGGTGCTACTTTGAATACTTTCAAGTGTACCAATTGGCAGGCGCTGCGCATATTCACTGCCTTTTATATAATCGAAAAGAATCGCATTATCATATGATTTTTCGTTTAACGTGCCTAATCGATATTCATTTTCTACGACACCTTTTTCTTTATCTAGCTCAGTCGGATCAAATGTGATCGCCGTTAAGATATCTCGCAAATATAATAGCGTCTGGGCCAATAATTTTTTATCTGATTTCGGAATAGAAAGGCTGTACACAGTTTCTGAAAATGAAGTATACGCGTTAATATCATTGCCGAATGTCAATCCTGACTTTTCAAACAACTCAATAATTTTATTCTTGGGAAAATGTTGTGTCCCGTTAAACGCCATATGCTCAACTAAATGTGCATATCCAGATTGATCGCTTGTTTCACTGAATGACCCCGATTTGATCATTAACCTAAGCTGAATTCTCCCCGAATTTTCCTTCTTGGAGTGAATCTCATAAAACAAACCATTGTCTAGCGTTTCACTGACCACTTGTACGGCTGTCGAATTTACTTGCTCGGATGAACTCTGACATGCTGACAAGACGACCGTAGTAAAAATAATTAATAATAATTTTCTAAGTAACATATTTATTTAACCTGAATTATATAATTTGGTGGTATCAAATATTTTCCATTTTCAACAGTAAACGATGACTAGAACAATAGACATTGATAGAATCATTTTTATAAATAAAGTAAAATTCAATATTAATAAGTAGAATAGTTAATAAATTATCTACTACTCCTCTCAAATTTAAATAACAAAGAAAATAAAATAATACTTACTACATCTACTTAACTTCATAAATAACATTAACAAAAATATATTGATACGAATTATAACTTTAATTCGACATATATTATTTACTTATTTATAATAAACTTTAAATTAATTATATTCATTCAAATTCTTATTATATTCAAGAATTATTTAGAATAAATCACGTAGTATAGAAAGTAAGACACATGTATTGGAAGTGAGACCTAGATGAAATTAAAGTTCAATAATATCAACAAGATAGTGTAAATCCTTTAATTTAGTGCCTATAAGTCACATGAGCTCTACATCTGTTAAATTAATAAATACATTAATTACCTTCATAACGTAATCAATATATTTACTTCTCTACGAAAATCATATGTGATATTGATTCAATATTTTATATAGAACATATTATTCACTTACTAAATAATTAGATAAACATAGATAAGATTATCTTCTGTTTTAAATAATGAATATTATCTAAACTAGAATATACTAAGGTCACAATAGGTGTATTTAAGTAACACTAATTTAATTAAAAAACTTCAGGATTCACATGAAAATTAAATAATCGCAGGACGAACCTGCGATTATTTCGATAGGAACTAAACCAATTACTCGCCAGCAACTTTCATTGATTCAATCAAAATAGAACCGGTATGAACCTGTGAACGTACATCAACATCATTACCTACCGCGACGATATTTTTAAACATATCAGGTAGGGAACTAGCAATAGTGATTTCTGACACTGGGTATTGAATTTCACCATTTTCGACCCAGAATCCAGACGCGCCACGAGAGTAATCGCCATTGACGATGTTCACGCCTTGACCCATGACTTCCGTTACCAAGAAACCCGTGCCAAGTTCTTTTAACATCTGCTCGAAATTCTGATTCGACGAAGAAGCGACAAACCAGTTATGAATGCCACCAGCATGACCAGTTGGGTTCATATCAAGCTTTCGCCCTGAGTAACTGGTCAGAAGATACGTCGCCAGCTGCCCATCGGTAATAATATCTAGATCGGTCGTTTTGACACCTTCACTATCAAAAGGCGTTGAGGCTAAACCGCGCAATACATGAGGCCGTTCAGTGATATTGAACCAAGTAGGTAGAATAATCTCACCGAGTTTATCAAGTAGAAATGAAGATTTACGGTAAAGATTCCCACCACTGATTGCCATGACTAAATGCCCTATTAGCCCTGTCGCAACATCAGAAGAAAACATCACTGGATAATGCCCTGTTTTTAGCTTTCTAGGATCAAGACGGCTCACGGTCCGTTCAGCGGCTAAACGACCCACTTCACTTGCAGCCCATAAGTCATCTTTATGTCGAGAAACGCTGTAGCTATAATCTCTCTCCATATCACCATTAACACCTTCACCAATCACACTACAACTTACGCTGTGTCGGCTAGAAGCGTAACTTGCAAGTAATCCATGACTGTTCCCATAAACTCGAACACCGTAGTGGCTGTCGTAACTTGCGCCATCGCTCTGCTTGATTCGATCACTGTAGTTCAATGCCGCTTGCTCAGCCTCAATGGCAACTTCAGCTGCATAGTCAGGGTTGGGTTCATCGGGGTGAAATAGGTCCAAGTCTGGAATCTCTTTGACCAAAAATTCTTTATCCGCTGGGCCAGCACAAGGATCTTCAGAGGTGAATTTTGCTATATCAAGCGCTGCGAGAACGGTCTGCTCTATCGCTTTTTCACTTAAATCAGATGTGGATGCGCTGCCTTTTTTACCCTTACGGTAAACGGTAATGCCCAATGCACCATCACTGTTAAACTCAACATTCTCAACTTCACAAAAGCGAGTCGAAACACTCAGACCTGTACTCTTATTGATTGCGACTTCGGCAGCATCCGCACTTGCTGATGCCATTTCAAGAGCCTTAGAAACTGCCGACTCTAATTCAGCTCTTTGTTGTGTTACTTGCTGTTTAATATCCATAAATCGTCATTTCTCTTTTTTATATTTAGATAGCATAACAAGAATTTCACTTTCTCCCCATAATTCTTGCTAAAATAGCGTATATAGCAAACGGCAAAGTAAAGAGATCATGGCTCGTAAAAATCAAAAAGCTCCTTGGGAAGAAGAAGAAGAATTTATTTTGGTCAGCAAAACCGAAATGAAAAACGATATGCTCATCCTACAAAAACTAGGTGAAGAGTTAGTGGAGCTGAAACCTTCCGTATTAGAAAAGTTTCCTATTCCTGAAGATCTGGCGGAAGCAATTCATAATGCTCAGCGATTCAAAAACGAAGCTCGTCGTCGTCAATTACAATATATTGGTAAAGTCATGCGGTCAATTGACCCAGAGCCAATCCAAGCGGCACTAGACAAATATCGTAACAAACATGCGCAGTCCACTGTCGCATTACACAAACTGGAACAATTGCGCGATAGAGTCGTTGCTGAAGGTGATGAGGCTGTAGAAGCTATAATCGCACTTTATCCAAATGCCGATCGTCAGCGCTTACGTCAGCTTGCTCGACAAGCTAAGAAAGAGAAGCAAAATTCAAAACCACCTCGAGCTTATCGAGAAATATTTCAGATTATCAAAGAATTAGATGAAGAAAAGTAATTCTGCAGATTAAGCTTCCTAAAAAACTCGAGTCTATCTCGAGTTTTTTCATTTTATTCCCCTGCAGCGACAAAATTCGCAAGCTGAGTATTACAATGATTTCGATCCAATGTTGAAATCTCGCCCACTTTAAGCACTTTATGTTCAGCAATAAAAGCAAATCGATCTGCAATGGCTCGTACATCATTTAAATGATGCGACACCATGATCACCGTAATATTTCGTTCTTTAGCCAAGCTTTTTACTAAGCCAAGCATCTCAACACGTAAGATGGGATCTAACGCCGAAAAAGGCTCGTCTAGAAGCCAGATAGGATTGGGCTGTACAAAGCAGCGTGCTAACGCCACTCGTTGCCGTTGTCCTCCCGATAACTCACTAGGAAGTCGCTCAAGAAGATGCCCAATTCCCACTTGATTTGCGGCGTCTACGACTTGTTTTTTTTGATGCTCATTCAGTTTCAAACTGGGGTTGAGACCCAACGAAATATTTTCCACGACACTTAGATGGGCAAACAGATTGTGTTCTTGAAATAACATAGAGAATGGGCGCTGGTAAGGGGGAAGTTTGAGCACTGATTTTCCTTCCACCTTAATGTTACCTGCTTTAGGATGTATAAAACCCGCAATCAGACTAAGTAACGTCGACTTCCCTGCTCCACTCGCACCCATTAATGCCAGAATCTCTCCTGACTGAATCGTTAAATCAAACTGAAAATGCTCACATTCATATTCGTAGGTGGCCTGTTCTAACATCAACATTTTGATTCTCCTACTCGAGCTCTAGACAAACGATCTGCAATGTAAAAACAGAGTAAGCATATTAGCAGCATGACCAACGCAACCGCTGCAGCTGCATCCATTTGGTAACTTCCAAGCAAGCGATATAGATAAAGCGGTAGTGTCTGAAAACCTTGAGTGCCAAACAAGGCAATTGCACTCAAATCGCCTAACGCCACTAAAAAACTAATCACAAACGCGTATGACATTGGTCGACGCATGGCTCGCCATTCAACCAACCGCCAACGCGACCACCCTTTCATTCCTAAACTGGTACTTAGTCGCTGATATTGTTTTGCCAGAAGCCACATTGGTTGATTCAGCGTTTTAATCACATAAGGCAATCCCATTAATGCATTCACTCCGACGACAATCCAATAGCCCAAACTAAATACGTCGGTAAAAGAACGAAAGAGCAAAAATAGCCCAGTACTCAACACCAAACCCGGCGTCAGCAAGATAATAGTGCCCGATAAATCCAGCAAATCAGCTTTTCTATTTTCATGACGCAAACGCCATATTCGACTACTACTCAAAATGGCAACTCCGCTAAAAAGAGCAATAACACTCGCAAGAGTCGCAATACGAAACGAATTAAATACCGCTAACCAAAATTCAGTATCAAGCAAAATGACAAATAACTTACTGTTTAATCCGCTAAAAATGACAGCACAAAGCGGTGGAGTGACAACGATAACGACCAATGCAATCCAAAATCGGTCCCACCACTGAGCCGTTAACGAATCTCGAAACAACACAAGACGATCGCCGCCGGTTTGCGTTGATGCCTCTATCGGCTTGGCAAAACGTTGAATTGTTAACGATAAACTCGAACAAAGTAGGATTTGCCAGAGTGATAATAAAGCGGCAGCTTGCAAATCAAAGTCGTATTTAATCGCTTGGTAAATGGCCAATTCAATTGTTGTCGCTTTCGGTCCACCTCCAAGTGCCATTACCGTTGCAAAGCTGGTAAAACAAAGCATAAAAACAAGCCCAACAACATGAGGCAACTGCTGCTTTATTCTTGGCCATTCAACAAGACGAAAACGATGCCAAGGCGTTAAACCTAAATGTAACGCCAGTTTTTCTTGTTCAACAGGAATAGATTCCAAGCTAATGAGAAACAATCGCGTCGCATAAGGCAGATTAAAGAAGATATGAGCCAATAAAATGCCATTTAAACCGTAAATTGAAAACGGTAGCGACATATTCCCTAAGCCTAATAGGCTATTTAACCATCCACTTTGACCATAAATAGTGATGATACCTAGAACCCCAACCAAAACGGGCAATACTAACGTCGTGGAAAACAACTTAATGAGTAAAGACTTGGCGATGAAATGACGGCGATGAAAACCAATCGCAACAAAAATGGCAGGGATAACACTAAATACTGAGGATAGTAATGCTTGATAGAAACTAAACTGCGTAATATGAAGATAATAGCTGTCTAGCCATAGCAACTCTGGGTTTAAACCGGGCGCATAAGAAACTAACGCCAGCAGTGACGATAAAACAAAGGTCACGACGAATGCCGCGACCCCTAGACCTAATTTCGGTACAGAACGTCCCTTCACTGAGTTATTTAGCGAGTGCGTTTTGCCATTCACGTATCCAAGTTTTTCGGTTAGAAGTCACTGCTTCTTGCTCAAAACTCAACGCATTTTCTGGAGTACTTAACGTTTCAAAACCTTCAGGTAAGTCGATATTTGTCGCAGGGTACATCCAGTTACCTGTTGGAATAATAGTTTGAAATTCATCGGTTAACATAAACTCTAGAAACTGCTGAGCGAGCTCTGGCTGAGATGACGTATTTAAACGCGCGGCAACTTCAACTTGTAAGTAGTGTCCTTCTTCAAATGAAGCAGTAGCATAATTATCATCGCTCTCTGCGATTAAATGGTAAGCAGGTGATGTTGTATAAGACAACACCATATCCGATTCACCCTTAAGGAACATAGAGTACGCTTCTGACCAACCTTTTGTCACCGTCACCGTTTTAGAAGCTAGTTGACTCCATGCTTGTGCTGCATCATCGCCATATACAGACTTCATCCAAAACAAAAAGCCTTGTCCCGGAGTTGACGTTCGAGGATCTTGATAAATAACCTTGATATCGTCTCTTTGTTCTACAAGCTCTTTCAAGCTTTTAGGTGGGTTCTCAAGCTTGCTTTTGTTATACACAAACGCAAAGTAACCGAAATCAAACGGCACGAAAGTATCATCTTCCCAGCCAGTGGGCACCGCTAGCTCTGAGAAGTCAACTTCAGTTTTTTCCAGTAACCCCGTGGTTTTGGCTTCAGCGATCAAACTGTCATCTAGCCCTAGAATAATATCTGCTTTCGTATTTTTACCTTCTAGCTTCAGACGATTAAGAATAGAAACACCATCATCTAACGCGACAAAATTAAGATCACAATCACATTGCGTTTCAAAGGCTTTTTCAACCGCCGGGCCCGGCCCCCATTCAGAAGCAAACGAATCGTAAGTATAAATAGTGAGGCTGTCTTGGGCTAATACAGACGACGATGCAATAATAGAAAGGGTTAGAAGGGGTTTGGTCATGTTCACTGTTCGCTCTCCTTGGTTGTGAACAGCACAGGGAAGAAGAATAGCGATATAGAATCAAACTATCTCATTTCCTACGCCAGCATTATCTGGTTCAGGTATGCTAATCGATCATTGATTAGCGCTACGGGTCCCAAGTACAACTTGATCTCAGCGTTAACTAGTAATTGACTAGCTTGCTCCCCGATGAGTAGATTGGATTCTACTTAATAATAGTGAATTAAGCTACTGTGCTCGGCGAGAATCGTATCCCCAGCGTGTGCTCATATTATGCTCGATTGATAGGTGATCTAAAATTCTCGCAACCATAAAATCAACCAGATCATCAATGGTTTTGGGTTGGTGATAGAAACCCGGTGCGGCGGGCATTATCGTTACCCCCATTTGCGACAATTTATGCATATTTTCCAGATGTAACGTCGAGAAAGGCGTTTCGCGAACGACGAGCAGCAATTGGCCTCTTTCCTTCATTACCACATCGGCTGCACGCTCAATCAAGTTATCCGACATTCCATGAGCAATCGCCGCAACACTTCCAGCAGAGCAAGGGCACACTACCATCTGTTTTGGCGCTGCTGAGCCTGATGCCACAGGGGAAAACCAATCTTCTTTGCCACAAACCGTCAATTTACTCGGATCACACTTTAAATACTGTACCAACACATCTTTAGCCGCACTCGGACCACTCGGCAATTTCAAACCATGTTCCGTTGCCAGCACGACTCGAGCTGCAGACGAAATCAATAGGTAAACATGGTAATCGGCAGCAATGAGGCATTCGAGTAAACGCAACCCGTAAGGAGCGCCTGAAGCACCAGTAAAAGCTAAGGTTAGTGAGCGTTGCGAGTCATTTACCGTCATTTACTTGTTC
Organism: Vibrio phycocola; assembly: GCF_054404255.1. Taxonomy (NCBI): domain Bacteria; kingdom Pseudomonadati; phylum Pseudomonadota; class Gammaproteobacteria; order Vibrionales; family Vibrionaceae; genus Vibrio; species Vibrio phycocola. The sequence continues at coordinate 50,740 of NZ_JBTAMQ010000009.1, forward strand.
AACTCCTCTAACAATTTGTCGTGAATAGCCCCGAATGCGCCATTACTCATCACCAAAATTGAATCACCAGGTTCAACCACATCACAAAGGTGCTGCACGAGGATTTCTATTTTATCACTAACAAAACTGGGTTGTTCACATTGCTCAGCGATCTCATTTACTGACCAAGGAAGATTATCCGGTTGATAAAGAGTAACACTATCGGCTTTTTGGAGTGACGCTGCGAGTAATTGTTTATGCACGCCAAGTTTCATTGTTGCTGAGCGAGGTTCTAACACTGCATGAATACGCTGATTTCCAACCTTATTTCTCAATCCATCTAGGGTTAATTGAATAGCAGTCGGATGATGCGCAAAATCATCGAATACTGAAACACCATTGACCTCGCCTTTGAACTCTAAACGGCGTTTGGTGTTAATAAACTGGCTAAGCGCCTCGCAAGCGAGTTCAGGAACAACCCCAACATGGCGAGCAGCGGCAACAGCCATGACCGCATTATTGACGTTGTGATCACCAATCAAATCCCACTCAACCGTTCCGACAACGTCATTTTGGAACAAAATCTTAAATTTGGAACCATCTGGTACCATCTTTTGGGCTTTCCAGTGGGCATCATCACCGAAAAACTCGGTTTCACTCCAACATCCTCGAGATAAAACATCAGAAATTGCGACTTCACAGCTAGGAGAGAGTATTCTACCATTACCTGGTACTGTTCTAACTAAATGGTGAAATTGTCGTTTAATCGCTTCAAGATCGTCGAAGATATCGGCATGATCGAATTCTAAGTTATTTATCACTAAGGTTCTTGGATGGTAATGAACAAACTTAGAACGCTTATCGAAAAAAGCACTGTCATATTCATCAGCTTCAACGACAAAAAACATACTTTCGCCCAATCTCGCAGAGATACCAAAATTTCCCAGCACACCACCAACAAGAAATCCCGGCTGGTAACCACACTTGTCCAATATCCAAGTCACCATGCTCGATGTTGTCGTTTTACCATGGGTTCCTGACACTGCAATTACCCAACGATCATGCAATAAAAATTCTTGTAACCATTGCGGGCCAGAGAGATAACGTAGATTACTATTGAGAACATACTCAACACATGGATTACCACGACTCAATGCATTACCAATAACAACAAGATCAGGACTCACCTCAAATTGAGAAACATCATAACCTTCAATTATTTCAATACCTTGAGACTCCAACATTGTGCTCATTGGGGGATAAACATTCGCGTCAGAACCCGTCACTTTATGTCCAAGCTGGCGGGCGAGCACAGCAACTCCTCCCATAAAAGTGCCACAGATCCCAAGAATATGTATGTGCATGTTTTTCTCTCTATTTTCCTCAAGATTGTATCAGCCACATTATCCCGATTCAGCCAATAAAAGCGAGTAAGATTATGGTCATATATATGGGAAAAAAGACCGATATTTATCTCGAATGTATGTTGCATATAATCAACACCAAAAGTGTGAAGTTGATCGGTTAGTTCAGTACCAATAATAAGATCTAGCTCATAGAATTAAATATAACGTCAATACAACAACTAATTAAAACAATTGACTGCTCCCACTTTAAATACATGCTAAAGGAAATAACATGTCTCAATTACGCACTCTTGGCGAATTTATAGTTGAAAAGCAAGCTGATTATCCTAATGCCAGTGGTGACCTATCGTCACTTCTTGCATCAATTAGTTTGGCTTCTAAGATTGTCCACCGTGAAATCAATAAAGCAGGCTTGGTTGATATAACTGGTGCAGTCGGTACAGATAACGTTCAAGGTGAAGCCCAACAAAAACTTGACCTTTATGCTAACGAAGTATTTAAATCAGCCCTTGAAGCCAGAGATAGGGTATGTGGCGTCGCGAGTGAAGAAGAAGATGAAGCCGTCACTTTTAATAAAGAATTAAATAAAAATGCGAAATACGTATTACTGATGGATCCTTTAGACGGCTCAAGTAATATTGACGTTAATGTTTCGGTAGGAACCATTTTTTCTATCTATGAGCGTATTTCTCCAATTGGCACCCCCCCAACTGCTGAGGACTTCTTACAAACCGGTGACAAACAAGTTGCTGCTGGTTACGTAATATATGGCTCATCGACCATGCTAGTGTATTCAACAGGAAACGGTGTGAATGGATTTACTTATGATCCATCAATTGGCTCTTTTTGTTTATCGCACGAAAATATGATGATTCCAGAACGTGGTCGCATATACTCAATCAACGAAGGTAACTATATTCGTTTCCCAACGGGTGTTAAACAGTACATTAAGTATTGTCAGGCAAATGTACCAGCAGAAAATCGTCCTTATACGTCGCGCTATATTGGTTCACTGGTTTCCGATTATCATAGAAACTTACTACAAGGTGGTATCTACATGTACCCAAGTACAGCAAGTTACCCTAATGGTAAGTTGCGCTTGCTTTATGAATGTAATCCAATTGCATTTTTGATGGAGCAATCGGGCGGTGTTGCCACTGATGGGGCGACACGCATTCTTGATATTCCACCGACAGAACTCCACCAGCGAGTGCCATTTTTCGCTGGCTCACCAAAGATGATGGATAAACTGCACCAATTTATTGAAACATTTAAAAGTGAGTAATGAAATAAACGCCCTATCAAGGGTGTTTTTTTTTAAATCGATTACAAATTTCTACATTATTCGTCGTAACAGCTTTGCGTTCATCTTCTAACTGAATAATAATAGGCGTCGATATTTTTGAAGTCCGAATAACGAAAAGGAATACTTTAATGAGCTTGAACAATGTGCCGGCTGGCAAATCACTTCCTGATGATCTTTATGTGGTTATCGAAATCCCGGCAAACGCGGATCCAATCAAATACGAAGTAGATAAAGATTCTGGTGCTGTGTTTGTTGATCGTTTCATGTCAGCGCCTATGTTCTACCCATGTAACTACGGTTACGTGAACAATACGCTTTCTCTTGATGGCGATCCAGTTGATGTTCTCGTCCCAACTCCTTACCCATTAATTCCAGGTTCAGTTATTCGTTGTCGTCCAGTGGGCGTACTTAAAATGACTGACGAGTCTGGTGAAGATGCTAAAATCTTTGCTGTTCCACACTCGAAGTTATCAAAAGAGTACGATCACATCCAAAATGTAAATGACATCCCAGAGTTACTAAAAGCTCAAATTACTCAGTTCTTCGAGCGCTATAAAGAGCTAGAAGCAGGTAAATGGGTAAAAGTTGAAGGTTGGGAAGATATTGATGCAGCACGTGCCGAAATTCTTGAGTCTTTCGAACGCGCTAAAAAATAATCTAGATTCCGTACCAAATAACAAAAACCAGCGAACATGTTTCGCTGGTTTTTTTATGCCTATAGAACCCCTACCTTAGTTAGATAAACCCAATGGTTGGTAGATTTTCATATATCAATTTAGCGGTCATAGTGATTGTCACCCCAATAAAAATAGGGCGAACTAAGCGACCTCCATATGAGATAACGCACTTACTACCTACAATGGACCCAATAATCTGCCCAACTCCCATAATGAAGCCCATGGTATAATCGACATGCCCTAACATAATGAACAAAATCAGCGATACGATATTCCCAACAAGATTCAGTGGTTTTGTCGCCATTGTCGCCTGCTTAATGGTATATCCAAGTAATATCACGAATGCTACCATCCAAATTGAGCCAGTGCCTGGACCAAAAAAACCATTATAAAAACCAATCAACAATCCACCGAACATCATAAATCTAGATGTCGATAACTTCGCTTCACTCCTGTTTGTCGCTTTTAATTTTTTAGACATAATGGAATAAATCGTGATTGCCCCCATCAAAATAGGCAACAAGATTTCAAGCGATTCTTTATCAATAAGACTCACGACAAAAGAGCCAACTAAAGCCCCAATAGAAGTGAACACGATTCCTATCAACATACCCTTTAACAGGATTTGCTGGCTTTTAATAAACATCAATGACGTCGTCAACTCGCCAATGACAGCCTGAAGTCGATTGGTTCCCAAAGCTTGCATCGGTGGGACGCCTACCAACATCAAGCCTGGAACTGTAATCAATCCACCACCACCAGCAATCGCATCAACCACACCAGCAATGAGCGCGATCAAAAATAAAAATAGATATACCCATTCAGCATGAGCAACATTCAATATAGATTCCATTTCATATCCCTTATTTACTACGTGATATGATTTGTAACATTGGCTAGGATATAGTTAAATTTATGCTTACTAACTTCTAAGTTAAGGTTGAACTTAATGATATCTTCTCAAGACATCGCTTTCTTTGTCACCATTGCCGCAAATCAGTCACTTGCTGCGGCGGCTAGAAAATTAAATGTAACCCCTCCAAGCGTTTCTCAACGACTACAAAATATTGAACAAAAACTGGGGGTTAAGTTAGTAGAGAGAAACCCACGATCGATTTCATTAACCAGTGAAGGGGAAGCTTTTGCAAAAAGAGGGCAAAAAATCTTGCTTGATTTAGACAACTTACAACAGGACCTGTCTAATGAGAAACTGGCAATATCAGGAAACATTAAATTGATCTCCCCTATTGGTTTTGGAGAGCGGCATATTGGGCCAATAGCAGCGGAGTTTCAGAACCTATACCCACTGACCACAATCGAATTAAATTTGTCAGATATCCCCAAATGGTCGATACATAATAGCCCTGATATCATGTTCTACATTGGACATTTGGAAGACTCTGCACTTAAGAGAGTTGTGTTAGCTAAAAACCAACGCTTCTTATTAGCGTCGCCAAATTACCTAAATTCATCAAAACCACTCGAAGAGCCTAATGACCTAGAACATCATAGATGCATTGCACTAAGAGAGAATGATGAAGACGCAACCATGTGGCGCTTTTGTGATACCACGACACGAGCCGACATCAACATAAGAATATCCCCGGTGCTCTCAAGTAATGTAAGTCAAGTCACCAAGGATTGGTGTATTGAAGGGCAAGGTATCATCCAACGCTCAGAGTGGGATGTGCAACATGAATTAGCCAGTGGACAACTAGTCAGGGTACTGCCGAATTATCAATTAGCCAGTGCCGATATTGTGGCATTGTTATCTTCAGAACGCTTCCATCGTTCGAGAAAAGTGACAACCTTTCTGAACTTTGTCCAGCAACGATTAGCACAACGAATTCTACTCACAAATTGATTCGTTATTCCTGATGCTCTCGTGTGCACCAGTCGCCAGACGGAATTAATTGTTCCAATTGGCGTTCATCTTGATAAAGGTATATCCAAGCCTGACCAAGTGATGTTTGAAGCGTGTCACGACGATATTCGATTGGGACCTCTTCAAGGCGATCTAACGCTTCTAACGTTGTTTCATTCACTTGATAAACTTCACCGATAATGGCGGCATCTCCTTCAATTGCTCCCGGATATTCGCCTAAGTCGTATAATGAAAAAAGAGGTTGAGTTTGAACCTTGCCCAGAAACTCGCTGTGTTCGAGTAAGTAATGATTACTCTCCCCCCGACGTAAAGTCCCATAAACAAACACCAAGTTTGTCATGACTCATCTCCTAATCAAACTCAAATTGATACAGCAAATCAACAGCACTATTAAGACCAGATACCGCTTCAACATAGAAGTTTTTCATCAAACGATAACGAACCGTAAACTCCCCTACAGAAGTAAAAATACCAACACCATATTTTACTTGAAGTCCGGGTAAAACATAGCCACTGACTGTAACCTGAGAATCATCGCCCGAGCCCGCCGTATCGAGCTGTAAATCATCAACACCAAACGCTTGACCAAGTTCCCCAACCACTTTTCCGCTCTGTGCCAAGCTTAACCCAATCAGTGTACTCGTGACGGTATTGCTACTACTGCTACTATCATCTGACTCTGTCTCTAAATCTTGTCCTCGAAGTAAATAAGAGAGTGCGTTAGCTTGTGCCATCACTGGTTCAGAATAGACGGTAACCGATGGTGCATCAGCTGAACCAGTTACTTTAATACCGGCTTCGACATCATCTTCGATATTATCTGGATTACGAATCGCGGTAATCGAAACGTAGGGCTGATCAACCGGCCCATGCATCAGGATTTGTCCTTTCTTGATCACCAGATCCTGACCGAATGAGCTATAGGTTCCATTGACAATATTGACTTCTCCAGTCACAAAAGGAGAGTTATCACGTTGAGTAACATTAAGTAAGCCAGTTAAATTGCCACTCAACCCAAATGCTTCAATGCTAAATTCATCACCAATATTCACCCGAATATTCGTATCTATTTCAAAGGGAAATTGATGTTTTTCCTCTATCGGTGTTAGGTTTTCATCTACAATCACCAAATCACTCGATACCTTAGTCGCACTCTCGGGCAGCTCTTCAACAACAATTTCTCCCCAAGGTAAATTAATATCTCCAGCGATTGTCAGTTTTTGAGGTGTCATCGAAAAGTTAATATCTGGGCTCGATTTAATGTCTACCATAGGGGGAACTTTGATATTCAATTCATCCGCAAAGATATGACTATTAAACGTCCATTTATCTATATTTTGCCAATCAGCATCGCCCGTCACATTTAGCTGACCATCTTCCGTAACCAATCCAGCCTCTAACTCAGCTTGATACCCCAAAAAGCGAATTAAAAACTGCCCATCACTAATATCAAATGGTGTCACTTCCCCTTCAGCTGCAATATTCGTTATTGCCAACTGGCCCAATATTTGGGGTTGAAGTAATGACCCATTTAAGTCAACTTGGCCATTCACCACAGCGTTCACATGCCCATAATCGCCTAATAGTGGCCCTAACGCTTCAAGCGTAACTTGATCGATATGAAATTGCCCATCAACGGTTTTATCATCAATATCAAGACCACTGACCTCAGCATTCAGCTGAATGTCGCCATTATCAGTTAAGTTAATACGTCCAGAACTGACCAGCTTATTTTCCGCCACGTTGATTTGCAGAGATACATCATCCCATCCAACAGTCACAGGCTCACTCAATTGTTGAACAACTTTACCTTTACCAAATTTAACATTGGCATTGAGTTTTGGTGCCTCTCCCGATTCATATTCAACTAAAATATCTGCATTAACATCACCATCCAATTCAGTATATTCAGGAATAACTTGTGGAATTTGTGAAAAGTTAAAATTAGATAACAACCATCGTGCTTGTGATTTCTCAGCAGAAAAAATACTGCGTTCCTGTAAACATAAACTGGCTTCACTCTCACGCCAACAATGTGCATCAACGGTAATTTCTTGATCGGTAATATTTGCGATTACGGAGATTGGTTTTTCAAGATAAAGTCGACTTGGTTCGCTTTCCAGGACGAACTGATGCAACTCTCCAACCCATTTGGTCATATCTTGGTCTAGTTGCCCAGTGATTTTTAACTCACCTTTTCCCCATGGCGCTTCTGTTGTGAGATAGACGGCATGTTTGGCTAATTCTCCTGCAAGGTGTACATCAACTTGATCAAGCTTTTCTCTTTGGTAGTCCACCGTATCCATCGCAAGAAGAACATCGGCAGAAGGAGTATGTAGCGGCCATACCTTGCCCTTTAATGTCGCACTTGCAATCTTTATCTGATCTTGCCAATCAATATCATTTGCGGATACGTCAAGATCAACTTTCGGTTCGGTCGTATCACCCCGAAGTTGAATCTTCCCGTTAACCTGTCCAGCAAGGTTAGGGATACTTTTATCGATATCAGGGATCATTAAGTCAACATCCATATCCCATTGCTGTGCAAGCTCTCCGGATGCAAAGATCTTATTTTCACCGTGAGCGAATGTGAGCCCAGATGTAGAGAGCTGAATAGGAGCACCCGCTTGAGTTTGAACGCCTTCTAGAACACCATTAACATCCAAGGGGTAATTAAGAAGATCACCTTGAATATCCAATGTCGAAACCTGTGTTTGCCATGCATTTTCTCCGCCGATCGAAGCAGACGCCACAAGATGGCCACCGATTAACCCCGGAATTTCAGGCCAATGTTGATCTGGTTGTATCTTATCTAAAGTAAGATTCGTATTAATCTCAATACTATCTCCCCAACTTGCAGTCACTCGTCCTTCAACGTCACCACCCAGTGTTGCGAGATAAATCTTAGGTAAATCTATGTTGGTTTGACTTCCACTACCTTGAAGTTCAAGAGATGTATCTGGAAACGCGTTACCCGACACATCTCCTCGTAGGCTCAAAGTAAATTTATCCAAACTACCTGATATTTCGCCATTTATATCATCCACTTTGACATCAGCCGATTGGCTCACAATTGGCCATTGCCCCTTTAGCTGATCGATAGAAAGATGAAAGGGTAAATTCGGCTCCAAAAGCTGTACTTGGCCACGAATATCACCTGTCGCTTGGTCACTTAAAGCCAAGTCGAGCTCCAGTTTCTCAAGACTACCGGACAAGCGTGCTTTAACCGATTGCCCTTTGGCTTGTTCTAATTTAGCTATGGATGAAAGTTCAAACTCTAGTGGGTAACTCTCCTTCAGAGAAATGTTGCCATTTGCACTAACATCAACTTCTGGCATATCGAGAGCAAAACCTGTCAATTCGATATCATTTTGGAAAGCACTCACAGAAAATGTCAGCTCGTTCACGACAACTGGAGTATCTTGATGCAAAGTAAAACGTTCCATATTGAACTGAGTAACATCAATATTCAAAGGAACCCACACTTCAGGTAACACTATCGGGGAGTTCGATTTTTTTTCTTCAGTTTGGTCTGAATCTGTCGAGGCGACATGAACATCAATATCACGCCACTCGGTGTTACTCACGGTAAGCTTGCTTCTTCGCCACTCAATTCCAGTTGAAAACTGCTTCCAGCTCACCTTATTACCAAGTGCCATTAATGAAATATCGTTTAACTCAATACCATCGATACGAATGGGTAAAGGCGCTTTGACTAATTTCAAAGGTTCTGTTGGCTCATTCTCTTCTTCAGAATCGGGGGCTTTTGGCATATCAAAGCTAACACCCGACGCTTGTACTGAATTCAAACATATTGCTGGCTGAAACAGACATTTGGCTTCGAGAGCGAGACTTAACGACTCTACACTGAAATCCAATTTAGGTTCTGCTCGATGGTACTCAACGTGATTCAAAGAAAATGACCTACCTAAGACACCGTTCGCTTTGCCAATCGTTAATTCTGGTACCGATTTTTCAACTCCCCAAGTCGCAAGTCGCAGTCCACTTTCAGTATAAAGTAACCCGACACTGAGTAGAAAAATCAGTAGAATCAGCAGCACAGTACTAATGAATAGCCACTTGGATACACGAAACATGGCTTTAATCATAATTCAGGCCCTAAAGTAAAGTGGATATGGAATTGATCACTCGGCTCTTCATCTAATCCCCAAGCAAAATCAAGGCGAAGTGGCCCAATTGGAGAAACCCAACGCGCGCCAAAACCTACACCGTGTTTCAAATCAGGCATATCATCAAACGCATCGCCAATGTCGTAGAAAAGCGCTCCCCACCAATTCCCATAAACGTGATACTGATACTCAACTGAAGAGGTAATTAAGAACTTTCCGCCCACGACATCACCATTGGAATCCGTTGGGGAAATAGACTCATAGTCATAACCTCTGATACTGTTGTCTCCACCAGCATAAAAACGCAGTGACGGTGGGACTTCGCCAAAATCATCAATTAAATTTGCCCCACCTGCTACACGAAAAATGGTTCGGTGAGTATCGGAAAGCGTTCGAATTAAAGCGCCTTCACCGGTTAGATGTAAAATGTCCGTATCAGAGAAAAAATCTTCATTCCCGTACTCTGCAGTTGCTGTAATTTTATCTCCCCAATGAATTAACCGAGTTCCACGGCTTCGAGTTCGAGAAAACGTAATACCTGGCAGGACAAAGTGAGCAATATCGTCTAATGACCCTTGCTCATAGTTTTCAATTAAATAGCGAATCGATAACGTGCGATTCCAGCCATTATCAAAATGCAAAAATCGCTTTAGAGCTAAGTTTGATTCAATACTTTGAGTGTCGGAGCTGTCTTCATTTTTTAACCCATACTGAATGACATAATATTCATCAATAGGATTATCTAATGGAATCTTATAACTTGCTGTGACCGTTTGTTCCGTTTCGGAAAGCGACAGATTACTGGAAAAAGAGTGTCCTTTTTCATTCAACCAGGGCTTATTCCAGATAAAAGAACCTCGAACGCCAACATCGGTAGAATACCCAATTCCCACTTCCATTTTGTTTTTCACAGCGGGCAAAAGTGTTACATCGATAGGAAGTACATTGTTCTCACCAGCCTCGTCTAAATTTGGCTGAATTAAGACAGTGGAAAACCACCCTGTATTGGAAAGCTGTTGATTGAATTCACCCAACTCGGAAACCAAATATTTATCACCTTCGTCAAACGATTTTAATAATTCAACTTTTGACTCTAAAATTTGACTGCCTTCTATATTGATCTCACCATAACGAAAACGTTCACCACTGTCATAATCGAGCGTAACAAATGCTTGGTTAAGTTGAGGAGATATCGCTAAACTGCTTTGGCGAAATTGGCCGTTGAAGTAACCTTTATTCACCGCCAAGCTTTGAATACTCGCTTTTAAACTGTCATATTCGCCTTGGTTTATCACGCTTCCAATTTTTAGTGAGCTCTCTTCGATAAGCTGCACAAAATCATTATCCGTGTTCGCTTCACCGTCGAGCTGAATATCCAAGCTTTTGATGACAGTGGCCGGTCCACGATCAACGTTCACCACCAATTCTTGGCCATCGTCTTCTACGCGAAATGAGATCTCTGGGTGATAGTATCCAAGAGCATTGAGAGCCAGCGTTATTTCATCTTTCAACCGAGAGCGAAAGCGTAAACTCGTTGAATAATCATCTTCGTCGATTGACGATAAGTAAGCATCAATATTTTCTTTTTCTGCTCCTTTTACCCCCTTAATCGTTAAATCAACATCGGAGTATGCACTGGAAGACATAAGGAAAAGGCTAATAGCTAGTGAGGGTAACAACAATCTCATACAACAATTTTTGGGGAAATAGGCAAATTTTTAATATCTTAACGGTTTCGAAACACACTGTCTGTATCCTTACCGCGAAATCTAGATTATGGTTGGTAACAACATTCCTTCTTATATAGGTACTGTATGTCGAATAATAACGAAATGCCCATTATTGATACTCCTCCAAAAGGGAGAGCAACACCACTTCAAATCGACGATATTCACTACGTCAATCAATCGATTTTATCTGCTGAGCCCAAAAACGGACAACAAAAAATCATTGTCGGCATGGGATGCTTTTGGGGTGCTGAACGATTATTTTGGCAAATAGACGGTGTGCTTTCTACTGCTGTTGGTTATTCAGGCGGGCTAACTCCAAACCCAACCTATGAAGAAGTATGCAGCGGAACCACTGGGCATACCGAAGTTGTCCGAATTATTTATGATCCCAATACCCTGACTCTCGATCAGCTATTAGCGTATTTCTGGGAACATCACGATCCTACACAAGGTATGCGTCAAGGGAACGATATCGGTACTCAATATCGCTCAGCGATTTACTATTACAACGACGAACAAAAAGCGATCATCGAACGCTCGCAAAAAAAGTTTCAACAGCTATTAGAGTCTAAATCACTGCCTGTAATTACCACCGAAATCCAGCCTGCTAAACCTTTCTATTATGCAGAAAGTTACCACCAGCAATATTTGGCTAAAAACCCTGATGGTTACTGTGGTCTGAAAGGAACAGGGGTTTGTTTTCCCTCTCAAGATTAAGACTTGTCTCTGATAGGAATTGTTATATTATAACAATTCCTACTTTCCATATATAAGTTGATGCGCTCTTCAATATTTAATCCGCACAAATTCACCACTCAGCAATAGTATCAATATTACTGAGGAATGAGCTTTGCATTTATCGAGCATCAATTTGATCGTGACAAAGAACACCTAATTTGAATTTGGAGAACAACATGTACAAGCAACTACCTTTATCTATCCTAGTTGGATTAGCTCTTTCAACCCCATCTCTAGCAAACGAAGAAGTTCGTCAACACGGCGCTCATGTTCATGGCAATATCGAAATGAACATTGCTCAAGATGGGCATGACTTGCTGATTGAAATCACGTCACCAGGTATGGATATTGTGGGTTTTGAACATCATCCAGAAAATGAACAAGATCATAAAAAAATAGATAATGCCGTTGAGATCCTAGAAGATGCCAACAAGTTAGTCTCACTAAATTCAGCAGCAAACTGTTCATTGGAAACCGCTCACGTACATGCGCCAGGTGAAGAGCACGAGGAGCATGACCACGAAGGTCATGAAGACGGGCACAAAGACCATGGCCACGATAGCCATGAAGACGAACACAAAGACCACGACCACGATAGCCATGAAGGCGAACACAAAGATCATGACCACGATAGCCATGAAGAAGGTCACGAAGGACATGACCACGAAGAAGGGACACACAGTGAGTTTACTATCGAATACACTTATCATTGTGAACAAATAAGCGAGTTAAAGTCGTTAACCACAACTTGGTTCACTGCATTCCCAACTACGCATGAAATCGACGTAAACGTGTTTACCGACAAACAGCAAACCGCTGTCGAACTTAACGCTGACCAACCGACTGTTCAACTTTAATTAATACGTCCACCCACCCGTAAAAGTAAGTCGGCTCTTACTTTTACGGGACATAGGCAAAAGACCATGAGCAATTCATCCCCTGTTATCGATCTCTCTAACGTGAAGTTTCACTGGCCTAAAGCGTCGACATCTATTATCGATATCGAAAACCTAACGGTTAAACGCGGTGAGCATTTATTTATCAAAGGCCCTAGCGGATGTGGCAAGTCCACACTTCTGAGCTTACTCACTGGTATCAACTCAGCAACATCAGGAAAAGTGAGTATTTTAGAGACTCAACTTGGCCACTTGAAACCACAACAGCGTGATCAATTTCGAGCCGATAATATTGGGTATATTTTCCAACAGTTTAATTTACTGCCATATTTATCAGTAATCGAAAATGTCGCTTTGCCATGTCAATTTTCAATTCGCAGACGCGCTAACCTCCACGACGATGTGCTATCAGACAGTGAACAGTTGCTCACTCGTCTAAAACTGGATAAGACTTTAATGCATCAACCAGTGGTAGAGTTAAGTATTGGTCAACAACAGCGTGTTGCTGCGGCGAGAGCACTAATAGGCTCGCCACAACTTCTTATTGCAGATGAACCCACTTCCGCTCTAGATTATGACTCGCGCAGTGCATTTATAAGCTTATTGTTAGAAGAGGCCAACCGAGTCAACTCAACGGTTGTCTTTGTTAGTCATGATCCAACTTTAGAAACTAAGTTTTCTCGTGCAATCAGCTTACCTGAACTTAACCGCGCTGGAGGTCAACAATGAACGTGATTGCAAACTTAGCGTGGAAGAGTGTTCTTAACCGAAAAACCACGGCCATTCTGACGATTCTTACCGTTGCTATATCCGTTATCTTATTGCTCGGTGTCGAACGGATCAGAACTCAAGCTAAAAGCAGCTTTGCCAATACTATCTCAGGGACTGATCTCATTGTTGGCGGGCGATCTGGCCAAGTTAATTTATTACTCTATTCGGTATTTAGAATTGGTAATGCCACCAATAATATCGACTGGAAAAGCTACCAGCACTTTAGCGAAGATTCCGCTGTAAAGTGGTCGATTCCCATTTCTTTAGGTGATTCACACAGAGGTTTTCGAGTCATGGGTACAAACCTCGACTATTTTGAACACTTTCACTATGGTCAGAAACAAGCACTCACCTTTGCGACAGGTAAACCATTCGATGGGCTATTTGATACCGTGATTGGTGCTGATGTTGCAAAAAAACTTGGCTATACCGTTGGATCAGAAATCATTATCGCACACGGGATCAGTGACGTTGGATTTAGCCGACATGATAATTTACCCTTTACCGTCACTGGTATTTTAGCGCCAACAGGAACACCAGTAGACAAAACGGTACATGTCTCACTGCAAGCCATTACCGCCATCCATGTTGGGTGGGAGTCCGGTGCGCATATTGGTAAAACACCGGATGCTGAGACCTTGAAGGCAGCAGCCAATTCCGAACGTTTACAGCCTAAAGAGATCACCGCAATGCTGCTTGGATTGAAATCGAAGATAAAGACGTTTGCGTTGCAAAGAGAAATCAACACTTATCGATTTGAACCACTGAGTGCAATTTTACCTGGAGTGGCGCTGCATGAGCTATGGCAAATGATGTCTGTCGCAGAGCAAGCATTAATGGCCGTATCTATTTTTGTTGTCATTGCCGGTCTATTGGGGATGCTTAGTAGCCTCCTAACCAGCTTACAAGAACGTCGACGAGAAATGGCAATATTACGAGCAATGGGCGCTCGCCCGAAACATGTGTTTTCACTGTTAGTCAGTGAGGCCAGTGCGCTAACGTTCTTGGGAATAATTACAGGTGTGCTAGGATGCTATCTATTAATGTCAATTGCTACACCCATTATCCACAACCAATATGGCATTGCGATTACGTTATCAACGCTTACTGCTCATGAGTGGATATTATTGGGTTACGTTCAATTTGCAGGTATGATCATCGGTATTATTCCAGCTGTACGAGCCTATCGCCAATCATTGGCTGATGGCATGACAATCCGAATTTAAAAGGGAATCTTTATGACCAACCCAAGAAGGTGGTTTACTATTTTACTTATGCTTGTCATACCGCTTTGCCAAGCGCAAGCAGAACCTGAAAAGCTAGACTGGATTGATCTCGTGCCAGTAGAAGAACGCAACCAATTTAACGATCAAGGCTTAGCACTGTTAACTGATCATGAAGGGAACTCTCCAGCAGAACAAACAACAGTAGGAAAAGTTCGCCCAGAACTAGATGGAACTCTGATTAAAATTCCGGGGTTTGTCGTGCCACTTGAGGGAGATGAAAATACGGTTACAGAATTTCTCTTAGTCCCTTATTTTGGCGCTTGTATTCATGTACCGCCGCCGCCACCGAATCAAATTGTGTATGTTAAGTTCCCAGATGGCGCACCGGTTCAAGAACTTTGGGACGTCATCTACGTTGTAGGTACACTAAAATCAGAAGCATTTGATAGTGAGTTTGGTCAAGCAGGATACATTCTCGAAGGTAAGAGTATTGAAGAGTACGATGATATGTAATAGCTAATAAGCCGATGAAAATTCGGCTTATTTAACGTGAGTATCGCAAGACCTCTCGAACTAAGAAAACTAGACTGGCTGAATTAACAAATACAGGCTAGATTAATACTTACTAGAATGAGTAATGGGTGACTCAAGCATGGAAAAGGAAAAAACGTCGGTTATTATTGCCCCTCCCACCGAAACAACATCGAATACCCAAAAGCGCACTAAGAACCACATTAAAGATAGTGCTAGTCAAGTGATGCAAATCGCTCAATCTCATGGTCTTGATGCATTATTGGTTAAAACCAAAGATCCCCTTTCCCCATTAGAGAGAGCAATAAACCGCGAAAATCGCCTCAAAGAACAGCGCCAAAAAAACTTAGAACAGATCATGAAGATCGCACTATCAAGCTGTAAAAATGAGACCGCAGGTGAGCCTGATCAAGATTGGTTACTTCGCTTTTTTACCATGGCACAAGAAATCCATAACAGTTCAATGCAACGTTTGTGGGCTCAAGTACTTAAGCTCGAAGTCACCAATCCGGGTTCAACGTCGATGAAAGCATTAAAAGTGCTTAAAGACATGACGCCAAAAGAAGCACAAATTCTCCAACGCGCAGCAACAATAGCCTGCAGTTTTGGGCAAGATAGTAGCAAGAAAATTTGTGTAGGCATAAAGTCTCAAGGTTCAATTTTTAGCTTCGGTAAGCGAGATAACTCCATTAGCATTAGCCTTGGCAATTTTCATTTACCTTATTCAAGCTTGCTCGTATTAATAGAATTAGGGCTATTGCATGCCTCTGAATTAGAATCTGGTGAAATTGAACTCAACCCACCACTTGTTTTACATTACCAAGCAAAGCGAGTATCACTATCCCCTTTATCTAAAGGTATTCGGTTACTCTACTTTCGTTTCAGTCCAACAGGCAATGAGTTGTGTAAATTACTTGGTAATAAAAGTAATGCCGATTACTTTGAACAATTAAGTGCCCTGCTAAGCCAGAAATTCACCATTGAAAGTGATGAACCAAGCTCAATCGATCACACGATATAAGCCCCTATGTATCACAATACTTAGCTCTCTCGCTTAATAGCGAAAACTAAGCATATTGATTCTTTTCTACTTGTGTATTGGGTAAAAACCAATTCAGTTTGTCAGACAAGCTAACCACTTCTCCTATTACAATTAATGATGGTGATTCAGCACCCGCTGCTAGCTGGGACAAGTCAGAGAGTTTACCTTTAAATACCTGTTGTTTTGACTGCGTACCGCGTTCAATAATCGCAATCGGGGTATCGCCTTGCCGACCATGCTTCAGCAGTTGTTGCTGAATATAATTAGACTTCATCAATCCCATATAGATAACGAGAGTTTGACGTCCTCTGGCTAAAGTCGACCAATCTATATCATCATTTTCTGCTTTAACATGCCCAGTCACAAATATCGCTGATTGTGCATGATCTCTGTGAGTTAATGGAATACCGGCATAAGCAGTAGCACCTGCCGCGGCGGTAATCCCAGGGATCACTTGAAACTTGATTCCAGCATCAAATAACACTTCAAGCTCTTCTCCACCACGACCAAACATAAAAGGATCACCACCTTTAATACGGACGACTCGATGGCCTTGTTTAGCAAAATCGACAATCAATTGATTGGTTTTTTCTTGAGGAACACTATGATGACCAGCTCGCTTGCCTACACAAACCAAAATCGTACTGCTAGGAATCAATGACATAATATCTTCGGATACTAAATAATCATAAAGCACAATATCAGCCTGCTGAAGATAACTCAGGGCTTTAACCGTTAAGAGTTCAGGGTCTCCGGGACCCGCTCCAACTAAGGCGACTTCTCCAGCTTGTAACTGACTTTTTGTCACACGAGACAAAGTCAGTTGTGACTCTGCGTTCTTAACCTTAATGCTATCAGCTTCACCGGAAGCAAGTTGAGCCACCTTTTTGTTACTTATCATGTCACGTTACCTATCAACTTATCATCTATAGGCATTATGACGGGTTATAGTTATAACTTGAAATTCTAAAATTACATTTTTTATTCGAAAATCTGATAAATAAATCATACTCACTAAACCAAAAGATAAACTATAGACATAAAAAAGCCGCTGTTAATTTAGCGGCTAATCTTACTAATTTATCATTCTAATGTTACTTCAAAATTCTTGCCCGGAATTGGCGGCCTTTCATTTTACCGTTTTCCAATTGTTGCAATGCTTTCTTAACCAGCTTGGTTTCGACCGCGACATACGCTCGCATTGGTAGCACATTAATCTTCCCAATTTGACTTCCTTGGAGTGTACCATTTGCCGTCAGTGCTCCTAGAATATCACCCGGTCTTACTTTCTGTTTCTTTCCACCATCAATTTGTATTGTTTGCATCGGTGCATAATAAGGTCGTTGACTCAAAACCTCTTCACTAGGCAACGCAGCTGGTGTAATCGGTTTCTCCAGGGAATCTTCTATTTGGGCAATCCGATAACCGTCTTTCTCTCCATAGAAGCTCAATGCCAAACCTTTACTCCCCGCTCGACCTGTTCGGCCAATTCGATGAATATGAACTTCAGGGTCACGAGACAACTCAAAATTAACAACGGCATCTAGGTTATCGACATCTAAACCACGCGCCGCAACATCCGTTGCAACCAATATCGAGACACTTTTATTCGCAAATCGTATTAATGCTTGGTCGCGTTCGCGCTGTTCTAAATCCCCGTGGAGCTCAACCACACTAAAACCTTGGTTTACCAACTCATCTGCAACATCCTGTACCTCGCGCTTAGTATTGCAAAATACGACAGTCGATTCAGGTTTATAATGAAGAAGTATTTGACGCAAAGCTACATCTCGATTTTCATGCCCTTCAACTTTATAGAAATGCTGCTCAATACTCGATGTATCGTGCTTTGATTCTACTTTGATTAATTCAGGATCCCGCATGAGCTTTTCAGCAAGTTGTTTAATCTCTGTAGGGAAAGTGGCGCTAAATAGTAGCGTTTGACGCTGCTTTGGAGCATGAGAAATAATCTCATCTAATGCATCTTGAAAGCCCATTTCCAGCATTCGGTCTGCTTCATCCAATACTAAAGTATTCAGTTCTGAAAGATCTATTCTGCCACGCCCTAAGTGGTCCAAAATACGCCCAGGAGTGCCTACTAATATATGGGCACCATGCTCAAGCGACCCAATTTGTGGTCCCATTGGCATACCACCACACAAAGTGAGTACTTTAATATTGTGAATCGAACGAGCTAAAGTGCGAATTTCCGTTGCGACCTGGTCAGCAAGCTCTCGAGTTGGACAAAGCACCAAAGATTGGACACGGAAACGCTTAACTTTTAAATTGGACAAAACGCCCAAACCAAATGCAGCCGTTTTACCAGAGCCTGTTTTTCCCTGACCAATGACATCTTTTCCCTCAAGAATTCGAGGTAAGCTCAGAGCTTGGATCGGAGTCATATTATGGAAACCAAGAGTATCAAGGTTGCTGACTAACGAAGGATCGAGTGGAAGATCTGAAAAAGGAGCATTACTCACGGTGGCATTCCTGTGGTTTACGAGCATCAGGCGCCTATTATCACTATTTGCTGCACGATAGCCAGTGAATCTTAAGCGGATCCCTATTTATCCGCTTACAGCCCAGACTTACTGCTATTGGCCGCGGCTAAAACCCCCTTTAGAAAGGCGGAAAAACATAATCGACTTACTCCCCTTTTCAAGTTGAAGCATATCAAGCTGCCCATTGTTATTTAACCTATAACGAACTAATTGACCTGGGCGAATGTCACTAAGCGGTCTATCACTACCTTCTATAGTAATTAACGCTGCCAAATCAGACGATGACAACTTTCGCTCTCGAAATATCCGCGCGAGAGTGTCGCCTTGCTTAACTGTGTAAGATACCCAAGCAGATTGAACGAGTGCTCGGCTGGTCTCTTGAGTCCTTGTTTCCTTTGTGACTTTCGGTGTTGGTTCGAACGTTGATGCTTTTGGCGCTTTACTACCAGTAGTAACATTAAGAGAGACTTCTCTACGCGATCCCATATCTGAGTCATCTACGTTTTGCGCTTTTTCCAAAGAAGAAGGAAACGGCACCACCATAAGTAGAACCGTGAACGGAATCAATATTGACAATGCATTACGGTGAAAACGAGGGAGTTCAGACCACCTTTTCCGCGCTTGAGCAAACCATGACAACGAATGAAGATCTGACCACATTTGTTTAATAAATGCGAAGTCATAACTCTGAGGCTGCTTTTTTCTTTGCCGACGTTCCATTTAAATCCGACTCCTACAAAAACTACCTACAGTATAAAAACTCATCCAGACAGAGTACAGTCACATCAATAAGATATATCTTTGGTTAATATAAATCTGATTGTTGCTCTTGTTTTTCTTTGATATATCTCACATATTGGTTTGGATTTGATTTCTACATAATCCGACCATTTAATCGTACGCCGAGACCTGCTATCCTTGCGCTTTCGTTATCAAATAAAGAGTGACATTCATGTCTGACATCAAATTAGAAACAGTAGAGCAAAAAGCAAGTTACGGTATTGGCCTTCAAATGGGTCAACAACTTGCAGGAAGTGGCCTAGAAGGCTTAGAAGTAGCAGCAATCGCTGAAGGCATTGCAACATCACTTGCTGGTGAAATGCCTGCAATCGAAGTTGATGATATCAACAATGCCCTGCAAACTCTACACGGTAAAGCACAAGAAGCTCGTCAAGCCGCTGCAGCAGAAGCCGCCGCTGAAGGCGAAGCATTTTTGAAAGCAAATGCAGAACGCTCTGAAGTTACTGTTCTTGAATCTGGATTACAATATGAAGTAATCACTGAAGGTACTGGTGAAATCCCAACTTCAGATAACACAGTACGTGTTCACTATCATGGCCAACTTACTGATGGCACCGTTTTCGATAGTTCTGTAACTCGCGGTCAGCCTGCTGAATTCCCAGTAACTGGTGTTATCGCTGGTTGGGTAGAAGCTCTTCAACTTATGCCTGTTGGTTCTAAATGGAAATTGTGCATCCCACAAAATCTTGCGTATGGCGAGCAAGGTGCTGGCGCTGCAATTCCTCCTTTTGCAGCTCTTGTATTTGAAGTTGAACTTCTAGCAATCCTATAATTTCCGTTTAAATCCCCATACCTAAAGGCAGTTCAAACTTTGACTGCCTTTTTTTGTCCTCTGCTTTCATCTAAATTAGCTTTGTGTTTTTATATCATCACTTTATCTAGATGGATTGATGAAAATGAAAGACGAAACACTCGCGATTCACCATGGGTACGAAACGGACCCAACCACCAAATCTGTTGCTGTTCCTATTTTTCAAACTGCAGCGTACGAATTTGATAACGCTCAACACGGTGCAGATCTATTCAACCTAGATGTTCCCGGAAATATCTATACACGATTAATGAACCCAACCAATGATGTGTTAGAAAAACGTTTGGCCGCATTAGAAGGGGGATTAGCCGCATTAGTGACAAGTTCAGGAAGTGCTGCGATTCACTATGCCATTCTTTCTTTAGCCAAATCGGGCGATAACATTGTATCTACTCCTCAGCTTTATGGCGGTACCTACACACTATTCGCTCACATGCTTCCTAACCTTGGTATTCAAGTTAAGTTTGCCAAAGATGATAAGCCTGAAAGCCTTGCAGAGTTAATCGATGACAATACCAAAGCAGTATATTGCGAGTCGATAGGTAACCCCGCGGGTAATATTGTTGATTTAGGAAAAATTGCTGAATTAGCCCATGCTGAAGGCGTTCCTGTCATCGTCGACAATACGGTTGCAACACCAGTATTATGTAAGCCCATTGCTCATGGTGCTGATATTGTCGTTCATTCAATCACTAAATATGTTGGTGGTCATGGGACTTCTCTAGGCGGCGCAATTATTGACTCGGGTAATTTTGACTGGGTCAAAAATGCTGACCGCTTCCCTGAATTTAATCAGCCTGAGCCTTCATATCATGGTGTCGTGTATGCTGAGCAATTTGGAGCAGCAGCATTTATCGCGAGAGCGAGAACCGTCCCAATGCGAAACACAGGTTCAACCCTTTCGCCAATGAATGCCTTTCTATTGTTACAAGGACTAGAGACTCTCTCTTTGCGCATGGAACGTCATTGTGAGAACGCATTTAAAATTGCTGAATTTCTTCAAAATCATGAAAAAGTAAGTTGGGTCAGTTACGCTGGACTCAAAGATTCTCCTTTTTTTGGCCTAGCGCAAAAATATATGGATGGAAAGCCATCGGCGATTTTATCATTTGGTTTAAAAGGTGGATACGATGCTGGCGTGCAGTTCTACGATGCACTAACCATGGTAAAACGATTAGTGAATATTGGTGATGCTAAAACATTAGCCTGTCACCCTGCGTCGACAACCCATCGTCAACTAGAGCCAGAGGAACAGAAAAAAGCGGGTGTTGTTCCTGAAATGATTCGCTTATCTATTGGTATTGAGCATATCGAAGATATCATTGCTGACTTGGATCAAGCTCTGAGCTCTTGAGTAAGATAAAGGATAATAGCTCCGTAATCATCCATTGCTATTATGGACTTAGCCTCATCAGTTTTGTAATTAATGTATCAAATTGACGTATCTATGAGGTCAAAATAAAAAATCTGGCAACAAACAACAGATATAAAAAAACCGAGCTTTCGCTCGGTTTTCTCTTATTGAGTTACGAACTCATTATTCAGTTTCTGCTTCCGCATCAACTTCTGGGCGATCTACAAGCTCAATGTATGCCATTGGAGCTTTATCACCTGCACGGAAACCACACTTAAGAATACGAGTGTAGCCACCTTGACGTGCAGAGAAACGTGGACCGATTTCGTTAAATAATTTTGCTACAACTTCGTTATCACGAGTTCGTGCAAATGCTAGACGACGGTTAGCAACACTGTCTGTCTTAGCTAATGTAATCAAAGGCTCAATTACGCGACGTAGTTCTTTTGCTTTAGGCACGGTAGTTTTAATAACTTCGTGACGAACAAGAGAGCTAGCCATGTTGCTGAACATCGCTTTGCGATGACTGCTGTTGCGGTTGAGTTGACGACCACTCTTACGATGGCGCATGACCTAATCCTTCTAACTAGTATCGATTAATCTTCAGCGATTGACGCTGGCGGCCAGTTCTCTAGGCGCATGCCAAGAGAAAGACCACGTGAAGCAAGTACGTCTTTAATCTCTGTAAGAGATTTCTTACCAAGGTTGGGCGTTTTAAGTAGCTCAACTTCAGTACGCTGTACCAGATCACCGATGTAGTGAATCGCTTCTGCTTTCAAACAGTTAGCAGAGCGAACTGTTAGTTCAAGATCGTCTACAGGACGCAATAGGATCGGATCGAACTCTGGCTTCTCTTCTTTAGCCTCAGGTACACGTACATCGCGAAGATCTACGAACGCATCCAACTGTTCAGCAAGCACTGTTGCTGCACGGCGGATAGCTTCCTCAGGTTCAATAGTTCCATTCGTTTCCATATCGATAACGAGCTTATCTAAATCTGTACGTTGCTCAACACGAGCAGCTTCAACGGCGTAGGCAATTTTGTCTACTGGGCTGTAAGTTGCATCGACTAGCAAACGACCGATTGGACGCTCATCTTCTTCAGTATGAATACGCGCAGAAGCCGGAATATAACCACGACCACGCTCAACTTTGATACGCATAGCGATCTCAGCGTTGTCATCAGTTAGATGACAAATCACGTGTTCAGGGTTTACGATCTCAACATCACCATCATGAGTGATGTCACCTGCAACAACAGGGCCTGAACCGGACTTGTTAAGTGTAATGAACACTTCATCTTTACCATCGGCAACGCGAACAGCAAGACCTTTTAGGTTAAGAAGAATCTCTAGGATATCTTCTTGAATTCCCTCTTTGGTGCTGTATTCGTGTAGTACGCCTTCAATTTCAACTTCAGTCACTGCGCAACCTGGCATTGATGAAAGAAGAATACGACGAAGTGCATTACCCAGAGTATGGCCAAAGCCACGCTCTAACGGCTCAAGAGTTACTTTTGCGTGTGTCGCGCTGATCTGTTCAATATCAACAAGACGTGGCTTAAGAAATTCTGTTACAGAACCCTGCATTGTGTCCTCTCTTTTGTTTAAACCTTACTTAGAGTAAAGTTCGACGATCAATTGTTCGTTGATATCAGCTGATAGATCTGAACGCTCAGGCAAACGCTTGAATGTTGCTTCCATCTTGCTTCCATCTACTTCAATCCAAGTTGGTTTTTCACGTTGTTCTGCAACTTCTAGAGCAGCTTTAATACGTGATTGAGCTTTCGCTTTTTCACGAATAGAAACAACGTCATTCGCCGATACTTTGAATGAAGGAATGTTTACCACGTTACCGTTAACTAAAATAGCCTTGTGGCTAACAAGTTGACGAGCTTCAGCACGAGTTGCGCCAAAACCAATACGGTAAACTACGTTATCTAGACGACCTTCAAGAAGTTGAAGCAGGTTTTCGCCTGTGTTGCCTTTAATACGCGCAGCATCTTTGTAGTAGTTACGGAACTGTTTTTCTAGCACGCCGTACATACGACGAACTTTTTGCTTCTCACGAAGCTGTACACCATAATCTGATAGACGGCCACGACGAGCGCCGTGAACACCTGGTGCATTATCAATTTTACACTTGGTATCTATCGCACGAACACCAGACTTAAGGAATAAGTCGGTACCTTCGCGGCGACTAAGCTTTAGCTTAGGACCCAAATATCTAGCCATGATCTTTCTCCAATATTCCTAGAAACGTTATACGCGACGTTTCTTCGGTGGACGACAACCGTTATGAGGGATAGGAGTCGCATCAACAATATTAGTGATACGGAAACCTGCTGCATTCAGTGCGCGAACTGTTGATTCACGACCTGGACCAGGGCCCTTAACCATAACTTCCAGATTCTTCAGGCCATATTCTTTAGCCATTTCAGCACAACGCTCAGCTGCAACTTGCGCTGCAAATGGAGTTGACTTACGAGAACCACGGAAACCAGAACCTCCTGCAGTAGCCCAAGCTAATGCATTACCTTGACGGTCAGTAATGGTTACGATTGTGTTATTAAAAGATGCATGGATATGTGCCACACCATCTGCGACTTGTTTGCGTGCACGTTTGCGCGCGCGTGTTGGTTGTTTAGCCATTGTACTCTCTACCTCACCCGATTATTTTTTGATCGGCTTACGCGGACCCTTACGGGTACGAGCGTTGGTTTTAGTACGCTGTCCACGTAGTGGTAGACTGCGACGATGACGAAGACCACGGTAACAGCCAAGGTCCATAAGACGCTTGATGTTCATGGAAACTTCACGACGAAGATCACCCTCTACAGTGTATTTAGCTACACCATCACGCAGTTGATCGATCTGCTCTTCAGTTAGTTCACTGATCTTAACATCTTCAGCAATACTCAACTCAGCTAAAATAGCTTGAGAACGAGTTTTACCGATGCCATAAATTGCAGTTAATGCGATTACAGCGTGTTTTTGATCAGGAATGTTAATGCCTGCTATACGGGCCACTATTCACTCCTAGTACTTTTAATAAGAAATTATCCGTAACAAAGCCCGCTGAGGATACGTTACGGAATGCTACTTCTTTTGCACACAAAAGGTAGGCCGAGGAATATACTCGACCGACCCCTAATTTTCAAGTAAAAATTTCTGCTTAATTAGCCTTGGCGTTGTTTATGCTTTGGCTCACTGCTACAAATCACGCGAACGACACCGTTACGCTTGATAACTTTACAGTTACGACAGATTTTTTTAACGGAAGCACGAACTTTCATTGCTAAACTCCGTAAATAACATCTTCAAGTAATACAACCAGCTTAACGGTTGTAGTCTTTTAGATTTGCTTTTTTCAACACAGAATCATATTGACTTGACATCAAATGAGTCTGTACCTGTGCCATAAAATCCATGATAACCACTACTACGATAAGTAGAGAGGTACCGCCGAAATAAAAACGAACATTCCAAGCGATAGTCATGAACTGTGGGATCAGACAGATAAAGGTAATATACAGCGCACCGGCTAAGGTTAAACGAGTCATTACTTTATCTATGTATTTCGCAGTCTGCTCACCTGGGCGGATTCCCGGTACGAACGCTCCGGACTTCTTAAGATTATCAGCTGTTTCACGCGGGTTAAACATCAACGCCGAATAGAAGAAACAGAAGAAAATAATCGCTACTGCGTAAAGTATTACATAAAGTGGTTGTCCTGGGCTTAATGCCAAAGACACGTCGGTTAACCAGCTAAACGCTGAACCTTCGCCACCTAAACTACTACCAAACCACTGAGCCAGCGTCCCTGGAAATAGAATAATACTTGATGCGAAAATCGCTGGAATAACACCGGCCATATTAACTTTCAATGGCAAGTGAGTACTCTGTGCAGCAAAAACTTTACGACCTTGTTGACGTTTTGCATAGTTAACAACGATACGACGTTGACCACGCTCCATGAAAACAACGAAATAAATAACTGCAAACGAAATCACACCGATTAACAGCAGAAGAAGTACGTGCAATTCACCTTGACGAGCTTGCTCGATTGTTTGTCCGATTGCCTGAGGCAACCCAGCAACGATACCTGCAAAGATCAGTAATGAAATACCATTACCAATTCCGCGCTCAGTGATCTGTTCACCTAACCACATTAAGAACATGGTGCCAGTTACTAGACTCACGGTAGCGATAAACGTAAACATGGTTTGGTCTATAACAACCAGATTAGAGACCATGTTTGGTAGTCCTGTCGCAATACCTAAAGCTTGGAATGTTGCAAGCACAAGCGTGCCATAACGCGTATATTGGCTAATCTTACGACGCCCTGCTTCACCCTCTTTCTTGAGTTCAGCTAACGCGGGATGAACTACAGTCAGCAATTGGATAACAATAGAAGCCGAAATATACGGCATGATACCCAATGCTAATATAGATGCACGCGACAGTGCACCACCGGAGAACATGTTGAACATTTCAACGATGGTACCTGTTTGCTGTTCGACTAAATCGGCAAGTACAGCTGCGTCAATACCAGGGATCGGCACAAATGAGCCGGCTCGGAAGACTAGAAGTGCACCAATTACAAAAAGTATTCGTGACTTCAGTTCACTTAAACCGCTTTTAGTACTACTAAAATCTTGTCCTGGTTTCTTAGCCATCTGTACCTCGTTCCTCGAGATTATTCCTCGATTTTACCGCCAGCAGCTTCAATAGCAGCTTTAGCACCTTTAGTCACGCGTAGACCTTTGACAGTCACAGCTTTCGCTAGTTCACCAGAAAGAACGATTTTAACGTTCACGATATTCTTAGTGACTAAGTTAGCTGCTTTAAGACTGTTCAGGTCAACAACATCACCCGTTACTTTCGCTAGTTCACCTAGACGAACTTCAGCAGACACTAGACTCTTACGAGAAGTGAAGCCAAATTTTGGTAGACGTTGTTTCAAAGGCATTTGACCACCTTCGAAACCTGGACGAACAGATCCGCCAGAACGTGATTTTTGGCCTTTATGACCACGGCCACCAGTTTTACCTAGGCCTGAACCGATACCACGACCTAAACGCTTCTTAGAAGGTTTAGAACCGTCAGCCGGTGATAGAGTATTCAAACGCATTCTGATTACTCCTCAACTTTAATCATATAGTAAACCTTGTTGATCATTCCGCGAACACACGGAGTATCTTCAAGTTCTACTGTATGATTGATTTTACGAAGACCTAAACCGCGCAAAGTAGCTTTGTGCTTTGGTAGGCGTCCAATTGAGCTCTTAGTTTGAGTTACTTTAATAGTTGCCATGGTGTTCTTACTCCGAAATAGCTTCAACAGTGAGACCACGCTTAGCAGCAACCATGTCTGGTGACTTAATGCTGCTCAAAGCGTCAATCGTTGCGCGAACAACGTTGATTGGGTTCGTTGAACCGTATGCTTTAGACAGAACATTATGTACACCTGCAACTTCAAGAACTGAACGCATCGCACCACCTGCGATAACACCAGTACCTTCTGAAGCTGGTTGCATGTAAACTTTAGAGCCTGAGTGGCGACCTTTCACTGCGTGGTGAAGAGTACCTTCTTTAAGCGCAACAGTAACCATGTTACGACGCGCTTTTTCCATTGCTTTTTGAATCGCAGCAGGAACTTCACGGGCTTTACCGTAACCGAAACCTACACGACCATTACCGTCACCAACTACTGTTAGTGCAGTGAAGCTCATGATTCGACCACCTTTAACCGTCTTAGATACACGGTTAACAGCAATCAATTTTTCTTGCAAATCACTTGCTTGAGATTGTTGTTCTTTAGCCATCTTCCAACCCTACCTTAGAATTTGAGACCAGCTTCGCGAGCAGAATCTGCTAGCGCTGCTACTCGACCGTGGTATTGGAAACCAGAACGATCAAATGCGACTTGTGCTACGCCTTTTTCAAGTGCGCGCTCTGCAATAGCTTTACCTACTGCTTTAGCTGCATCGATGTTACCAGAATATTTTACTTGCTCACGGATCGCTTTTTCTACAGTAGAAGCTGCTGCGATAACCTCAGAGCCGTTCGCTGCAATTACCTGCGCGTACACATGACGAGGAGTACGGTGTACGACTAGGCGAGTTGCACCCAGTTCTGCAATCTTACGACGCGCACGTGTAGCACGACGGATGCGAGATGCTTTCTTATCCATAGCGTTACCTTACTTCTTCTTAGCTTCTTTAGTACGCACATTTTCATCTGCGTAACGAACACCTTTACCTTTATAAGGTTCAGGCTCACGGTAAGAACGAATGTCAGCTGCAACTTGACCAACTAATTGCTTATCACAACCAGTTAGAACAATTTCAGTTTGGCTTGGACATTCAGCTTTAACACCGGCTGGCAACGCGTGCTCAACTGGATGTGAGAAGCCAAGGGTCAGACCTACAGCGTTGCCTTTAATAGCAGCACGGTAACCAACACCTTTAAGTACAAGCTTCTTCGTGAAACCAGCTGTAACGCCAACAACCATGTTGTTAACTAGTGCACGAGCAGTACCTGCTTGTGCCCAAGCGTTTGCAGCGCCTTCACGAGGACCAAAAGTTAGCTTTCCATCTTCCTGTGCGATAATTACTGCGTTATTTACAACGCGAGTAAGCTCGCCTTTAGTACCTTTTACAGTAACTTCTTGGCCGTTTAATTTCACCTCTACGCCTGCTGGAATAGAGACTGGTGCTTTAGCAACACGAGACATAGTCTACTCCTTAAATTAAGCTACGTAGCAAATGATTTCACCGCCAAGACCTGCCTTGCGAGCAGCACGGTCTGACATCAGACCCTTGGAAGTGGATACAACAGCAACACCCAAACCGCCCATCACTGATGGAATATCGCCTTTTTTCTTATAGACGCGTAGACCAGGACGTGAAACACGTTGGATTTGCTCGATTACTGGTTTAGCTTGGAAATACTTAAGAGTAATTTCAAGCTCAGGTTTTGCTTCGCTATCAACAGCGAAGTCTTCGACGTAACCTTCAGCTTTAAGTAATGCAGCAATTGCAACTTTAAGCTTTGAAGAAGGCATTTTAACAGCAACTTTGTTTGCTGCCTGACCGTTACGAACGCGGGTCAGCATATCCGAAATCGGATCTTGCATGCTCATAAACTATACTCCAAATGATTAAGTGGCAATTACCAGCTAGCCTTACGAAGTCCAGGAATCTCGCCTTTCATGCAAGCTTCGCGAACTTTAATACGGCTGAGACCGAACTTACGTAGGTAACCGTGTGGACGACCAGTTTGGTTACAACGGTTGCGCTGACGAGATGCACTTGAATCACGTGGAAGTGCTTGTAGTTTTAGTACAGCGTCCCAACGTTCTTCTTCAGATGCGTTTACATCGTTAATTGTTGCTTTTAGCGCCGCACGCTTTTCAGCGAACTTTGCTACTAGCGTTGCACGTTTTGCTTCACGTGCTTTCATAGATATTTTAGCCATAACAGTAACCCTTCACCTTACTTACGGAATGGGAAGTTAAAGGCAGCCAGCAAAGCACGGCCTTCCTCATCGGAATCAGCAGTAGTCGTGATAGTGATATCAAGACCACGGATGCGATCTACTTTATCGTAGTCGATTTCCGGAAAGATGATTTGCTCGCGAACGCCCATGCTGTAGTTACCACGACCGTCAAAAGACTTCGCGCTAACGCCACGGAAATCACGTACACGTGGAAGAGCAATAGAGATTAAACGCTCTAAAAAATCCCACATACGCTCGCCACGCAAGGTTACTTTACAACCAATTGGGTAGCCTTCACGAATTTTGAAACCTGCAACAGATTTGCGCGCTTTTGTGATAAGTGGCTTTTGACCTGCGATCGTAGCCATATCAGACGCTGCATTCTCAAGCAGTTTCTTATCGTTGATTGCTTCACCAACGCCCATGTTTAGGGTGATTTTATCAATCCTAGGGACTTGCATGACGCTCGAGTAGCTGAACTCTTTGGTCAGTTCAGCGACTACAGACGACTTGTAGTAATCATGCAGTTTCGCCATAGTAGAACTCCAAATTACTTCTATTAGTTAGAAACAGTTTCGTTGTTAGATTTGAAGAAACGAACTTTCTTGCCATCTTCGATACGAAAACCGATACGATCTGCCTTACCAGTAGATGCGTTGAAAAGTGCAACGTTAGAAGCATCAATAGCCGCTTCTTGTTCAACGATGCCACCTTGTTGACCTTGAGCCGGAACCGGCTTTTGGTGTTTTTTAACAAGGTTGATACCTTCAACAACAACTTTACCAGTTGTCAGTACCTTAGTTACTTTACCTTTCTTGCCTTTATCTTTTCCAGCAAGAACGATAACTTCGTCATTTTGACGGATTTTAGCTGCCATTTTAGCGCTCCTTACAATACTTCTGGAGCCAGTGAGACGATTTTCATGAATTTCGCATTGCGAAGTTCACGCGTCACTGGACCAAAGATACGTGTGCCGACAGGTTGCTCTGTAGTGTTGTTCAACAATACGCAAGCATTACGGTCGAAGCGAATGACAGAACCGTCAGGACGACGTACGCCTTTACGGGTGCGAACTACCACCGCCTTCAGTACATCACCTTTTTTTACTTTACTGCGAGGAATTGCTTCTTTTACAGTAATTTTGATGATGTCACCGATATGTGCATAACGACGGTGTGAGCCACCCAGAACCTTAATACATTTTACGCTGCGGGCGCCTGAGTTATCAGCTGCGTCCAGCATACTTTGCATTTGGATCATGTTAGTGCTCCGCTAAATATTAAAACTAGACCCATCACGGGTCGGGCTGCCCTTAAAAAGGGACGCGAATTGTAACACCCTTTATCGTGATTGGGTAGTCTAAAAACAAACGGCCCCGAAATTAATAGGGGCCGTTTTCGTTTTTGTAGAAAAATCAATTACATTTTAGCTTTTTCTACAACTTTAACCAATGTCCAAGACTTAGTCTTAGACAATGGACGGCACTCTTTGATTTCAACGGTATCGCCTAAGCCACAGTCGTTGGTTTCATCGTGTGCGTGTACTTTTGTAGTGCGTTTAAT
Source organism: Vibrio phycocola (assembly GCF_054404255.1). NCBI lineage: Bacteria > Pseudomonadati > Pseudomonadota > Gammaproteobacteria > Vibrionales > Vibrionaceae > Vibrio > Vibrio phycocola. The sequence goes on from NZ_JBTAMQ010000009.1 coordinate 81,548, forward strand.
GAACTTGCCGTAAATTGGATGTTTTACGACGCGTTCAATTGCAACAACAATAGATTTATCCATCTTGTTGCTAACAACACGACCAGTTTGAGTACGAATTTTGTCGCTCATTATGCGCCTGCCTTCTCAGTCAAAACCGTTTTAACACGTGCGATATCACGGCGAACAATTTTCAGAGTATGCGTTTGCTGTAATTGTCCAGTCGCAGCTTGCATGCGCAAGTTAAACTGTTCTTTCAGCAAATTCAGTAGCTCTGCGTTTAGCTCATCAACGCTTTTCTCGCGTAGATCTTGTGCTTTCATCACATCACCTGCTTAATTACGAAAGTAGTCTTGAACGGCAGTTTAGCAGATGCAAGAGCAAATGCTTCACGTGCCAACTCTTCAGGAACACCGTCCATTTCGTACATTACCTTTCCAGGTTGGATTTGGGCTACCCAGTACTCAACGTTACCTTTACCCTTACCCTGACGAACTTCAAGCGGCTTTTCTGTAATCGGCTTATCTGGGAATACTCGAATCCAGATTTGACCTTGACGTTTCACGTGACGAGTCATAGCACGACGTGCTGCTTCGATTTGGCGAGCAGTTAGACGACCACGGCCAACCGCTTTCAAACCAAATGTACCAAAGCTTACTTCAGTACCTTTCGCTAGACCACGGTTACGACCTGTATGAACCTTACGGAACTTAGTACGTTTAGGTTGTAGCATCTATCGACTCCTTACTTCCGGCCTTTACGCTGCTTCTTAGGCTTGTCAGCCTTTGGCTCTACTGCATTAGCTGCTGGCATTCCACCAAGGATTTCTCCTTTGAAGATCCAAACTTTAACGCCGATCACACCGTATTGAGTGTGAGCCGAAGAAGTTGCGTAATCAATGTCTGCACGTAGAGTATGTAGAGGTACACGACCTTCACGATACCACTCAGCACGTGCGATTTCAGCGCCGCCTAAACGACCACTTACTTCCACTTTGATACCTTTAGCGCCTAGACGCATAGCATTTTGTACCGCGCGCTTCATAGCACGACGGAACATAACGCGACGCTCTAGCTGAGACGAGATGCTATCAGCCACTAATTGACCGTCAAGCTCAGGCTTACGTACTTCAGCGATATTGATTTGTGCTGGTACACCTGCAATTTTAGCTACAGCTGTGCGTAGCTTCTCTACGTCTTCCCCTTTCTTACCGATAACAACGCCAGGGCGAGCAGTGTGAACAGTCACACGAATGCTTTTTGCTGGACGCTCAATAACGATGCGTGAAAGAGATGCGTTTTTCAATTCCTTAGTTAGGAATTGACGTACCTTGAAGTCGCCGTCTAGGTTGTCAGCGAACTCTTTGGTATTAGCAAACCATGTGGAATTCCAAGGCTTAATAATGCCGAGACGAATACCATTTGGATGTACTTTCTGACCCATTGCTTATCTCCTAGTCCCTTAACGATCTGCTACAACAACAGTGATGTGGCTCGAACGCTTCAAGATACGATCCGCACGACCTTTAGCACGAGGCATAATACGCTTCATGATAGGTCCCTCATCTACGAAGATTTTAGCGACATTAAGATCGTCGATATCTGCACCTTCGTTGTGTTCCGCATTGGCGATTGCCGATTCTAGAACTTTCTTAATTAATACAGCAGCTTTCTTGTTGCTGAATATTAAGATTTCTAGAGCCTGATCAACCGATTTTCCACGGATTAAATCTGCAACTAAGCGAGCTTTCTGAGGAGAAATGCGAGCAAAGTTATGTTTAGCTACTGCTTCCATTATCTACTCCTATTTCTTCTTAGCTTTCTTATCTGCAGCATGGCCGCGGTAAGTACGAGTTGGTGCGAATTCGCCCAGTTTGTGGCCAATCATTTCTTCAGTCACAAATACTGGAACGTGCTGACGACCATTATGGACAGCGATGGTCAAACCGATCATTGTTGGAATGATCATTGAGCGACGGGACCAAGTCTTAATAGGCTTTTTGTCTCCGCTTTCCACCGCTTTCTCTACCTTCTTCAGCAAGTGTAGGTCAATAAATGGACCTTTCTTGAGAGAACGTGGCATGGCTTATCCTCTTTAATAGATTACTTATTACGACGACGTACGATGTACTTGTCGGTGCGTTTGTTCTTACGAGTCTTGTAGCCTTTAGTTGGCATACCCCATGGAGATACAGGGTGACGACCACCAGAGGTACGGCCTTCACCACCACCATGTGGGTGATCAACTGGGTTCATTACCACACCGCGGACGGTAGGGCGAACACCACGCCAGCGCGAAGCACCAGCTTTACCAAGCTCACGTAGCATATGCTCAGAGTTACCAACTTCGCCGATTGTTGCACGGCACTCAGAAAGAACTTTGCGCATTTCACCAGAACGTAAACGGAGTGTTGCATATGAACTGTCGCGAGCGACTAGTTGAGCATATGCACCCGCAGAACGAGCTAGCTGTGCACCTTTACCAGGCTTAAGTTCAACACAGTGAATTGTAGAACCCACTGGGATGTTACGCATCGGCAGAGTGTTACCTGCTTTGATTGGCGCATCAACACCAGACTGGATTGCATCACCAGCTTGAACACCTTTTGGTGCAATAATGTAACGACGCTCACCGTCTGCGTACAGAACTAGAGCTATGTTAGCGCTACGGTTTGGATCGTATTCTAGACGCTCAACTTTCGCTGGAATGCCATCTTTTGTACGTTTGAAATCAATAACACGGTAATGGTGCTTATGACCACCACCTACATGACGTACAGTAATACGACCGTTATTGTTACGACCACCATTCTTAGAGTTTTTCTCTAGAAGAGGTGCGTATGGCTTACCCTTGTGTAGGTCAGCGTTAACAACTTTAACGACGTGACGACGACCAGGGGAAGTCGGCTTACATTTAACAATAGCCATTTTTCAACTACTCCTGTTATTCCGCACCGCCAACGAAGTCAAGATCCTGACCTTCTTTCAAAGTCACATACGCTTTCTTAACGTCGCTACGGCGACCTTGGCGTTGACCTTGACGTTTGGTCTTACCCTTAGTGATAAGAGTATTTACAGATTTAACTTCAACTTCGAATAGCTGTTCTACAGCTGCTTTAATCTCATTCTTAGTCGCATCTAATGATACTTTGAAAACGATAGTGTTCGCTTTCTCAGCAGTCATTGTTGCTTTTTCTGAGATATGTGGAGCACGTAAAACTTTTAGTAGACGCTCTTGTTTGCTCATCCTAGCATCTCCTCAACTTGCTTAACTGCAGCAGCAGTCATTACAACTTTGTCGAACGCGATTAGACTTACTGGATCAACACCAGCAACATCACGTACGTCAACTTTGTACAGGTTACGAGCCGCTAGAAATAGATTTTCGTCTACTTCACTAGTCACGATAAGAACATCGTTTAGCTCAAGCTCTTTTAGCTTAGCTACTAGCTCTTTTGTTTTTGGTGCTTCAACTGAGAAGTTATCAACAACGATTAAACGCTCTTGACGAACTAGCTCAGAAAGGATGCTTTTCATAGCACCACGGTACATTTTTTTGTTAACTTTTTGACTGTGATCTTGTGGTTTCGCAGCAAAAGTAACACCACCTGAACGCCAGATAGGGCTACGAATAGTACCAGCACGTGCACGGCCAGTACCTTTTTGACGCCATGGTTTAGCGCCGCCGCCAGAAACTTCTGAACGAGTCTTTTGAGCACGAGTACCTTGACGAGCACCTGCTGCATACGCAACAACTACTTGATGAACAAGGGATTCGTTAAACTCACGTCCGAAAGTAGTTTCGGAAACAGTTAGTGCATCAGCACCTTTAACTATCAATTCCATTACTTACTCCTAGACGTTATGCTTTCACAGCAGGTTTGACGATCACGTTAGCGCCAGTTGAGCCTGGTACTGCACCTTTAATAAGAAGCAGATTGCGCTCAGCGTCAACACGTACGATGTCCAAGTTTTGAGTCGTAACACGCTCAGCACCCATGTGACCTGACATTTTCTTGCCTTTAAACACGCGACCTGGAGTCTGACATTGACCGATAGAACCAGGAGCACGGTGAGACAATGAGTTACCGTGAGTCATATCTTGAGTACTGAAATTCCAACGCTTAACTACGCCTTGGAAGCCTTTACCTTTCGATGTACCAGTAACGTCTACTTTTTTTACTTCATTGAACAGTTCAACAGTTAGTTCTGAACCAACTTCAAACTCTTCGCCGTTTTCTAAACGGAATTCCCAAAGACCGCGGCCTGCTTCAACACCTGCTTTCGCAAAGTGACCAGCTTCAGGCTTAGTTACACGGTTAGCTTTCTTAGTACCAGCAGTTATTTGGATTGCTGCGTAGCCATCATTTTCAAGTGTTTTAACTTGAGAAATACGGTTCGCTTCAACTTCCACAACTGTAACTGGGATAGAAACGCCTTCTTCGGTAAATACGCGGGTCATACCCACTTTACGTCCGACTAGACCAATCATTATTCCTATCTCCCTTAACCTAGGCTGATTTGAACATCAACGCCAGCAGCTAGATCTAGACGCATCAAAGCATCAACAGTTTTATCTGTTGGCTCAACGATGTCGATTAGACGTTTGTGAGTACGAATTTCATACTGATCACGGGCATCTTTGTTGACGTGTGGAGAGATAAGAACAGTAAAACGCTCTTTACGAGTAGGTAGTGGAATAGGACCACGAACCTGTGCGCCGGTACGCTTAGCTGTTTCAACGATTTCCGCTGTAGAAGCATCGATTAGTTTGTAATCGAACGCTTTAAGGCGGATACGGATACGTTGGTTCTGCATGAGACAGAGCTCCAATTGTTAAATAATTACACAAACAATATCGCCACTCATACTCACAAAAGTGAGAGAATGTCGATTGATTTATGTGAAACCGTAGCACCCAGATTGGGTACATTGTCAGCTAATAGATGATTAACTCTATTGAGTTAAATTTTAATTAACTGCGAACATAAGCTGAGTATACATTACTAGGCAGTGCCTACTCCTCGCTGCTCATTGGTTCACAACTGACTTAAGCCAGTGCGCTGCATTATACAGATCGAGTAAGAGGTTGCAAGCAGTGTTTAATAAATAATCGAAACATTAAGCACTGCTTGATTTTATAGGTAGGTGAACTAAGAAAATCGACTATTTCAAGCGTTGGCGCACAGCCTCAAATAGACAAATCCCTGTTGCCACAGATACGTTTAAGCTCGAAACACTTCCTGCCATTGGAATTTTAATTAGATCATCGCATGTTTCACGAGTAAGGCGGCGCATACCATCCCCCTCTGCGCCCATGACGATAGCCAAAGACCCGGTCAATTTTGCCTTATACACATCATGTTTCGCTTCACCAGCCGTACCGACAAACCAAACTCCTTGTTCCTGTAAGGCTCTCATTGTTCGAGCTAAGTTGGTCACACGAACCAACGGAACGGTTTCTGCCGCACCGCACGCAACTTTTGAGACAGTAGCAGTCATTGGTGCAGACTTATCCTTCGGCACAATCACAGCAGCAACGCCAGCCGCATCTGCATTACGCAAGCAAGCTCCTAGATTATGTGGGTCCGTGACACCATCTAACACCAGCAGCAGTGGGTTTTCATGTTGCGCTATGATGGCATCAAGATCGTGCTCATTAAGGTTTTTTGCGGGTTTGACTCGAGCAATCACTCCCTGGTGATTTGCTCCTTGAGCTTTATCATCCAAAGCTTTTCGCCCCACCTGTTGTACAGATATGCCTAAGCGCTGTAATTCGTTGAGTACCGGCAATAAGCGGTCATCTTGGCGCCCTTTTAATACAAACGCCTCAATAAAACGTTCAGGGGATTTGGCTAGTACTGCATTAATGGCATGGATACCATAAATAAATTCATTACTCATTTGCTACCTTAGTTACGACTTTGGTTTACTGCGAGACGCTTTGACTCTGGATTTCTTTTTACGAGCTTTACTCGCTTTGCTTTTTCGGCTGCGTTTTTTATCGGTGTCGCTCGTCGTCTCATCTGGCCGTTTGGTTGGCTCGACTAACGCTCGTGCTTTTGTTGGGTTTTTCGCCACTTTTTTACCACGGGCTTTTATACGAGCTTCCTCTGCGCGTTTCTTTGCTGTTTTACCCGCGCCACGCAGTTTACGGCTCGTTTCGACTAATTCAAAGTCAATATGTCGTTCATCTAAGTTTACCGCCGCCACTTTTACTTTGACTGTATCGCCAAGTCGATAAATATTACCAAAACTCTCCCCTATTAAGCGTTGGCCGATTGGGTCGAATTGATAGTAGTCGTTGGCCAAGCTCGATATATGCACTAGTCCGTCGATATGATATTCCGTTAAGCGAACGAAGAAACCAAAACCTGTTACATTGGCTATGACGCCATCAAGTACTTCACCGACATGGTCTTGCATGTATTCACATTTTAGCCAGTCGCTTACTTCTCGAGTCGCATCGTCAGCACGACGTTCAGTCATTGAGCACTGTTCTCCAAACCCATCCATATCATCAAATGAATAGTGATATCCGCCCGTTGGAGTCCAGTGATTTGTGGTTGTGCCTTCTTTTTTCGCGATAAGATACTTAATTGCTCTGTGAAGTAATAAGTCGGGATAACGGCGAATTGGCGAGGTAAAGTGGCCATAACGTTTTAATGCTAAACCAAAGTGACCCACATTATCTGGACTATAAACGGCTTGTTTCATCGAACGCAGCAGCATAGTTTGAATCAATTCTTTATCCGGACGCTCAATGACTTGCTTCATTAAATCGGCATAGTCCGTCGGTGAAGGTTCTAGCCCCCCCGTTAGATTCAAACCAAGCTCACCTAAAAAGTCACGAAATCCGGTTAGCTTTAATTCCCCAGGGGTTTCGTGAATCCGATATAATGCGGGCTCTTTTGCTTTTTCCACTAAGGAAGCCGATGCGATATTAGCCAGGATCATACATTCTTCGATAATCTTGTGAGCATCATTACGTTCAACCGGTTCTATACGGTCAATTTTTCTTTCAGCATTAAATATAAATTTGGTTTCAACCGTTTCAAACTCAATTGCGCCGCGTTTTTCCCTAGCGACTTTAAGTACGTTATACATGCGATAAAGTTCATTGAGATGAGGAATCAATGGTTGATATCGCTCAATCAACTCTTCATCCCCTTCCAAAATAGCGCCAACCTTATTGTAGGTTAAGCGAGCATGAGAATTCATTACCGCTTCATAATGTTTATAGCCAGATAGTTTCCCTGATGCGGAAATGGTCATTTCACATACCATACATAGACGGTCTACCTGAGGGTTAAGCGAACATAAGCCGTTCGATAGAACCTCTGGTAGCATAGGGACAACTTGTGAAGGAAAATAAACCGAGTTACCTCGATTAATCGCTTCTTTATCGAGCGCAGTATTTGGGCGAACATAATGACTGACATCGGCAATCGCTACCCATAAACGCCATCCACCACCTTTTTTAGCTTCGCAGTATACCGCATCGTCAAAATCACGAGCATCTTCACCATCAATGGTGACTAAGGGAAGCTGACGAAGATCGACTCGCCCTTCCTTTGCTTCTTCAGGAACGTCTTCGCCGAATTTCTGAATTTGTTCTTCGACTGCTTGAGGCCATGTCTCCGGAATTTGATGAGTTCGGATTGCAATTTGCGTCTCCATTCCTGGTGCCATATTCTCACCAAGAACATCGATAACTTTGCCCATCATTCCACGAGAACGGCTTCCTCGATCAGTGATTTCAATCACTACGACATTACCCATACGGGCTGTTGCACGCTCTTCATTTGGAATCAAGATGTCATGATGAATTCGTGAGTCGTCGGGGACAACATAAGAAAACCCTTGTTCAAAGAAAAAACGGCCCACGATCTGCCCGTTTCTCTCTTCAAGAATTCTAACTAAACGCCCTTCTTTGCGCCCTTTTTTGTCTGTACCTGAAGGTTGAACTAAGACGAAGTCACCATGTACTAAGGTTCTCATTTGATGATGTGCTAAGACAATATCATTATCCCGACCAGTTGCACCTTCTGGACGTACCCACCCATACCCATCTTTATGACCAATGACGTAGCCTTTGATCATCTCAAGTTTTTCAGGAAGTGCGTAACATTGGCGACGAGTAAAGACCAACTGCCCATCTCGCTCCATTGCCCGTAAACGACGACGCAACCCTTCGTAATGGTCTTCACCTTCAAGCTTTAATGCTTCGAAAATATCATTTCGATTCATCGGAACCTTTGCTTTACGCAAAAACTCAGTAATAAATTCACGGCTCGGAATTGGGTTTTCGTAATTACTTGCTTCGCGGTCAGCAAATGGGTCGTTTTGAATTGAGTCAGACATAAGTCAGTCCTAAAATAGAGAGGAGAGCTGTTCATAATGTGCATTAGATGCTTTCTCAACATTCCAATGCTTATATTTATTATACTAGTGCTATGTGACTGTTTCTCTAAAAATTAGTCATTATCAAATATTAAATGCAAAAAAGGCCATTTTCTTCGGAAAAATGGCCTTTTTAAGAAAGTAATCATGACATTACCAGAATGTTTCTCGCATTTTTGCACGAGATACAATATTTTGTGGCATACGTAACTCCAATCCTTGTCGTAACAATGCAATCCTTTTATGGAGTCGAGAATCTGCAGTCACGGAATGATAAAGCCAACGGTACGCGTCTTCATAGTCAAGTGGGCTCCCATAATCACGAAGCAACAATTCTGCTAACTGAATACGGGCATTTAAGTTCCCCATCGCAGATGCTTCTCTAAAGTACGGTATTGCACGCTCTTTATCTTGTTGTACCATAATGCCCTGAGCATAATATCGACCCAGTTGTTCGAGTGCAGTATCTAACCCTTGATGCGCTGCCGATTCAATATAATACAAGCCCAAATCAACATCTTGATCCACACAAACACCCGAAGCCAGCATATCACCATATAAAAACTCGTAGGAAGGTAAGCTTACACGTGTCGCACGCGCTACAATATCTTCAACTAACTGGCAATGATCAGCTTTCACTCGTTCTAGGTGCTTATTTTTCTCAATTAATTTGAGTAGTTCAGCCTCAGAATAGATTGGTACTGGTGCGCCAACATCAGCCACGTTAGCGTACGATGTCGACAACACAAACAACAATGATATTGAAGCCGCTACCGTTCGTAGCTTCATATAAGTACTCTTCATTCAATGTCATTGTCGAAAACAATGACGTAGATTTTTGTCCATCCAAAAAGGAACTCGACCTGAATAGAGTATCGGCAATAACGCCTATCACTTTAGAGAAAAGTGATCGTTATTTAAACAGTGACGATTGTTTAATAAATATAGCATATCAATACAAAAAAAAGCCGACTAAGAAGCCGGCTTTCACTATGTTTACTTAAATAACGTTTAGTTAATAAATCTAGACGCTAAATGGGTGTACTTTGATAATGGTTTCGATACGATCTGGACCGGTAGAAATGACATCAATTGGAGTACCTGTCAGCTCTTCAATGCGCTTAACATAATCTAATGCAGCTTGAGGAAGTTGTTCCAAAGTTGTCGCTCCAAACGTACTTTCAGTCCAACCAGGTACCGTTTCATATATTGGAGTAACATCATCAAACGCATCGGCAGCCATTGGTGAAACAGTTGCAACTGAACCATCTTTCATTTTATAGCCGGTACAAATTTTGATCTCTTCCAATCCATCAAGAACATCTAATTTGGTTAGGCAGAAGCCTGTTATCGAGTTAATTTGAATTGCTCGACGCATTGCAACCGCGTCAAACCAACCACAACGACGCTTACGACCTGTTGTCGCTCCAAACTCAGCCCCTTTAACACCAAGGTGGTTACCAACTTCATCATCTAACTCTGTTGGGAATGGACCAGAACCAACTCGAGTACAGTAAGCCTTAGCAATACCAAGGATATAACCTAAATGGCGAGGGCCAAAACCAGAACCAGCAGCAACACCGCCAGCAGTTGTGTTTGAAGAAGTAACATACGGATAGGTACCGTGATCAATATCTAACAATGTACCTTGTGCGCCTTCAAACATGATTTTATCACCACGCTTACGTGCTGCATCGAGTTCATCAGTGACATCGATAATCATAGAAGTCAAAAGATCAGAATAGCCCATAGCTTGTTCTAGAACTTCTTCGTAACTCACTGGTTCAGCTTTGTAATAATTTACAAGCTGGAAGTTATGGTATTCCATGACTTCTTTTAGCTTTTCAGCAAAGGAGGCTTTATCAAATAAATCGCCAACACGTAGACCACGGCGAGCAACTTTATCTTCATAGGCTGGACCAATACCACGTCCTGTTGTGCCAATTGCTTTGTTACCACGAGCAATTTCACGAGCTTGATCAAGTGCAATATGGTACGGAAGAATTAGTGGACATGCTTCAGAAATGAAAAGACGATCTCGAACTGGAATACCACGAGCTTCTAGAGGTTCCATCTCATTAATCAATGCATCTGGTGAAAGTACGACACCGTTACCAATGATGCACTTCACGTTGTCGCGGAGAATACCCGACGGAATTAAGTGAAGAACGGTTTTTTCACCGTCAATAACCAAAGTATGACCTGCATTATGACCACCTTGATAACGCACAACATATTTCGCGTCTTCAGTGAGCAGATCTACAATTTTCCCTTTACCTTCGTCACCCCATTGGGTGCCTAAAACAACTACGTTATTTCCCATCGTTCCAAGTCTGATAGCTAGTTAAAAATGGATTCTAGCATCGAATTACATGAGTTGCAGTCATTTTTTGAGCATAAATAGAGGTAGAAAAATAACTAATTGATCTGGCATAAATATTTACTCGAAGTCTAAAGTTTAAGACGAGAAGCGGCATAATCAACCATTTGACTAGTTATTTGAATAGATTGCTAATTTCAATTCTCCAGTACGGTCGATGGAAGCACGGTACATCCCTGAAGAATTTAATGAAAAGTGAATCTTCCCTTGCGCATCAATGGCAATAACGCCTCCCTCACCACCAATGTCACACAATTCTCCATGAAGGACAGCATCGCATGCTTCAGATACATCTTCTTTTAAATAACGCATGCGAGCCGCAATGTCAGCGGTAACACAATGACGAATAAATGCCTCTCCCATACCCGATGCTGATAATGCAACCAATTTATTCTCAGCATAGGTGCCAGAGCCAATTAAAGGTGAGTCACCTATTCTTCCATATTTTTTGTTGGTAACGCCGCCAGTGCTTGTTGCCGCAGCAAGGTTCCCATATTGGTCCAATGCTACCGCTCCAACGGTTCCAAACTTCTTGTCATCTGGGTACTTAGATTCTGACAACGCAAACAGACCTTTTTCCTTCATTGACTGAAGTTGCTGATATCGACGCTCAGTAAAAAAGTAATCCTGTTCGGTATAGTCGTAGCCTAAACTGAACGCAAACTCTTCAGCTCCTTTTCCAGCCAATAGAACATGTGGCGTTTTTTCCATCACATCTTTCGCTAATTCAACCGGATTTCTAATGTGTTTTACACCTGCGACAGCTCCTGCTTGACGTTGATCTCCCAACATCACCGCGGCGTCCATCTCTACCATTTCTTGATGAGTTAATACCGAACCATGCCCTGCATTAAAATGAGGACTATCTTCTAAACATTTAACCGCACTCACGACGGCATCAATTGCAGTACCACCTTGGTTGAGAACAGAATGACCAGACGTTACAGCTAGAGTGAGAGCTCGTTCTATCTCTTGTTGTAACTCCTTGCTCATCATACTTGGTTCAATCGTGCCGGCTCCACCATGGATTGCGATAGAAAAAGGGGTTTGCATCACATCAATACTCTTAAAGTAAGTTAAATCAAAAACACCTACCAAAAAGGTAGGTGTTTAAATAATTAATTTGTAGAGACAGCCAAAGTCCTCTTAGTGACTTCCACAACCACCGCCACCACAGCATTCATGTTCTTTACCTTCATCATGACCTTTTCCGCCACAACATTCGTGGTCGTCGCCTTTGTCTCCGCCGCCACAACAGCCTTCACCATGATCTTGACTGTGAATATGACCATGAGCAATTTCTTCTTCGGTACCTTCACGCATTGCTACAACTTCAATATCAAACGTTAAGGTTTTTCCAGCAAGCATATGATTGCCATCAACCACGACTTCGTCGCCATCAACTTCGGTAATCTCAACAGGAACCTGACCTTGGTCTGTGTCTGCCATGAAGCGCATACCAACTTCAATAGTATCAACACCATGGAATACATTTGCAGGAACACGTTGAACTAGTGCTTCATTATAGTCGCCATATGCACCTTCAGGTTCAATAACGGCAGTAAATTTATCACCAACCACTTTACCAACCAATTCTTTTTCCAAACCAGGAATTAGGTTGTTAAAGCCGTGTAAGTATTCAAGTGGCGCGTCTGCTGTTGACTGGTCTAATACCACGCCATCATCAAGTTTTAGTTGGTAGGCTAAGCTAACCACTACATTTTGTTCAATTTTCATATCGGCTCCAAGGCATCAAAAGCATCAGTCAAAGTTGAGATGCAAATTTATATACGTACATATTATGGGGATCTTAATCAGAAACTCAATTACTCTGGCTTAAAAATACCAATCATTGATTGATCGCTATGAGCTGTTTTCTCCATATTTTGTGGTGTTCGCTGTTCTACATAGTCACATTCAACACATTCTACGTGTTCAATATTATTCTCTTCCCACCAACGTAAAGAATCGGTCGCTTCACATTTAGGGCATCGAGCTCCAGCAATAAAACGTTTTTTCATTATTTACCCCTGCTCCTTATCCCATTCATCTCTAGCTTGATGGTCTTTTTCCATTTCTCGACCAAAAATAGCTTCTAGCTCTTTTCTTGCTTCTTTTGTTCTAATCGAAAATTGCTTCTCTTCACCTTGTTGAGGTAATAGCTCTTTTAACATGGCATTATCCAATCGACGAAAGTGCCCTTCAGCACGCTTTGCTTGATAAGGGTGCATACCGAGCGCAACAAGGGTTTCACGCCCTAAATCCAACGCTCCACGAAACGTCTCTCGAGTATATCCATCTACACCGAGATTAATCAATTGATGCGCTTCTACTCTACTACGAGCACGAGCTAGAACCTTAAGACGAGGATAGTGTTGTTTACATAGCTCAACTATTTTTACTACTTCATCGGGTATGTCTGTACAAATAATAATCGCTTCTGCGTTTGCTGCACCCGCTGCGCGCAACAGTTCGACATTACTCGCATCACCATAAAAAACTTTATACCCGAACTTTCTTAGTAATTTGATCTGACTTGCATCACTTTCTAATACGGTCACTTTAATTTTATTGGCAAACATGAGGCGGCCTATAATTTGGCCAAAGCGTCCAAAGCCAGCAATAATGACACGTGGCTCTTCGTTCGATACATCCACTTCAAGATCACTTTTAGGACCATTTAAATTTCTGGCATACCATCGTTTTTGCACATTTAAAATGAGTGGTGTCGTCACCATAGACAAGCTCACAACAACGAGTAGAAACGATACTTGAGACTGCTCTAGTAACCCATCTGCTTGAGCTGCGGTAAATATGACGAAGGCAAATTCACCACCTTGACTTAAGATTGCTGCCATCGAACTTCGTGCTTTAGAGCGAGTGCCAAATAAGCGTGCTAATAAATAGAGAGTTAAACCTTTTATTGAAACTAAAACCACTACGGCAGTTAAAATTTCGAGCGGATGTTGTAAAAACAGCCCGAGGTCAACAGCCATTCCCACAGCAATAAAAAACAAGCCTAAAAGTAAGCCTTTAAATGGTTCGATTGCGATTTCTAATTCATGACGAAACTCTGACTCCGCCAATAGCACTCCTGCCAAAAACGTTCCCAATGCCATCGATAAACCCAATGATTGCATTAGGATTGAAATACCAATCACCAAGAGCAAGGCCGCCACCGTAAACAGTTCTCGAACTCGGCTTGATACGATATAACTAAAGAGTGGACTCAATAAAAAGTGCCCCCCAACCAATAGTCCAACAATCCCACAGATCATCCATATACCATCAACCCATGTACCACCAGAGCTACCTGCCAATACAGGTAATAAAGCTAGAATAGGTATTACAGCTATATCTTGAAATAGAAGGACCGCAAACCCCGATTGGCCAGTTTCACTACGCTCAAGTTCTTGTTCTTCAATGACCCGTAGTGCAATCGCTGTTGAAGACATCGCCAGCCCCATTCCAATCACCAAACTCGTCTGCCATGGGATATCAAACATTCTTACAATGCAGGCTAACAACGCACTGGTAACAACGACTTGCGCACCTCCTAAACCAATAATGGGACCTCGCATCTGCCATAGTTTTTTCGGATTAAGTTCCAAACCAATCACAAACAGTAGCATCACGACACCAAACTCACCGAAGTGGAGAATCTCATCAACGTCGCTAATTAATCTCAGCCCCCACGGCCCAATGGCTACCCCTGCAAGTAAATAACCCAGTACCGAACCAAGTCCAGCTCGTTGGGCAAGTGGAACAGCAACAACCGCTGCAGTCAGAAAGATTGCTCCACTTTGAAGAAGATCACTGGTTTCTGCCGCCATACTACTTATCCTCTACTTTCATTGGTTCGCATAACCACCGGCGATACTTTTCTGCATGTTCGTAGCGCAAAACATCAGAGATATTCCTTGCATAATACAGCACGAGAGGTTCCAACCAATTCATACAACACAATGCTGCCGTCAATTCAAATGGCTGTAAAATTTCTTCCAAGGGATATTTGTTATACCCTTTTTCATCGAATGCGGTACGTTTCCCACCAGCAGAAATCACACTGCGCCAATATTTTCCTTTTAATTCCGTTTTAGAACCAAAAGCAAAGTCTTTACTGAGAACCCTATCCATCCATTCTTTTAACAAAGCCGGGCACGAATACATATAAAGTGGGTGCTGAAAAACGATTACATCATGCTCAAGTAACAATTTTTGTTCTGCGGCTACATCAATAAAAAAATCAGGATAGATTGCATAAAGGTCATGAACTTTTACATGTTCCAGATGTTTTATTGATTTCAACAGCAGGTGATTGACCACCGAATTTTGTGGTTCAGGGTGAGCCACTATGACTAAAATTTTGGGGCGAACTAATGACGAAGTATTGGAAGTCATCTTGCTTTCTCACACTGATTCTATTTTGAAATTACATTATCAATCATAACTCATATTGGTTTGTGATCGACATTTATCCTCATTCCACCTACTATTCTGGGCAGATTATTACTTAATTTAGACGGCAATATGATTACGTTCTCAGATATTCAGCTTTTACGTGGCGGCAAACCTCTTTTAGATCAAGCATCAGCGACTATTCACCCGAGCGACAAAGTCGGTTTAGTTGGAAAAAATGGTTGCGGAAAGTCCACTCTGTTTGCTCTGCTAAAAGATGAACTGTCTATCGATGCCGGTAATTTTAGCATGACTTCCCATTGGGAATTAGCTTGGGTTGCGCAAGAAACGCCGGCAATTGAACGTCGAGCAATTGATTATGTTATTGATGGCGATCGTGAATTTCGTCAATTAGAATCCGACTTACGTGCTGCAGAACAAAATGATGATGGCCATGAAGTTGCTATCCTCCATGGTAAAATTGAAACCATTGGTGGTTATACGATTCAATCACGAGCCGCTGAGCTTCTCGATGGTCTGGGTTTCAGCCAAGATCAAATGGGATGGAACTTAACTCAATTCTCTGGTGGTTGGCGCATGCGCCTTAACCTTGCTCAAGCCTTATTGTGTCGTTCCGATCTATTACTTCTCGATGAACCGACGAACCACTTAGACTTAGATGCTGTAATGTGGCTAGAACGCTGGTTACAAAGTTACCCAGGAACCTTAGTCTTAATCTCACACGATCGCGACTTTTTAGATCCTATCGTTACTCGAATCATCCACGTAGAAAACCAAGACCTTAACGAGTACACAGGCAACTACTCGTCATTTGAGACTCAACGCGCTGAAAAGCTCGTTCTACAACAAGCTATGTTTCAAAAACAACAGAAGCAAGTTGCTCATATGCAAAGCTATATCGATCGCTTCCGTTACAAAGCTTCAAAAGCTCGACAAGCTCAAAGCCGCATCAAAGCACTAGAGCGCATGGAAAAAGTGTTACCGGCACAATTTGATAATCCATTCAGTTTCGAATTCCGTGAACCTGCCGCCCTGCCCAATCCAATAATAATGATGGACGAAGTGAGTGCAGGATACGGCGATAAGCTCATCTTAGAGAAAATACGCCTGAATTTGGTTCCTGGAAGTCGAATTGGACTTCTCGGTCGAAATGGCGCAGGTAAATCAACGCTGATCAAATTACTATCAGGTGAACTTAATCCTACAAGTGGTGATTTAACGTACTCTCAAGGTGTTAAAATTGGCTACTTTGCTCAACATCAACTCGAGACCCTGCATCCAGAAGAAACGCCTCTGCAGCATATGATGCAAATCGCCCCAAATCACACCGAGCAACAGATACGAGACTATCTTGGAAGTTTTGGCTTTCAAGGTGAAAAAGCGCTAGAAAAAGTAGCTCCTTTTTCTGGTGGAGAAAAAGCACGATTAGTTTTAGCTCTAGTTGTCTGGCAGAAGCCTAATCTATTGTTACTGGATGAACCAACTAACCACCTTGATCTCGATATGCGTCAAGCCCTCACCTTTGCTTTGCAAACCTTTGAGGGTGCAATGGTTATCGTCAGTCATGACCGTTACCTTCTTCGTGCCACCACTGATGACCTTTATTTAGTCCACCAAGGTCAAGCCGCCCCCTTCGATGGCGATCTAAATGATTACTACAAATGGTTAACGGAACAACAGCGCCAAGAACGTCGTGATGCGCAACCAGTGAGTAATGAAAAAGAAGGTGGGAATAGTGCCGCAGCGAAAAAAGAACAAAAACGCCGAGAAGCTGAATTCCGAAAAACTACCGCTCCACTTCGCAAAAAGCTCTCTCAATTAGAATCGAAAATGGATGCTCTTTCTGAGAGTGTTTCAGAAATTGATGAAAAATTGGCTGACAGTAGTCTGTATGAAATTGAAAACAAGAGTGTCTTAACAGACCTAATCGCTACTCAAGCCAGCGCAAAATCCGAACTTGAGAAAATTGAAGTAACCTGGATGGAGCAACAGGAAGAGCTTGAACTATTAGAACAAGAGTTTCACCAATAATGAGAAAAACACCGGCTTCTCACACTCTAATGACGGAACAACTCTGGCAATTCAGTTTGTCATATTATGCTGCTACGGGAGTGAAAGAAGCGTGTTTAACCCTCCAAAATCAATTTGGAGGAAATGTAAATACATTGCTTCTTCTCAAGTATCTCGATCTACACAAACTCAGCATTAATAATGATGAGTTGGAAACATTAATAAAGGCAACAGACAACACTGACGGCTTAATCAATCATTACCGTCAACTAAGACAATCCCTAAAACCTTCTCTGACCGACAACTTATATCAAAAGACATTGAAGTTTGAATTAGAATTAGAAAAGCGTCAGCAGGCTGATCTAGTCGATCAATTTAACATCTTAAATTCAAAACCCACCACAACACCAAATCTTGTATCTACGTATTGTCAGCGACTTAATGCCACCCATTTATCCGCCTCTTTTATTGAGCCGTCCTAATAAATAACGAAACCTAAACTGAGGCCGATTCTTCTTCCGTACAACAAATCTTCATCAATATCAGGTAATGCATTTCGCAATTCGAGTAAATAGACATAAAATAGGCGCAACTCAACATTAAGAATCAGGAAATTTGCGATGATCGTTCCATGGCAAGAAATAGCGCCAGACACCCTGAACACGCTGATCCAAGAATTTGTCCTTCGTGAAGGCACCGATTACGGCAATAGTGAAATTGATTTAACCACCAAAATAGAACAAGTTAAGTCACTTCTTAGTAAAAATGATGCGGTAATCGTTTACTCAGAGCTTCATGAAAGTATCGATATTCAGATCCACCCTAAATTGCGCTAATCCATTTCTGCTGTAATCATCGAAAGAATATTTCGTGCTATAGTGGCGTTAAAGAAAGTAAAAATAGACAGGGAAAGTCATGTCCGCAAAGCATCCAATTATTGCTGTTACTGGTTCTTCGGGAGCAGGTACAACCACAACCTCAGAAGCATTTCGCAAACTCTTCAATGGGATGAACATTAATCCAGCTTGGGTTGAGGGTGATAGTTTTCATCGTTTCACTCGCCCCGAAATGGATATTGAAATCCGGAGAGCTCGTGAACAAGGTCGCCATATTAGTTATTTTGGTTCTGAAGCCAATGACTTTCCTCTATTAGAGTCGTTTTTCGATGAATACGGTAAAAGTGGAACAGGAAAAGTACGCCGTTACCTACATACATTTGACGAGGCAGTCCCATATAACCTAACACCAGGGACGTTTACACCTTGGCAAGATTTACCTCAAGATAGCGACCTCCTTTTTTACGAAGGTCTCCATGGGGGCATAATTGATGGCCCCGTTAATGTCGCGCAACATGTCGATTTTTTGATCGGGATGGTTCCGATCGTCAACTTGGAATGGATTCAAAAATTTGTACGAGACACGCGAGATCGAGGCCACTCAAAAGAAGCGGTAACGGATTCGATCGTTCGTTCTATGGATGATTACCTCAACTATATGACACCACAATTCTCACGTACTCACATTAACTTTCAGCGAGTGCCAACGGTCGATACATCCGACCCATTGAGTGCTCGAGATATTCCCAGCTTGGATGAGAGCTTTGTGGTTATTCGTCTGCAAGGAATTAAGCAGGTCGATTACCCTTACTTACTCGCCATGATTGATGGATCGTTTATGTCTAGCCAAGACACCATCGTTGTCCCTGGAGGAAAGATGAGTTTTTCAATGGAACTCATTGTTAGACCTATTTTGCAACAACTGATTGAAACGGGAAAAATTGGCTGACGGCTATCACATAAATAAAAGGTTAATACGCCGTTAATCGAACAGCGTTCCTTTAATTTACTTCCAATAGCGTGACCATGTGCACACTTTTGCGTAGAAATTTGCACGTGTCACACGATTAAAATCAAGAAATTGAGCCCGAAAAAGGATATTATTTAATTCAGAATTAGAAAATACCTTGCGCGTTTTCTCCAACTCTTAGAGTAGAATTATCGCAATTGGGCATAGCTACTACACGAAACAGCAAGTATACCCTGCATAGGAAGAGAGATATTATGGTTCTAGGTAAACCTCAAACAGATCCAACGTTAGAGTGGTTTCTTTCACACTGTCATATTCATAAATACCCATCAAAAAGTACTTTGATTCACGCAGGTGAAAAGGCGGAAACTCTTTACTACATCGTAAAAGGTTCTGTCGCAGTACTGATTAAAGATGAAGAAGGTAAAGAGATGATTCTCTCTTATCTAAATCAGGGTGACTTTATCGGTGAACTTGGTTTATTTGAAGATGATCAAGAGCGTACCGCTTGGGTTAGAGCAAAGTCGCCATGTGAAGTCGCTGAAATCTCATTTAAAAAATTCCGTCAGCTTATCCAGGTCAATCCAGATATTTTGATGCGCCTCTCTTCACAAATGGCTCGCCGTTTACACGTGACTAGCCGTAAAGTAGGTGATCTTGCGTTCTTGGATGTGACTGGTCGTATTGCTCAAACGCTATTGAACTTAGCAAAACAACCTGACGCAATGACACACCCTGACGGAATGCAAATCAAAATCACTCGTCAAGAGATTGGACAAATTGTTGGCTGTTCACGTGAAACTGTTGGCCGAATCCTGAAAATGCTTGAAGAGCAAAACCTGATTTCAGCGCACGGTAAAACTATCGTCGTTTACGGAACGCGTTAAACTTCCAGTTTTCAGTCTTTAAATTGAAAAACCACTTCAACTTGAAGTGGTTTTTTATTTGCTTGGTGGACGATACGTGTCCAGTTAAAGACGTCGATCGGTACTTTCAAAAATTTTATTCGCCGATGCTTCGACAAAACCACTGTATAACACACCACTATCGGTAGGATAACGTTTAGCGAATTCATAAAAACCTCCTGGTAAGCGAAGCTCTGTCTCTATCAAGGAAACCTCCACAATATCGGCCATGGTGGAGGATTGTTCCAGCATCAATTCTGGTGTTCCCTTCACTTCTCCACCAGACTCATTGATTGCGAAGTCATGTTGTCTTAGGTACTGATTAACGTTTTTGACTTGCTCGAATCGATTCAATTGATTCACACTGACCGTAAAATGGTTCGCGCCATAGCCGTGCGCAGCAACCCAAGCCGCATATTCGCTTTCTTCCGATAAAAGGTGATACTGTTCAATAGAGAGTGACCATGGACGTCCGGCGTAAAGAAAGTCGGGTCCAGAGAAGTAGTGTGAATCGACTTGTGCGATTAAGCTATGAATGACTTTTTGAGCTGGGGTGGACAGTTCTTCAACCAAAAGTTCGCTAATAAATACTTTTGGCAAATCAGAATTGGAATGCTCATAGTGCTTAGCCCTTAATTTTTTTGCCTCAAATCGATATTCTCCCCCTACTTTATAGCCTAGCTTTTCAAATTGAGAAGCTAACGTCTCAAGTCCGAGTGGCTCTATATTAAAAGTCCTTAGAGCGATATGATCGTTAATCAACTCACTCTCTTCTTGCAATAGATCCTTTATTCTCTGAGCTGAAGGACAAAGGCGAGAAGCATAATCCTGCCATAGGTAAGAAAACAGTTGTTCAGGTGTCATAGTGCTTCCTTAATAGTGAACTAGAGATGAATCCCCGGCGAACATACTGTTGGGAGCTCTAGCTGCTCCCCTTCAATAGATGCCATAGGATAAGCACAATAGTCAGCCGCATAATAGGCACTTGGTCTTAAATTGCCAGACGCTCCTGGCCCACCAAATGGCGCGTCACTGCTGGCTCCAGTTAATTGACGATTTAGATTCACAATTCCCGCACGAATGTGATCGACAAAATAATGCCACTCACTATGCTGGGTTGAAATTAAGCCTGCAGAAAGCCCAAATTGAGTATCGTTTGCCATCTCTACCGCGGCTTCTAAGCTACTATACCGAATGACTTGCAACAAAGGGCCAAAACACTCTTCATCAGGCAGATCTACGATATTGCTCACATCTAAAATAGCTGGCGTAACAAAAGCATGTTCTTTGCGCTGTGCAATAACAAGTATTTTTGCGCCCAAGCTCACTAAGTTTTTTTGTATCTCGATAACATGGTCTGCAGCTTGAGCAGAAATCAATGGCCCCATAAATGGAGCGGGGACTGCAAACGGCTGGTCTATATCGAGAGCTTCAACAACCTCTATTAAACGCGTCAATAACGCGTCTCCTCCCTCACAATCGGGGATATATAGACGTCGCGCACAAGTACACCTTTGGCCTGAACTAATAAATGCAGATTGAATAATGGTGTAAACGGCTGCATCGATATCACCAAAATGTGAACTCACCACCAAAGGGTTATTTCCCCCCATTTCGAGGGCAAGCATTTTTTCTGGCTGTCCCGCAAACTGTCGATGAAGAGTATGGCCTGTTGAAGCACTTCCAGTAAAAAGCAAACCATCTATCTGCTTCATTTTTGCTAGTGCAATACCAGTATCGCTACCACCTTGAACCAAATTCAGAACACCGTCAGGAAGACCCGCCTGTTGCCATAATGTCACCATAATTTCAGCACATTTCGGGGTTTGCTCTGAAGGTTTTAATACCACACAGTTCCCCGCTAAAAGTGCGGGTACAATATGACCATTCGGGAGATGACAAGGAAAGTTATAAGGGCCAAAAACAGCCATGACACCCAAAGGCCGATGACGTAACACGAAACGCTGCTCGTCGTTCTCTCGGTATTTATCTCCACTGCGTTCATGGTAAGCTTGAATTGATATTGGTATCTTACCCTTGGTCGCCGCAACTTCTCCTTTCGTTTCCCAGAGAGGCTTTCCTGTTTCTTCAGAAATGGTTTGCGCGAGTAAATCAGCGTTGCATTCGACAAGCTCAGCAAATTTCAATACGACTTGTTCTCGTTCTTTAAAGTCCTTCGTTTTCCATTCATAAAAAGCCAAACGAGCGGCTCGACATGCGCACTCTACTTGATGGTCACTAGCACTGTAACCAGACCAAACAGTCCTACCATCATAAGGTTTGTGTGACTCAAAGAAACCACCTTCCCCTTCTAACCATTCTCCAGCAATAAAATGTGTCATTTATCACCCCCTATTATTGGGTCTTGAATAATAAAGCGGACGGGATCACCGCCGGACACTAGCAACGCCTTAGCTACTCGAGCAGATAGGAAAATCGTGTTCCGACTCTGGTCATAAACCGCGGAAGCCATTGTTGCCCTAAAATCTTGGAACAAGGTATTACTAATAAGCATAGTTTGAAGTTGAGGAGAAGCACTATCGAGTTGATCACACACTGAGATGTTTGCCACCTCTGAATGCCGAACCGATTCGATATTATTAATATCGCATTCTACTGTGGGGCCTGCATCAAAAATATCCACATACCCCCGACAGCAGAACCCCTCTCTTTCCAATAGCTTTAATGCAGGCTTAGTATTCTCATGGACTTGTGCAACAACCGCTTGCGCTTCAGAGCTGAGCAAATTGATATATATCGGTGCTTTAGGCATCAGATCAGCAATAAACCCTTTGTGACCTATCCCCGTTAAGTAATCGGCTAACGTAAAATCGATGGAGAAAAAGTGCTCTTGAAGCCATTGCCAAAATGGAGAGTTTCCCTCTTGATTTGAGACACCCCGCATCTCTGCAATAATGGTTCTAGAAAAACGTTGAGGATGTTGAGCTAACATCATAAAGCGAGATTTAGAGAGCAAACGCCCATTTAGGCCTTGGCGGTACTTCGGTAATAAAAACAACGTACACAGTTCGCTACACCCGGTGTAATTATTCCCAAGAGTCAGTAACTTAACTTCTTTGTTTACCGAAAGTTTCGTTGAACGGTGAACATGAGTGTCAATATGATAACTATAAAAAGGCCGCTCCCAACCCACTGCGGCTTCTATTCCAGTTGTACCAACGACATCCCCAGTTTCATCATCAAAAGCCACCATCAGATAACCTTCATCAGACGGACCTTTTACGTCGTTTTTATTAAAACTGGATAAAGAATGATTAATACGGCGATTGAGTAATTCTTCGTTAACAGGAAGTGAGGTAAAGCCATGACCCGATTCAATGGCACAATGGTAGAGTGCTGAGTAATCTGATGTAGCTATGGGACGAATAACCAACATACAACGACCTCTCAATAGGTTACGTCTAAGAAGTATGTACTTCTTAGACGCATTTACATTATGCGATAAGTGATGCCACCGCCTTTTCTAAACGTGCTAAGCCTTCTTTAATCTCTTGTTCTGAAATGACCAAAGAGGGAGTAAATCGTACAACATTTGGACCTGCTACTAATAATAATAGCCCATACTCTCCTGCTGCGACGAGTACATCTCGAGCACGATCTTTCCATTCATCATTCATTACCGCACCAAGTAATAAGCCTTTTCCACGGAACTCACTGAAAATATTGTACTTATCATTAATAGCGGTTAGCCCGTCTCTGAAAAGTTGCTCGCGTTCCAAAACACCAGCAAGAACATCAGGCTTAGAGATTGTATCGATAACAGCTTCTGCGACAGCACACGCCAGTGGGTTACCACCGTAAGTCGATCCGTGAACACCCACTTTAAAATGCTGTGCTAACTTTTCTGTAGTTAACATCGCACCAATAGGGAAACCACCCCCTAATGACTTAGCAGTACTTAGGATATCAGGAGTAACGCCAAGCCCTTGGTAAGCATAAAACTCTCCAGTACGGCCATTACCCGTCTGAACTTCATCGAAAATGAGTAACGCATTGTGCTCATCACACAAATCACGAACTGCTTTAGCAAACTCATCGCTTGGCGAAATGATTCCACCTTCACCTTGTAAAGGCTCCATCATCACCGCGCAGGTGCGGTCAGAAATATGAGCTTTGAGCGTCTCGATGTCGTTAAACGGTAAATGGGTCACATCAGAAGGTTTAGGCCCAAACCCATCGGAATAAGATGCTTGACCACCCACAGTTACGGTAAAAAATGTACGCCCATGGAAGCCTTGGTTAAACGCGATGATTTCTGATTTATTTTCATCATAGGTCTCCGCAGCCCAACGACGCGCTAATTTTAGTGCAGCCTCATTGGCTTCTGCCCCAGAGTTTGAGAAAAACACGCGCTCTGCAAATGAGAGATCAGTGAGTTTTTTCGCCAAACGCAACGCTGGCTCGTTAGTCATAACATTACTTAAATGCCAGACTTTATTCGCTTGATCTGTCAATGCTTTCACCATCACAGGGTGGCAATGACCAAGGCAGCTCACGGCAATTCCGCCTGCAAAATCAATGTATTCAGTACCTTCTTGATCCCACAAACGAGAACCTTCACCTTTAACCGGGATCATCGCCATTGGGCTATAACATGGCACCATTACATCATCAAATAGTGACCGCTCGACCTTATTATCATTCGTCATTTTGCTTTCCTTTCTTGCTACACTATCTTTAAGTGTCATCATTTTATGTCAGTATAGACGACTTCTTTTATCCAGATTTAAGCCCAAATCGTATATTTGACCAAATAATTTCTATTCGTCGTTGAGAAAGTCTTCAATTACACTCGTAAAATGAACTTCCACACAACTCATTATGACTAAATATTCATAAAAGTTAAGTTAATAATCACAAATAAGACAAATAAACTGAATAAATATATATAAAGAGAACTAATCCACTACCGATTCAAAAAATTCGCAAGCAGTTCATGCCCCTGTTCAGTTTTGATCGATTCCGGGTGGAATTGCACCGCGTCTAATGCCAAAGTTTTATGCCGATATCCCATGATTTCATCAACGTTTCCCGAGCTATCAAGGCTCCAGGCTGTGACTTCAAAGCAATCGGGTAGAGACTCTTTCTCAACCACCAGCGAATGGTAACGTGTCACCGTCAAAGGATTATTCAAACCTAGAAAGACACTCTTATTATTATGTTGAATCGCCGATGTTTTGCCATGCATAACCTGCCTTGCTCTTACTACTTTTCCTCCAAAAGCTTGAGCAATTGTTTGATGCCCTAAACAGACACCGAGAATAGGAAGCTTTCCAGCAAAATGATGAATCACATCCAAAGAAATTCCCGCTTCATTTGGTGTTTTAGGTCCGGGTGAAATGACTAGATGGCTCGGAGCAAGTTGCTCTATCGCAGCAATGTCGATCTCATCATTTCGATACACCTCAACATCACACCCCAACTCGCAAAAGTATTGATAAAGGTTATAAGTAAACGAATCGTAGTTATCGATAATTAATAGCATAAATGTCGCGATATAATAGTTAAGGGAGCTTTGTGTTGCATTGTGCAATAGCTTTAAAAAAATACAAACAAAAAAGCCCCAACATACGAGTCAGAGCTTTATCGTTACACTGCCATTGTCGTTTATGAACGAGGAATAAATCCAACTGCGTCATAAGCGCGTTTGAGCATGATACTCGCTCTTGAGGATGCTTTCTCTGCACCTTCAGACATAACATCATTTAAATAGCCACGGTCAGCTCGAATACGATGATATTCAGATTGAATTGGCTCTAACATCGAGACAATCGCCTCACCCACTTCTTTTTTGAATGGACCATACATTTCCATGTCTTTATACTTAGCCTCAATCTCTGCAAAAGAAAGTCCGGTTGCGGCTGAGTACAGTCCCATTAAGTTAGAGATCCCACCTTTCGTCTCAATATCATGAGCAATACGCGGCGGTGTTTCAGTATCGGTTTGCGCTTTATTGATCTTCTTAAGAATCGATTTCGGCTCTTCAAGCAAAGTGATGACATTTTTCCGATTATCATCCGATTTAGACATTTTCTTCGACGCATCCTGCAAGCTCATGACACGAGCATTTACCGTCGGAATATACGGTTCAGGCACAGTAAATATTGGCGATTCCGGACTGTAAATATTATTGAATCGGGTGGCAATATCGCGCGCAAGTTCAAGGTGTTGCTTTTGATCACTTCCAACGGGTACTTGATCTGCTCCATACAATAAAATATCAGCCGCCATCAACACAGGATAACTGTATAACCCGGCATTCACATCATTAGCATAACGTTGAGATTTATCTTTAAACTGAGTCATACGATTCAGTTCACCCATTTGGGTATAACAATTTAGCAACCAACTCATTTGAGCATGTTCAGGTGCATGAGACTGTACAAATAGCGTGCTCTTCTTAGGGTCAACTCCAACCGCTAAACAAATTGCTAGCGCATCTAATGTCGCTTCTCTTAGCGCCTCAGGATTTTGACGGACAGTAATCGCATGTAAATCAACAATACAATAAGAACAATCGTAATCATCTTGCATTTGTTGCCACTGACGTAGAGCACCCAAGTAATTACCGATACTTAGTTCACCTGATGGTTGAACACCACTAAATACAATGGGCTTGCTCATAACTTCGTTTTCCTTTTATGCAATATGGGTAGATATTTTTCTTTTCATCTTTTTAATGAAGTGTACTCATTGGCAAGTATAATGCTAGGGATTAAACCGCTTTTTATTCAAACAATCAGCAATTTGAGTAATTCATTTACATTGTCGGCCACATAGTCAGGGTTTGACTCCGAAATCGGCACTCCGTGATTGTAACCATAGGTCAACCCAAACGATAAGCAGCGAGCGTTTCTCGCAGCCAAAATATCATTCTTAGAATCACCAACCATTAAAAATTGTTCAGCAGTCACGGAATACTTTTCCATCAGCCAGTTAAGTGCAACTGGATCGGGTTTGCGGACAGGAAAACTGTCTCCACCGATGACTTCACAGAAGAATTCAGCAATACCATGTTGTGCCAAAATCTCCGGAACAAATTTCAGTGGTTTGTTCGTGACGACGGCCATTGAATAGCCCGCTTGAAAGAGTGCTGACAATGTCGATAACACATCTTCATATAAGTGACTCGACTTATGCCCAGTAGCAGCATAGAAATCATCAAAACGCACTCGTGCTTCTTTGAGAGTATCTGCTGAAATCATTGGATCAATTTCTAGACTACGGCTTAAACTTCGCCCAATCAGAATATCAGCGCCATTCCCAACATAGTCACGAACCTGAGTCTCAGATACTGCAGGGTAACCTAATGATTGTGCGGCTTGATCTGCTGCAATCGCAAGATCAGGCACACTATCAAGCAAAGTGCCATCAAGATCAAAAGCGATAAATTTAATGGAAGATAAAGACATTTCAAACTCTCTTATCAAAAACGTTCATCCTAGAAACGTCAAAGCTTCAACAGTGAAGCACAAAAAAATCGTCGGAGTTTGATGCTATCAGAGTGAGGCGAACGAGATCCAGAAATCAAAACGATTTTATAAAAAAAGCTCCTAAAAGGAGCTTCTAAAAACAAGAATAGTAAATTATGCGTTTACTTTAGCGAGTTCAGCACGCATGGCATCAATCACTTCTTTATAATTCGGTTGATCAAAAATGGCCGAACCAGCAACAAACATATCTGCGCCCGCTTCAGCAATTTCTCTGATATTGTCTATTTTAACTCCGCCATCAATTTCCAAACGAATATCGCGCCCCGACTGGTCAATCAAAGCACGAACTTGACGTAATTTGTCTAATGTATGAGGAATGAAAGACTGACCACCGAACCCAGGGTTTACCGACATCAACAAAATCATGTCCACTTTATCCATTAAAAACTCTAAGTGACTAAGTGGAGTCGCAGGGTTTAATACAACCCCAGCTTGGCAACCACATGACTTAATCAATTGCAAAGTGCGGTCAACATGATCAACAGCGTCAACATGAAATGTAATCATCGTCGCGCCTGCTTCAGCAAAATCAGGGATAATACGATCGACAGGGTTTACCATTAAATGGACATCAATAGGAGCGGTAATACCGTAGTCTCTGAGTGCTTTACAGATCGGCGCTCCAAAGGTCAAATTTGGAACATAGTGATTATCCATTACGTCAAAATGAATAACATCAGCCCCCGCCTTGAGAACCGCGTCAACATCATCACCTAAACGAGCCAAATCGGCGGATAAAATAGATGGAGCAATAAGAAAATCAGTCATAGTTTGCCTCTGTTAGCAGTTGTATGGCGTACGAAATTGAGCGCGATTCTACCTAACCTCTACTCGAGTTCCTAGCCACCAATGTCAATATACTCGATATCAATCGCTAAAATGTATAATTTAAACTCAGAGTCACACTCTAGAGGGTGAGAACAATGCGAGAAGCTCATCAACCTTATTGCGACCTGCTCCGTTTCGGCTAATAGTACGTTTCACTTTGACCGTATTTAACTTAGCGCCGTTATACAATCGGCGAGTCAACACCGTATCGTGATTGGAAATAAGAACCGGAATACGTCTATCTTGCGCGGCGGTCTCAGCGACAATGGCTAACCCAGCTTGATCATCTAAAGAAAAGCCTGCACCAGCATAAGAAGTAAAGTTTGCAGTATTAGAAAGCGGTGCATAAGGAGGATCGCAATACACAACACTATCATCTGGAGCCCGCTCAAACGTCTGTTTGTATTCAGCACAGATAAAGGTCGCTTTGGCCGATTTTTGAGAGAAAAATTCGAGTTCTGCTTCAGGAAAATAAGGTTTTTTATACGACCCAAATGGAACGTTGAAACCGCCTTTCTTGTTATATCGGCACAAACCATTAAAGCCAAAACGATTCATATAAAGAAACGCGAGCGAGCGATATAGAATATCGTCGGTTTGATTAAAATCTTGCCTAACCGCTAAATACGCTTCTTTACGATTGTTTTCAGGAGTGAACCAGCGCCGAGCTTCATTAATGTAAAGATCGGGCTTCTCCTTGAGAAGGTTATAGAGGTTAATTAGGTCCGGATTAATATCGGCCAACAAGTAGCGATCATAGTCAGTATTAAGAAATACAGAACCGGCACCGACAAAGGGTTCAACCAATGTTGTTGCTTCTGGTAAATAGCGTTGAATATCGCCAACCAATCCGTATTTTCCACCAGCCCATTTGAGAAAGGCGCGCTGTTTTTTCATTGACTACTTGCTCTACTACCTACTTCAATCCAAGGCTGCGGAATGTAACATATTTTTTAAGACAGCTCAGGCTTATTTGCCCGCTTCGATGTCACGATGAACCTGACTTATTGATTTTGCCCAAGGATTTAGTGCCTTGATCGAGTCCGGTAATGTTTCAATGGCATCTCGGGTGAGTTGCAATGTCGAGAAATTATCGTAAACCATAATGTACCAAGTCACGCCGTTTCGAATCGTCGTGTAAGCGTAAAGTTTATCGCCCAATTGACTCTCGTTGATAAAGCGCCCAACATCACGTTGACGATTAAACGCAGCTAACTGCAAAGTATAACTACTTTCGGATAGTGATAATAACTGACTTTCATGATAATTCGCGGCGGCAAGTGCTTCAGCATCCACTGGAACAATATTCGTTATGGCCTGAGCATTTTCATCTTGTTCGGAGATCTCTTCTGCAACACTGATAATTGAATTTTCATCACCTAATGTCGATTCAGGTATACTGGTTACAGCTTGTTTGAGTTGCTCAACTTGCTCTGCAGTTGCTTCACCACTAGCGATCAATTCACTGACTTCAGCAGAGTCTACATTGATAACGTCTTCATCAGGTTTCCCAGTCGTCAATTCCGAGTCGATGACAACCTCATCAAGAATTTGAGAATTTTCAGATGAGCCATCTAACAATGCATCGACCACGTCCGAGGTGATAACCACTCGTTGATTTTCTGTCGTCTCGTCAAATCCGACGTTACTCGTATTCTCAGCAATAACGGGAGGGAGGGAGTTAGAATCATCTTTAGAATCAATTTCCGTTAACGTTGGAATAATGGTTTGCTCGGTAGACCTTATTCTATCTGAAGCTTCAATATCGGTAACTTGCTGTCCCTTGTGGTCACTATTAGGCATCACAGTCCGATTTAATAACCACCAATATCCACCGCCGATAGCCAATGCCAATAACACTACAACAATCGCAATATTAATTGGTGACCCGACGATAGAGCGAATAATGATTCGCTTTTCCATTTTTTGTTCTCCCAACGCCATTATTTCACCCGGAGTTTTCCTAGCCTTACTATATGCGAATCGAACCCTACGCTCCATATCATCGTCAACAAATCTCATAACAGAGAACTCAAAAAAACGATCGGCATCTTCTTGCGGTAAAACATCGATTTCCAGATCAACTGGCTTTTGTTCTTGCCCATGACTGATTCGATTCAATAAGCGGTCAAGCAAATTTGGACGAGAAAATAACACGACACTGATCGACCAGTTCGATCTCAATTGAGCCGTTTGAACCAAAGACCAGAGTTCGGTAAGCATGATTTCCGACAACTGCTGTGCATCATCGACGACAATGACAATATTACAGTTGTCTCCTTCCATGATCTCACAAAAGCTATCAACTAAGTCGGCATTTTCATCAAATTCGACTTCCCGTCGAAGTTGGCTAAGGATAGTTTGCCTGCGTTGAGCATCAGATTGATTACGGAAACAGAGGAGTAAAGATTGATTTTTATCAGCAGCCCAGACTTCGAGGTAACGCTGAGCAAGCCAAGTTTTACCAGAACCGGCTTCGCCAGAAACATGAATAAAGTTAGAACCAAAATTAGTGAGTAAACCTAACCTTTCAAGTAACGCTGCTTGCGATGAAAGCTCAAGAACTCTATGGCCACCTGCTAAACTCATACTCTAACCCTTAGATAAATCCAGCTATAAGCTTCTCATATATATGAGAAGCTTACCGATTTGACGAGTAATGTTAAAGAGTTCGACAGAACTCAATAGCTTGTTCGATAATATTTTCTGGGGTATCACTTCTAACTTCTGATTGACCAATGCCTGTTGGTAACACAAGGCGTAATTGGCCAGAAAGCACTTTTTTGTCTCGCATCATGTGCTTGATAAAGTCATCATAAGACATGCTCTCAGGTGTATTAACCGGAAGTTTAGCTTTTTTCAATAGAGTAATAATGCGCTCGAGTTCACGCTCTGAAATTAACCCTTGTAACAGACTCGTTTTGGCAGCCATGACCATGCCAGCGGACACCGCTTCACCATGGAGCCAATTACCGTATCCTAGCTCAGCTTCAATCGCATGACCAAAAGTATGGCCTAAATTTAGCAGTGCACGGATACCTGACTCTTTTTCATCTTGAGCAACCACTTCAGCTTTGATTGAACAGCAACGTGCAATCGCATAGCTCAATGCCTGTTGATCTAAGGAATAGAGTGACTCCATATTCTGCTCAAGCCACGAAAAGAGCTCTGCATCGTATATAATGCCGTATTTAATGACTTCTGCCATTCCAGAAGCAAACTCTCGATCCGACAAAGTGGATAGGCAAGAAGTATCAATAATGACAGATTGAGGCTGATAAAATGCACCAATCATATTCTTGCCAAGTGGGTGATTAACCGCCGTTTTACCACCTACCGATGAATCAACTTGAGAAAGCAAGGTCGTTGGAATCTGAACAAAGTCAACACCGCGTTGATAACACGCCGCTGCAAACCCGACCAAATCACCGATGACACCACCACCGAGAGCAATCAATACCACATCACGGCTGTAGTTATTCTCGATAAGAAACGACATCACCGTATTAAAGGTATCTAAATTCTTGTACTTTTCCCCATCAGGTAATTTTAGTAGCTCTGATTGACACCCATGCTTAGTGACAAGTTCTGTAATTCGCTCAGCATACAGGGGAGCTACTGTCGTATTAGTGACAATAACGACTTTTTGTTTTGGGGAAAGAAAAGAAATTAGCGCCGGATCGTTAAATAATCCGGCTCCAATTGAGATTGGGTAACTACGTTCATCTAGGCTGACCGTAATTCGCTCCATGAGACACTCCAATATCTAGAATATTATTGTTCTTCCAACATTTTTACGATTTCGTTCGCGACAACTTTGGCGCTTTGTTCGTCTGTCTTCACAACAATATCAGCGATCTCTTCGTAAAGAGGATTTCGTTCTTTAGCTAAATCTTCAAGAATTTGACGTGGATCTTCTGTTTGCAACAGTGGGCGCTTTTTATCGCGATTAGTACGCGCAAGCTGTTTCTCAATCGTTGTTTCAAGATAAACAACAACACCACGAGCAGACAAATGATTACGGTTACTCTTGCTTTTAACCGACCCTCCTCCAGTTGCAAGGACAATCCCTTGCTCTTGAGTTAAGTCGTTGAGCACAGATTCTTCACGTTTACGGAAGCCGTCTTCACCTTCAACATCAAATACCCAAGCGATATCAGCTCCGGTTCGTTCTTCAATAACAGTATCTGAGTCAACAAACTCCATGTGAAGTTGTTGAGCAAGATATCTACCTATTGTACTTTTGCCAGCACCCATCGGGCCAACAAGAAAAATATTACGTTTTTCAGCCATGTTTAGCAGTAATTTATAATGTTAATTCAATGACATTGCCACAAGAACACTATCTTATTTAATTAAAAAAGTAGGCTCGTGACACCAATTCCTCACAGATAATTCGTGATAAGACCCGAAATTATCTAGATCTGAGTGGATGAATGCAACTTTATTTTTTCAACCAAGCAAAAATTTACACCTAACTCATTGAATTAAAAGAGTTGGAGTGACAAATATTAATAATTCACTTTTTGTCATTTGCTGATAATCTCGCCTAAATAGTTTCCCTAATATCGGCAAGTCTCCCAACACAGGTACTTTATCACTACTATCACTGGTGCTTTGTTGCTTAACACCACCCAATACTATTGTTTCACCATCTCGGACTTTTACTTGTGTCGCCATGCGTTGAGTTGTAATTGCGACGGCTTCACCTGTTCCCGTTTTCACGACTTCTCCAGGTTGATCCTGGGTCACAGTGAGATCCAAGATAAATTGGTCATTTTCACTTAAGTAAGGTGTAACCTCCAAGCTTAATACCGCTTTTTTAAATTCAATACTCGATTCACCGTCAGAGCTCGACTCCTGATAGGGTATTTCGGTACCTTGTTCAATGTAAGCTGTTCGGCGATTGGTGGTGATCAACCTTGGGCTAGAAATAACTTCCGCTTTAGATTCGCTTTGCAGCGCAGATAATTCAAGGTCAAGCAAAGTTCCTGAACCTAAAGTTGCCAACTGAAAAGCTAACGATGACGCACTACTTGACGTAGCAGGGAGGTTAATCGCCAATTGTTGGTCGATTCTATCAGAACTGACACTTTCATCACTGCTACCGTTAATCGAGCCTCCCAATGGAAGGGTTGTCCCTTGCTGAAGAATTCCCCATCTGACTCCGATTTCATCCAAAGTTCCTTCACTCATCACAACAATTCTAGCCTCTATTTCAACTTGCTGAACAGGAACATCAAGTTGACTGACTAAGTCCCGTACCTTTTGGATCACCGATGGAGTGTCCATAATGATTAAGCTGTTACTTCTTACATCGGTAGAAATACTGCCCAAAGGAGAGAGCAGCCCTCCACGGCTAGTGGAATCAAATACTTTAACCAACTCATCACAATTCGCATTTACCAAAGGGATAACAGAAAACTCAATTGACTCAGAAAGCTCTGACAATACATCATTCTTAATTAGCTTATGCTTTCTCTTATTCTCTGTTTTCTTAAGTATCTTAGGTTCGATAGTGGGCATAACGGCAAACGGGTTGCTATTGCTCTGTTCCGATGCAAAAGACAGATTTGAAACCATAAGTAATATCGCAACACTCACCCAGAAGGTACTAGAAGTATATATTTGACGACGAGTTCGACCATTCACTTCCATTGAACTTTTTCCTATCATTTCATAGCCTCTATTTTGCGCTCAAGTTTGAAATAGCTCGCTTGAATATCAACATAAATATCGTCACTTTCTTCATTTATTCGTTGCCAATCTGCTCGCGAAATAACAATGATTGGTGGAGTAGAAAATGCCAAAAACAACTGTGTTAACGATGAGTATTGACCACGTACTTTTAATACAAATGGAAACTCTGAGTAACCAACAAATTGAACCTCTTCACGCCACTCTATTTGCTCAATATCGATACCTATTTTCTGGGCCAAATCAGAAATGATGCCCAACATATTTGTAGAATGGTCGACATCATCGAACTGGTTAAAATGAACCTCATATAAAATACGTTCTTGCTCCCATACTTCCATGAGCTCTTCTTGCTGTTTTACTTTCTGCTGGGCAGCACTACGCGTAAACTCAAGTTGTTGTCCTTTTTGAATAATGTGATCGATTTCGTTTTGTTTAGCGGGCCAAAGCATCAATTCAAGCAAAAAATAGAGTGCGAGAGTGATCAAAAAAGGCAGGGTAAGAGCAACAAGATATCGCATAGAAAACCCATAATGCCGATCACTAGAACGAACATTGTTGCGTGTTATCATCCAATTACTCATCGAGAATCCCATAAAACTCAACATTCATCTCAAAAGGATAAAAAGGGCGCTGCCAGCGCTGTAACACTGCGTCTACTTTCAAGCGATCAATACGAGCAGTTTCCATACGCCGTTCCAATGCTTTAGCAAATTGAGTAACGTTGCCGTCATGCTCAACCAAACCTGAAATAACTAATTTGTTCCCCGCCACCATTAATCGGTCGAGATAGGTATTGCTTGGCAATATTTCCTCAATCAATTTCATCACGTTATACGGATGCTTACTTTCTGATATCCAAGTATTTAATTTCTGATTCTCTTGACGAAGTTCTTCATACTCCAACTCTTGTTTTTGTAGTGCCTGATAGCGCTTACTCACCATATCCTGAGCAAAAACCCGCTGCTGATGCTGTTGTTGCGCGTGTGCTAATCCGACTTGATAGCCTTGGTATCGATGCCACTCAATGACTCCAAGGCCCAAAAAACACACGATACTCATTCCAATCCATAACTGATGAACTGCACGCCGCTTAGCTGTGCGCCAATCAAGAAAATTAATGTTATGAAGCATAACGTTGCTCCATTGAAGTAATTCCTCGAAGTGCAATACCACAGGCTTTTTCTGCAAACTCTAAGCTTTTGGATACCAGTGATCTTTTTTCTAAAAAATGTAAATCCAGTGGATAATACCCAAAATAACCATTTGATTTAGTGACTATATTAGTAATTAGATCATCATGTTCTTTTCCCTTAACAAACCATATTTCATTAAAAATCTTCGTCTCATTTTCAACACGTAACAGTTCCAGTTGTTGTTCTATTTGAGCACTTATTGAACAAGAACTGAGCTCTACTAAATCAAGAGGAATATGGCGATAGAAAATGGATTCGTTCGTTAATGCACCAAAAGTCAAAGATTGCTCTTTTAATTCAATGAGTACTGGACAGAGTTGAGGGTTGTTTGCTTTCGCAACCAGCAGAAGTTGCAAAAATACTTGTCGCTCGGTATCAATCAAAATTGGACGCATACCAATCTGCTTCGCAAGTTTTACTCTCTGCTGAACTGCGCGTTTTCTCGCAGCATAAACCTCTATTGCGTTAGGGTGTGGCACATAATCAAAGCAAAGTTCATCCCCTTTTATTGGTGAAGTGGATAAAAATTGATGCATAGCCGTTAACCTCTGTTGCTCCAAGGGTAATCGAGTATCTACTGTGATCATCTTATTCATCACCATGACATCTGGTATCGAAAACGCGACTCGATGTTGAAACAGAGGTTGCATATTTCGCACTTTCACTAGTTTCTTAACACTATCTTGATAAACTGAAGCCTTATTTTCAGCGAAAATATCACCACTAAGTTCAATGTGCTCTACTCCGAGTAATTTCGGTTTATGTAGACCCATTTCAACAATGGCTGCGGTTATATATTGGGTACCGATATCAATACCTGTCACGATTGTGTTTGCCATGTAAACTCCATTAAAAACGGATCTGTAAAAAGTTTCGTTTGGTAGTACAATAAACCACCTTTTAAGAGCTAGAGTTTTAGCGAAAAGCGGATGAGATTGCATCTGTGCAATCCGACGAAACAGGGATTATCCGGTGAAGTTCATAAAGTATTTGTTCATATTTACACTGATTTGCATTGTGCTGGGAGTCGCTACGATTTTTGGCTTTTATCGTCACGTAGAAGCGGATTTACCCGATGTAGCGGAATTGCAAGAAGTTCAATTACAAACACCAATGCAGGTACTTAGCCAAGATGGGAAGTTAATTGCACAATTTGGAGAGAAACGTCGTCTTCCGATGCGTCTCGATCAAATGCCCCCAATGTTGGTTAACGCGTTTATCGCCACCGAAGATTCTCGATTTTATAGTCACTTTGGGTTTGACCCTATAGGGATAACTCGAGCAGCTTATGCGGTATTCCAATCTGGGACCGCCAGTCAAGGGGCAAGTACGATAACCCAACAGTTAGCTCGAAATTTCTTCCTCTCTAATGAAAAGAAAATCATGCGCAAGATAAAAGAAATTTTTATCGCTGTTCATATTGAAATGCAATTAAGCAAAGAAGAAATTCTAGAACTTTATCTCAATAAAATTTATCTCGGTTATCGTTCGTATGGGGTTGGTGCTGCAGCTCGTTCGTATTTTGGTAAAGAGCTCGACCAACTCACGTTAAGTGAAATGGCAATGATCGCTGGCTTACCTAAGGCACCGTCCACACTTAACCCTATCTATTCGTTGGAAAGAGCTACACAACGCCGCAACATCGTATTAGCTCGTATGTTAGATGAAGGCTATATCTCTCAACAACAATACGATCAAGCTCGTAGTGAAACACTCATCGGGAAATACCATGGTGCAGAAATAGAGGTCAATGCACCTTATATTGCTGAAATTGCTCGCGCTTGGATGGTAGAACGCTACGGTGAGGAAGCTTATACATCTGGAATGCGAGTCATAACAACCATACGATCTGATCTACAAGAAGCCGCTGATAAAGCCGCTCTTAATAACTTGTTTAATTATGATGTTCGCCATGGTTACCGTGGAGCAGAACAAGTCGTTTGGCAATCAGGTGAAACTGCATTCTCATCCCAACAAATAGAAAAGCACCTTAAAAATCAACCGACTTATGGTGCTCTAATCCCCGCTATCGTTACCCAAGTAAATGCAAAAAGTGCTGATATTTGGTTAAAAGATATTGGCCAAAAAACCTTAGATTGGGATGGCATGAAGTGGGCTCGTCGTTATAACACCGATAGACATCAAGGTGCCGCTCCACGCAAAGCTGGAGATATTCTTGCCGCTGGTGAACAAGTCTGGGTACGATTAAAAGAATCAAATGACGCATCGAGTGACGCGAATAAAGAACATTGGATGTTGAGCCAAGTGCCTCTTGCTAACACTGCTTTTGTTGCAATGAACCCAGACCGTGGTGCCGTACTTTCTTTAATTGGCGGCTTTAACTTTACTCACAGTAAATTTAACCGTGCGACTCAATCGGTTCGCCAAGTTGGGTCTGGTATCAAACCATTTATTTACGCTGCGGCGCTAGATAAAGGACTGACTCTAGCCACTTTAGTGAATGATGCACCCATTAATCATTGGGACGAAAGTATCGGTACGGCTTGGAGACCGA
Organism: Vibrio phycocola; assembly: GCF_054404255.1. NCBI lineage: Bacteria > Pseudomonadati > Pseudomonadota > Gammaproteobacteria > Vibrionales > Vibrionaceae > Vibrio > Vibrio phycocola. Next base: position 119,199 of record NZ_JBTAMQ010000009.1, read on the forward strand.
AAAACTCCCCACCAACCTATTATGGTCCAACTCGACTTCGAATTGGATTGGCTCAATCGAAAAACGTTATGGCTGTTAGAGTATTGCGTGAGGTTGGAGTAGAAAATGCGAGAAACTACCTGTCTCGCTTTGGCTTTGATTTAAGCAAGCTACCAAGTTCTGAGACGTTAGCACTTGGAGCAGGAAGTTTAACTCCGGTGAAACTGGCTCAAGGTTATTCTGTTTTTGCTAACGGCGGTCATTACGTCGAACCTTACTATATTGAGCGAATTGAAGACCCATATGGAGAAGAAGTCTATAAAGCGACGCCAAAGATTGTTTGTCACTCACAATGTTCAGAAAGTGATAATGAATTAATCGCACCGCAAGTTATCACTCAACAAAATGCTTTTCTTGTACGAGAAATGCTTTATGCCAATGTTTGGGGCGGTCGTGGTTGGCGCGGAACCGGTTGGCGAGCTCAAAGCCTAAAACGCCACGATGTAGGAGGCAAAACAGGAACCACCAATGATTCTAAAGATGCATGGTACAACGGGTTTGGTCCAGGAATTGTTGCCACTTCTTGGGTAGGGTTTGATACTCACGATCGTGATTTAGGCCGTACGTCACGTAATGATAACTTAGGAAAAGATCAATCACCGGGTGGAGAATCTGGCGGTAAAACAGCACAACCAGCATGGGTTGAGTTTATGCATACCGCTCTAAAGAATACAAAAGAGCAGTCAATAAAAGCCCCGGCCGACATCGTTCAATTACGTATCGATCGGGAATCCGGCCTACTAACGGAAGAAAATGACTCTAGTACCATGCTTGAATATTTCCGCCAAGGCACAGAACCAACTACGTTCGTACCAACCGAAGCCGATAATATATACACCAGCACAGATGGCAGCGAAGAGCTTTTCTAGACTTATGACTTAATTTAATTCTAGTTAACTAAAAAGATACACAAATAAAAATGGGAAAGCTTCGTGCTTTCCCGTTTTCTATTCGGAGCTTATGATGTGAGTGACTCAAAAAACACGAGCAATAGTGAATAGTTATATGCTGTATTCTTTTAGTTTTTCAGCCATGGACGCTGCAAGTTTTTCAAAACGTTGTCGTAACGGCGAGCCTGGACGATAAGCTAATACCAACTGACGTGAAGGCACTGGATTAAATGCGGGCACGTAGCACACTCCATCTTTTTCGCGACAATCTGGTAATGAAAGCTGAGGTAACAAGGTAATCCCAGCACCCGCGGCAACCATGTTGCGTAATGTTTCTAAACTCGTCGCCTTAAAGCGTTCATCATCTTTTGCACCAGCGGCAAAACAATACCCTAAAGCTTGATCACGCAAACAATGTCCATCCCCCAAGGAAAGGACTGTTCGTCCATTCAATTGCTCTAAATCGACTTTATCCAGTTCACTCCATTCATGATCAATAGGAACGGCGATACTTAATGGTTCGTTGAATATCTCTATCTCTTTAAAAGGCTCTGTCTCTTCTACGGCCGCAAGCACTAAGCAATCAAGCTTGCCTTCTTCTAACTGATGAACCAATTGTGCCGTTTGAGCCTCATGCAAATAGAGCTCTAATTCCGGAAAATCTCGTTTCAGATTTGGTACGATTTTCGGCAGTAAATAAGGGCCAACTGTCGGAATAAAACCAATATGTATCGGCCCAGTCATCCCGCCACTTTGTCCACTCGCCATATCTTTAAAGGTCTTTACTTCTTTTAAGATTTTCTTCGCTTGGTCGACTAACTGTAACCCAGAATCCGTAAATAACACGCGCCGACTACTACGCTCTAGCAACACAGTTCCGAGTTCATCTTCAAGCTTACGAATCTGTCCACTTAACGTCGGCTGACTAACAAAACAGGCTTCCGCAGCTTTACGGAAATGGTTGTGCTCTGCCAATGCAATTAAATATTCAAAATCTCGGATATTCATTAAACCACCTAATAGATTAGAACTATCAAAACCATAGCATCAAACGATTAGATCTATCAAAATATTTTTTCAATAATAGTTACATCAAAGTGAGCCGATTAGCGGTAAGCTTTCCAAGCTTATATCTAATTAATTAAAGGAAAAAAGCTATGTTTACATCAAAAGAAGGACAAGCTGTACCTCAAGTCACATTCCCTACACGTCAAGGTGATCAGTGGGTTAACGTAACAACTGATGAGCTATTTAGTGGGAAGACTGTCATCGTATTTAGTTTACCAGGTGCATTCACTCCAACTTGTTCATCAAGTCACTTACCTCGCTATAACGAGCTCTACTCAGTATTTAAAGACAATGGCGTAGATTCTATCGTTTGTGTTTCTGTAAACGATACATTTGTAATGAATGCTTGGAAACAAGACCAAGAAGCAAACAACATCACATTTATCCCTGATGGCAATGGTGAGTTTACCGATGGCATGGGAATGCTGGTAGAGAAAAACGAAATTGGGTTTGGTAAACGCTCATGGCGCTACAGCATGCTAGTAAAAGATGGTGTAGTAGAAAAAATGTTTATAGAGCCAAACAAGCCTGGTGACCCGTTTGAAGTTTCTGATGCTGATACCATACTGAAATACCTAGCTCCAGGACATAAAGTACAAGAGTCAGTGACCGTTTTCTCTAAACCAGGGTGCCCTTTCTGCGTAAAAGCAAAACAGCTACTCATCGATAAAGGCTTGGATTATGAAGAAGTCGTACTAGGTAAAGATGCGACGACCGTCAGCTTACGTGCTATTACTGGTAGAACAACGGTTCCGCAAGTATTTATTGGCGGCAAACATATTGGCGGCAGCGAAGAATTAGAAACCTATTTAGGTTAAAGAGACTCCCCCGTCTCTGATTGATAATGTTCCATTGACCTGCCCAGTTCGAGTTTTTCGTTCTGGGTCTTTTTTTATTGATCCTCCCAATACACTAACGTAGGCTTGATGCACCCTTGTAATCAAAACTGCAGACGCTCATGGCATGTAACAGTTGCGACAAAAATTGGTTCTTCAAAAAAATAGGCCGCTGTAACCGCTGTATTAAACAACTTACTGTATTGTGCCTAATCACTTGGGTATTTTGGTTTGTGTGGGGAACTCACAATAGCCGACAGGTCGAAACCATCGCGGTGCTCATTTTTGGTCTAGGATTTCACCTATTACTCATTGCTCATCTAGGAATGAAGCTCTTGCTTCTAAATAGAAGTGATAAACATAGGCTGTAAGATTGGATAGTAAATCAAAAGAAATGGCGAAAACTTTAGTATAACTTTAATAAAGAAAAGCCCCGAGATCCAAATAGTGGTTTCGGGGCTTCTTAGAAGTATCTAAGAAAAAGCAGTGGTACAAATATAGACTCTGCCTTTTCTTTTTAGTTCCCAACAATTAATGATCTTTATGATCATTTGAATCAACATAGCTGGTAACTATTAATTTTCAATCAGTTGCTAAACCGCATCTGTCTTAAAAATTGCATCACCAGGAAGGTTAACCTCCAGAGCAACTTCATCACATGCATGGCGACGAGGGCATTGATCGCAATCTTTAAGTACTTTTTCAGGCAGCAAGGTTTTCGATGTTGGAATAAAGTCTAGCTTCATAAAGAACTCAGGCGTTCTCGTTAAAACAAACACTTTCTTAATCGCCATTTGACGCGCTTTTTTAACCAAATAGTTAACTATGGCTTTGCCTTGACCTTGGTTCTGCCAACCCGCTTCAACACCTAGAGAACGAATTTCAGCAAGCCCTGAGTCATACACATATAATGACGCACAACCGGTCACTTCACCATGATGTTCAACTACTGCAAACGAGCCGATATCACGGACTAACTCATTACGCGAACGAGGAAGGTTCTCCCCCATATTGGCCCAGTATGTCACCATACCTTCTAGCGCTTCGATATCCGTTAGACGAGCAGGGCGAACTTTAACTGCATTCAGATCGTGTTTACCCATACGAAGTTGTGCTTGCTCTACCGCATATGCGACTTGAACAGGTGAAACGCCTCCCAATGCGCTGCGCTTCTCTAAGCACGAATCAATGGTTAGAATTTTGTACACATCTTCTTCAATAATTTCTGAAAACTCTTTTAACTCCTCGATAGAGAGCTCTTCTAACGCGACACCTTTTGAGATAGCACCAACAACAGCAACCCCAACAATATGGTGAGCTTCACGGAAAGGAATACCTTTTGCAACCAAGTAGTCTGCAAGCTCAGTAGAGTTTGCATAACCCTGTTTTGCGGCTTCTAAAGTACGCTCACCGTTAACTTTTATTCCTTCGAAACAGAGTGCAGCCATTTCAAGACAATCGTTCCAAGTGTCATACGCATCAAACAAGCCTTCTTTGTCTTCTTGCATATCTTTGTTGTAAGCAAGAGGCAAAGCTTTTACCGTCATCATCATTGCTGTCAGGGAGCCATATACACGACCAGTCTTACCACGAATAAGCTCTAACGCATCTGGGTTTTTCTTTTGTGGCATCAAGGAGGAGCCCGACGTCACGGTATCAGCCAATTCGATAAAGTTCGATTCACCTGAGTTGTAGAAAATCATATCTTCAGCAAGACGAGAAAGGTGCAGCATAGATACTGTTGCCACTGACATAAGTTCCATCACATGATCGCGATCGGAAACAGAATCAAGAGAGTTACGAGTCGCACGACGGAAACCGAGATTATGTGCAAGCTTCTCTCGATCAATCGGGTACGCTGTTCCCGCTAGAGCACCAGATCCCAGTGGACAAGTATCCAAACGGGCAATTGCATCTTTCAAACGAGAATAGTCACGCTCAAACATTTCCACGTAAGCTAAACACCAATGGGCAAAGGTGACAGGTTGAGCACGTTGTAAGTGGGTATAACCAGGTAATACTGTTCCCTGATGTTCGCGAGCAACCGAGACCAATTGACGCTGGAGTAAATCAAGAGCAATAAGAAGTTGCTGACCTTGTTGGCGACACCACAATTTTAAATCCGTCGCAACTTGATCATTTCGAGAACGGCCAGTATGAAGCTTCTTACCCAAATCACCAACACGGTTGATCAACTGTTGCTCAACCCATGAGTGAATATCTTCAGCATCAGAACGTAAAATCTGCTCAGGATCTTCCATCACAGTTAGCTTTAATTCATTAAGTGCAAGCTCTAGTTTTTGCTGCTCTTCTTCACTCAATACATTGACTGATAGTAGTGCTTTCGACCAAGCGATTGAGCCCACAATATCTTGTTCAGCCAATCGGTAGTCAAAACGCAGAGAATCGTTAAAATCTTTAAAACGGGTATCTGCTGCTTGGGTAAATCTACCACCCCATAATGCCATTGCGTGTCTCCTGATACTGAAAAGGGACCTAGATTTCGCTTCTAGGTCCTCGCATTGCTTCTATGCTGGATTATATGTTAATTATTATTTATATGCAGCGTCTATCCACTGCTTACTGCCATGCTTTAACTCAAACACCTTAGTTCGACAGTTAAATGACTAAAGTAAGTTATCTTAAGCTTTGGGTAAAAAGCGCGTACCAATACTATTACCAGCAAAGACGTCTGACAATAGCTCAGGTTGACGCCAACCTGCAACTTCAATTGCTCGGCCCAAATCGTTTGCCGCTTCTAAAGCCGCTCTCACTTTTACAATCATACCATCGGTAATCACTTCATCTTTGATTAATTGCTCTGCACTCGCTTGATCTAATGAAGGAATCAGTTGTTTATCCGCATCAAGAACACCACTAACATCAGAAAGTAACACCAGCTCGGCATCCAAGGTTTTGGCAACCGCGACCGCTGCATCATCCGCATTTACATTCATCAATTGACCATTATTTGTCAGGCCAATAGAGCTGATGATTGGCACACCACCAGCAGTAAGAATCGCATTCACAACCGTTGCATCACCAGCACTAGCACGCCCTACAGCCCCAAGCTCAGGATCCAATTCCTCAACCTGACACAGCCCAGCATCACCCAAACATAACCCAATTGCATTTAAGCCGTTTTTTAGGGCTTCACCTTGAAGCAACTTATTCGCCGTTCCAGCTAATGCCCCTGTAATATAAGGAATTTGGTCATAAGGCGTCACTCGTAAGCCGTTCTTCTTAACTGTTTCAAATTGCAACTTGCTCATGAGTTCATCAACAAGAAAACCACCACCATGTACAATCACAATAGGGCGTTGGTTTTGATATTGTGCGACGGTCGCAAATAACGTAGACAAAACAGCTTCACTAGACAGAACTGCCCCACCCAGTTTAACGACAACAGGAGTTTGGTTGTTATTCATATTAATTCCTTACACCAACGCCGTTAATTCAGGGTAGCCATAATGGATGTTAAGGCATTGCATTGCTTGGCTTGATGCGCCTTTTAACAAGTTATCGATAGCGGATACCACGATGACATGCTGTCCCTTCACCTTCCAACCTATATCGCAAAACGGAGTAAACTCAACGTTTTGAATTCGAGGCAGTGTCGACTGATCCATTCGAACCGCAGGCTTATCTGTATACGCCTGTGCAAACGCTTGTGCTACTGCTTCTTCGGTAACACCTTCCGCTAATTTCATCGTAACGGTTGCTAATATTCCGCGCTTAAAATTACCTAGATGAGGAGTGAAAATAACATCACAGCCCAAGTGGTCTGCGATTTCAGGTTGGTGACGATGAGTAAAGACACCATACGGCTGCAAACTTACTTCACAAAAGCTATTGGTCATCGTCGCTTTACGACCCGCTCCGGTCACACCGCTTGTGGCATTAATAACAGGCCATTGGTTCAAATCAAGAAGTTTTGATTCAACTAAAGGTTTGATTGCCAATTGCGAAGCGGTCGGATAACAACCAGCAACCGCGACGAGCTGAGCTTGCTTAATTGCCTCGGCATTCCACTCTGCTAATCCATATGCGGCTTTTTCCAACCACTGAGAATGTTGATGCTCAAAACCATAGAACTCCGTATAGAAGTCACCATGATTAACACGATACGCTCCGGATAAATCGAAGACTTGGCAATCATTAGCCAGCAATGTTGGGGCTAAGTCATGACTGACTTCGTGAGCCGTACATAGAAACACGACATCACTCTCTTTAGCCACTAGCTCAAGATCGACCAAGGGCTGCACTAGCATATCAACCACACCAGAGAACTTACCGTGCAACTGCGCGAGTGGTTTTCCTGCGTCAACACTGTTGGCTGAAACATATAAACCTGATAGCGTTAACTCTGGATGTTTTTGCACCATAAGAGCTAACTCTGCGCCGGTATAACCTGTCGCGCCGATAATGGTTGTTTTTAACATGCTTTTGTACCCGAAATTCGTAATGAATGACAACGAATAAAACTAACTAATAATTTATTAAATTCGTTATAAATTGGTTTTTTATTCATTAAAAGTGATTTAATATGTGTTTTACCTTCTCTACATAACTCTGTCAATAGTAGGAACTAAGATTCTATGGATTTACCTAAATTCCGCGAGGTTTACAAAGACCTTATTTCTACCTCTTCAATCAGTTCCACCGATCTAAGTTGGGATCAAGGAAACGAGAAAGTTATCGCAAAGCTTTCTGATTGGTTTACGACTCTTGGCTTTGAGGTTGAAGTAGTACAGGTTGAACCAACTAAATATAACCTCATTGCGAAAAAAGGCAGTGGTGAAGGTGGTCTACTCTTATCTGGTCACAGCGACACGGTTCCTTTTGATGAGGGGCGCTGGAACTTTAACCCTCATGATTTAACGGAATCGAATAATCGTTTCTATGGTTTGGGCACTGCTGACATGAAGGGCTTTTTTGCCTTTATAATAGAAGCGATAAAAAAAGTAGATTGGTCGAAACAACAAAAGCCACTTTATGTTTTAGCAACGTGCGACGAAGAAACCACGATGTTAGGCGCTCGTCATTTCTCCGATAATACTCCGTTTAAACCTGATTACTGCATTATAGGTGAGCCCACAAGTTTAATTCCCGTTTACGCTCACAAAGGACACGTTGCAAATGCTATACGAGTTACCGGACAGTCAGGCCATTCTTCAAACCCAGCCTTAGGTGTCAACGCAATTGAAATTATGCACGAGATTTTGTTTGCGATGATGAAGCTCCGTGACAGGTTGATTAAACAATACCAACATCCAGGATTTGATTTACCGTCCCCAACTCTGAATCTCGGTCATATCCATGGCGGAGACAGCCCAAATAGAATCTGTGGATGTTGCGAATTGCATTACGATGTTCGTCCACTTCCGGGAATGAGTCTTGAAGGCTTAGACGATTTATTACGTGACACCTTAAAAGAAGTAGAGGCTAAATGGCCAGGTCGGATCGCGATCTCACCACTTCATGACGCCATTCCTGGTTATGAATGTTCGCATGAACATCATTTTGTTAAAGAAATGGCTGACCTTTGTGAGAAACCCGCAGAAACAGTGAGTTACTGTACCGAAGCGCCTTTTTTACAACAGGTATGCCCAACGTTAGTTATGGGGCCTGGTTCCATCGATCAGGCTCACCAGCCAGATGAATTTTTGGCATTCGAGTACATAGATCCAACCATCAATGTATTAACAAAAGCGATCCATCAATATTGTTTTTGATTGCTGCTTAGCCAAACCATCTGATTTTTGTAGGAAATTTTCAACATTACCGTTAAAAACCATTAATGTTAATACTATCAATACCAAATGGTAAAATTGAATATTGTTAAGCTTTAATTGACTTGACGGGATGTTCTTCGCTATTTTGTGTCCTCGATAAGGACATTGAATGTAATTTTATTTCAAGGCAGGAAACAATGAACGAAACATACGCTGCACTAAAAAGTAACGTGAGAATGCTAGGCAAAATGCTAGGTGATACTATCGAAAATGCCGATGGTAGCGTTATTTTAGAAAAAGTGGAGACGATACGACAACTCTCTAAATCGGCCCGTGACGGTAATCATGACGATCACCTCGCCTTAGTTGAAGAGATTAAAAACCTTCCTGATGATCAGTTAAAACCCGTCGCTCGTGCATTTAACCAGTTTTTAAACTTAACCAATATTGCCGAACAGCACCATACAATTTCTCGTCACTGTGATGAATACGTCTGTGAACCAGATGCAATCAATACGTTATTTACCAAGCTATCTCAAAATAAGATCAGTAAGCTTGAGACGGCGAAGGCGATTAACGAACTTAACATCGAATTGGTTCTTACGGCTCACCCGACGGAAATTACTCGTCGTACCATGATCAACAAATTGGTAGAAATCAACAAATCGTTATCTCAACTTGAGCAAACTGAACTTCCTGTTAAAGACCATCGAAAAGCAAGACGCCGTCTTGAACAATTGATTGCTCAGTTCTGGCATTCCGATGTAATGCGCAAACAGCGTCCTACACCAATGGATGAAGCAAAATGGGGCTTCGCCGTTGTTGAGAATTCTCTGTGGGAAGCCGTTCCAGAATTCATGCGCGATCTAAACGATAAAGTACAGGATTACATTGGCGAACCTCTGCCTATAGATGCAACACCAGTCAATATCTCTTCATGGATGGGTGGTGACCGCGACGGTAACCCGTTCGTTACCCATAAAATTACTCGAGAGGTATTACTCTTATCTCGCTGGAAAGCTTCGGATCTCTACCTGAATGACATTAACGAGCTGATCAGTGAACTGTCGATGACCAAGTGCAGCGACGAAGTAAGAGAACTAGCAGGTGAAGGTCAACACGAACCTTACCGTGCTATTTTAAAACAAATTCGTGCTCTTCTTACCGACAACATTGAAATTCTCGATGCTAAAATTCAAGGCCAAGAGATATCGGTTAAAGCGCCACTGCGCGATGTTAGTCAACTATGGGAACCGCTACACGCGTGTTATCGCTCGCTCCACGAATGTGGAATGGGCTCGATTGCTGAAGGCTCACTCCTAGATACATTGCGTCGGGTAAAAACGTTTGGTGTCCACCTTGTTCGTCTGGATATTCGTCAAGAGAGTACTCGTCATGCCGACGTACTTTCAGAACTGACTCGCTACTTAGGAATGGGTGATTATAACCAATGGACAGAGCAAGATAAGATTACGTTCTTAACCACTGAGTTAAACTCGAAACGACCGCTTTTCCCGAGAGATTGGCAACCTTCTGAGCAAGTCGATGAAGTAATCAAAACATGTCAAACCATCGCAAATCATCCAAAAGATGCATTTGGTGCCTATGTTATCTCAATGGCTCGAACGGCATCAGATGTCTTGGCCGTCCACCTGATCCTTCAAGAATCAGGTTGCCCATATCGTATGGATGTTTGTCCATTATTTGAAACCCTAGATGACTTGAATAATGCTGAGAGCGTTATCCGACAGTTAATGGATATCGATCTGTACCGCGGCTTTATTCAAAATCACCAAATGGTAATGATTGGTTACTCAGATTCGGCTAAAGATGCTGGTGTACTTTCTGCTGGTTGGGCGCAGTATCGTGCAATGGAAGCTCTCGTCAACGTAAGTGAAGAGACGGGTGTCGTGTTAACACTGTTTCATGGTCGTGGCGGCACGGTTGGACGTGGTGGTGCACCTGCGCATGCCGCACTACTATCTCAACCACCGAAAAGTTTAAAAGGTGGCCTGCGCGTTACCGAACAAGGTGAGATGATTCGATTTAAATTAGGATTATCTGAAGTGGCCGTAAACAGCTTCAATATGTATGCGAGTGCGATCTTAGAAGCGAACCTACTTCCACCTCCAGAACCGAAAAAGGAGTGGAGTGAGCTTATGGATGTGCTGTCTGAGGTTTCCTGTGAAGCTTATCGCGGCATTGTACGTGGAGAGCCTGACTTTGTACCGTACTTCCGTCAAGCAACGCCTGAGCTAGAGCTAGGGAAGCTTCCTCTAGGCTCACGCCCTTCTAAGCGCAACCCGAACGGTGGTGTAGAAAGCTTACGTGCCATCCCATGGATCTTCTCGTGGAGCCAAAATAGATTGGTTCTACCTGCATGGTTAGGTGCTGGTGAAGCGATTCAGTATTCAGTCGATAAAGGTCATCAAGCCTTATTGGAAGAGATGTGTCGTGAATGGCCTTTCTTCTCGACTCGTCTGGGTATGCTTGAAATGGTGTACAGCAAAACCAATATCGAAATAGCACGCTTGTATGATGAACGCTTGGTAGATGAACCCTTACGCCCATTAGGTGAACGCTTAAGATCTCAGCTACAAAAAGATATCAAATCTGTTTTAAACGTTGAAAATAATGAAAACTTAATGCAAAGCGATCCTTGGGGGCAAGAGTCCATCAAACTTCGCAATATCTATGTTGAGCCGTTAAATATGCTTCAAGCTGAGCTACTATACCGAACTCGTCAACATGAAAATGTATCTAGTGAATTGGAAGAAGCTCTGATGGTAACAATCGCGGGCATTGCAGCAGGTATGCGCAATACGGGCTAGAAAACCCAGAATAATATACTACTATAAAGACAAAAGGCCGCACTATGCGGCCTTTTTATTTTGATATTTTTGTTAATAAAGCATTTCATTAGATTTTTGACCCATTTTGTCCGGCTATTCTACTTTATGCTTATAATTTCGATATACTACCGCTCGTAACAGGCTTCCAATATTATTAATATCTGTTACTTAGGCTAAATGAAACGCAGTTATTTTAGGTGATAAAGGCTTTTGGGTGACGAACGTTCTCGATTTTGAGACGTATAGTTTAAGTTGAGCTAAGAGTTGAACCAAAGAAGTTCTCCGAAACTTAAACAGATTATAATTTTACTAACCATTTGGATGTTCAACATGTCATTACCACACGTTATCCTCACAGTTTTAAGTACACGTGACGCCACGGGTTACGATATAACTAAAGAGTTTTCCTCTAGCATTGGCTATTTTTGGAAAGCAAGTCATCAACAGGTTTACCGTGAGTTAAACAAAATGGGCCAAAACGCTCTAGTAACTTGCGTATTAGAACCTCAAGAAGGCAAACCAGACCGTAAAGTTTACTCTATTACAGACTCAGGTAGAGCAACATTAGCCGCTTGGTTTGACCAACCTACTCCTCATCCAACTGTAAGAGATGAGTTTAGTGCTAAGTTAATGGCATGTTCTGTACAAGATGCTACCGCTTACCGAGACCAACTTGTTGATTTAATTGCTGATTCGAAAAAGTTCATCGAATTATACAAAGAAATCGAAGCAAGTCACTATGCCGTTACCTCGACTTTAGATAAACATAAGCGTCTAGAGCGATTAACATTGCGCCGAAATATTCTAATTCGTTCAGCTTGGGTTGAATGGGCAGAAGAAGTATTAAGTGAGCTCAATGAAATAGCGTAATACGCTAAACTAGAGAGCCTGAACAATTAAAAAGGGATGACATGGTCATCCCTTTTTATCACTTATTAATTTGTCTCTCATGTATCAAGCATACATGAATAGCTTAAATACCATCACCACCAATAAACGTTTGTGAACGAGTATTAAATTGCTGATCCATATCCAGTGACGGTTGGTCACTTTGAGGTCGACCAACTATTTTGGCAGGAACCCCCGCAACAGTCGTATGAGCAGGCACATTCTGTAATACCACAGAACCTGAACCTATTTTTGCTCCTAACCCCACTTCAATGTTGCCAAGTATTTTTGCTCCGGCACCAATCATAACACCCGTTCTAATTTTCGGGTGACGATCGCCACACTCCTTCCCCGTACCGCCTAATGTTACATCCTGCAAAATAGACACATCATTTTCTACGACCGCTGTTTCACCAATCACGATACCTGTAGCATGATCCAGCATAATACCGTAGCCCACTTTTGCGGCAGGATGAATATCAACTTGGCAGGTTACTGATATCTGATTTTGTAAATAAGATGCTAGTGCCTCACGACCTTGCTTCCAGAGCCAGTTGGACACTCGATAACCTTGTAGTGCGTGATAACCTTTTAAATAAAGCAAGGGAATTGAATATTGTGCAACAGCGGGATCTCGAGTCACTGTTGCACATATATCCTTGGCGGCAGCGTCAATGATGGAATGATCTGAAGCAAATGCTTCTTCCACCACTTCACGAACAGCCATAGCTGGCATTGATGCAGTCATTAAATTATTAGCTAAAATATAGCTTAATGCTGCACCTAAGCTCTCGTGCTTAATTATTGTGGCATGATAGAAACTCGCAAGCATCGGTTCTTGTTCAGCCAGAACACGAGCCTCTTTAATGACGGCCTCCCAGACCAGTTGGTTGTTACAGCGCTTCATGGTATTCGATTTCTCCCTCTATCACGGCGACGTTATTATTCTGACTTTTTATCTCGAGCAAGAAGATCTTGAGCCGCTAACCTTGCATCTTTATCTTGATACAGTACTTGGTAAAGTTGGTCAACTATTGGCATTTCTACACCCATTCGCTTGGCGAGCAACCACACTTCTTTAGTATTACGATACCCTTCCACTACTTGACCAATCTCATCTTGTGCAACATCGACGTTTTTACCTTGGCCCAACGCCAACCCAAAGCGACGGTTTCTCGATTGATTATCGGTACAAGTTAAAACTAAATCACCTAAGCCTGCCATGCCCATAAAGGTTTCTGCTTGAGCACCCAGAGCTGCTCCTAAACGACACATTTCAGCTAGGCCTCGGGTAATTAGAGCGGTTCTTGCATTGGCACCATAGCCAATACCGTCGGACATACCTGCGCCAATTGCGATAACGTTCTTTACCGCACCACCAAGCTGAATGCCGACAAAATCATCGTTGGCATACACTCGAAACGTTCGGCTGCAGTGAATCTTTTCTTGCAGTTGAGCAACAAACTCTGAATGCGGAGAGGCCACAGCTATCGCCGTTGGCATCCCCATCGCTAATTCCTTCGCGAAGGTAGGGCCAGAAATGACGGCCAATGGATAACGATCTCCAATCACTTCATGAGCCACATCTTGCAGTAATCGACCGGTCTCGGGTTCAAGCCCTTTCGTTGCCCAACACACACGACTGTCGGCACGCAAATGAGGCTGAATCGTTTTTAATACCTCACCGAAAACATGACTCGGGACCACAATCAATAAATCTCGACTACCTTGAACGGCTCGTCGAATATCGCTCTCAATGATCAATGACTCAGGGAATGCTATGTCAGGTAAAAAAGCACGGTTCTCACGTTCAGCTTCAAGTCGCGCCATATGTTCAGGATCATGGCCCCAAAGCACCACATTCATACCATTGCGAGCAAGAGAAATGGCTAACGACGTCCCATAAGAACCAGCCCCGATAACCGTCATCCCGATGGAATTCGAATAAATAGAATCCGTTTGTGTCTCAGACATAGCTACACCTATTAAATAACCCGTAATTCAAAAAAAATGCACGTAGCATGAGTAGAAACCTCCAATGCTCGTGCATCTTTATTGTTTGCAAGAATGCTTAAAGAATTAAGCGTCTGCTGGTTGTTCGCCTTTTTCTTGAGCTTGCTGTTGTAGGTAATTCATAAATAATGCATCGAAGTTTACAGGTGCAAGATTCAATTGAGGGAAAGTACCTTTTACAACCAAGCTTGAGATAGTTTCACGAGCATATGGGAATAAAACATTCGGACAGAATGCGCCAAGACAATGAGCTAATTGACCTGCATCCATATTTTCAGCAGTAAAAATACCACCCTGTTGTACTTCACATAAGAATGCGGTCTCTTCTGCATTCGTCACGGTCACTGTAAGACGCAATACAACTTCATAAACCCCTTCACCCAGCTCGCGGCTTTGCGTATCAAGATCAAGGTTTACATTAGGCTGCCAATCTTTCTGGAACATAGTTGGTGAATTAGGCGCTTCAAACGATACATCTTTTAGAAAGATACGTTGAATAGTAAAGTTTTGTTGTGCTTCTTGCGCTGCTGCAGCTTCTGACATTCTTAATTCCTTAATAATCGTTCAAATTATATAACAGACCAAATTCTGTCGACCAAAGATAGATGAGAGTTCGTATTCATCGAACTAAGCCAGCTTCTATCTTTAGTATAAAGTGGTTACTTCTTGCCACGAATCAGAGGTAATTTGCCATCTTTCCATGCGCCAATACCAAGGTTAAGGACACTAACCTGTTCAAAGCCAGCACTCGCTAGCTGATTCGCACTTGCTGGTGAAATGTGACCATTTTGACATACGACAATAATTGGGTCTGCTTTATGATTTTCAAGGGTTCCCAAGTTGCCAGATGTGATCTCAGAAGGCAAAACGTTAATTGAATCGGTAATATGGCCTTTGGAAAATTCATCCTTGTTACGAATATCAACAACAATGCCATTTTCTTTATTCACTTTTTGAGTTAGCTCGTTCACATCAACATATTTAAACTTCGCTGTTGATGACTTGTAAACAGTAAAAATAACAGCGCCAAATATCGCGATCCACGCTACACATAGGATGGTATTTTGCTGAAAAAATTCGGTATATTCTTGCATGTCTTTGCTCTTATCTTTGCTATTGCAATGGGTGATCGTAAATAGAGGAAGAAGTATAGCGAGGTTAATTCCGTTACGCGAGTACTAACGTATCTCTTCCCTTCATTATCAATGGCAATCAATGACAATTCACATTTTAAATCTCAATTTTAAGCTCGAGAAAACGGAAATGAAATCACCTCATTAATGGATTCCTTACCTAGTGCCAACATAATCAAACGATCAATGCCAACCGCGACACCAGCACAAGGCGGCAATCCTGATGCTAACGCTTCAAGAAAATTCTCATCAATAGGTTGAATCGATAATCCCATAGCTTGACGTTTAAGGTTATCTTGTTCAAAACGACGGCGTTGTTCAGCAGAATCCTCTAATTCATGGAAACCATTGGCCAGTTCGATACCTTTAAAATAAACTTCAAACCGATCGGCAACGCGATTATCGTGTTGATTAATTTTTGCGAGCGCGGCTTGGGAAGCTGGGAAGTGATAAACAAAAGCAGGAACGTCACGACCAATACAAGGCTCTATCACCATGCTAAATAGAAGTTGTAATATCGTATCACGATCATCTTCATCTTTAGCAATCTCATCAAATCCGTGCAGAACAGCACACTGACGCAGCTCTTCGAGTGATGCCTCAAGCGGACACACACCTAAAACCTGTTGAAAGATTTGTTGGTACGTTAGACGTTCAGCTTTCTTACAATGTAAGATTTGCTGTAATAACTCATCCATTTCATTCATAAGATCATGATGATCGAACCCAATACGATACCATTCAAGCATGGAGAATTCGGGATTATGAAAACGCCCACTCTCTTCATTACGAAATGACTTAGTGATCTGAAATATCGAACCACTATCAGCAGCCAATAAACGTTTCATATGAAACTCAGGACTGGTCATCAAATAGACCTCTTGCCCAGAAGCATAATTCGGCCCAATAAAATCACTTTTAAATGTTTGCAAGTGAATGTCGGTAACCGCTGCTTGGCTCATTATTGGCGTTTCGACTTCTAAAACCTGCCTTTCTAGAAAGAAAAATCGAATTAAATCGATTAGCTCCGCGCGCTGTTTTAGAGAATCGATACTCGCACTAGGTTGCCACTTTAAAAGAGTCATTATTTTATCTTCGCTATAATCCAGTCGTTATCATTTTACCCGTCAAAATAGCAAAACCAAGCGCTTATAGTGATATCGCTCACAAGCAAGTGATTATTATGACGAACAACTCTGACTCCGAAGAAAAAGCCTGATCAAATCAATTTTTTAATATAGGAGCTACCTTACACTAAAATTTGCCCATTTATTTATGGGCAACCCTACAAAAAATGCTCATCAAGAAGCTAACGAATCTAACGCGGATAGAATCCGTTCATAAACTGGAGGGTAACTGTGAAAATACTAACCACAGATATCGCAATCATTGGTGCTGGCGGCGCCGGGCTTAGAACAGCCATCGCTGCAGCAGAAGATAACCCAAATATAAAAGTCGCACTTATATCAAAAGTATACCCTATGCGTTCTCACTCAGTCGCTGCCGAAGGAGGCTCAGCTGCAGTGATCAAAGAAGAAGATTCATTGGATAATCACTTTAACGATACAGTTGGCGGTGGAGACTGGCTTTGCGAGCAAAACGTTGTTGAATATTTCGTTAAAAATTCGACACGCGAAATGATCCAAATGGAACAATGGGGCTGCCCTTGGAGCCGCAAAGAAAATGGCGAAGTCAATGTTCGTCGGTTTGGTGGAATGAAAGTCGAGCGCACATGGTTTGCGGCGGATAAGACTGGCTTCCACATGCTTCACACTCTTTTTCAAACCTCTATGAAGTATCCACAAATCGAACGTTTTGATGAGTATTTTGTTGTCGACTTAATCGTTCATGAAGGTCAAGTTCAGGGATTAATCGCAATCCATATGGCTGAAGGTGAATTAGTCGCAATCAAAGCCAAATCCGTCGTATTAGCAACTGGCGGCGCTGGTCGCGTTTATCACTGTAATACTAACGGTGGAATCGTAACCGGTGATGGAATGGCAATGGCTTACCGTCATGGAGTTCCGCTACGTGATATGGAATTTGTTCAATATCACCCAACCGGTCTACCTGGTACCGGTATTTTAATGACTGAAGGTTGTCGTGGAGAAGGTGGAATCATTACCAATAAAGATGGTTATCGTTACCTTCAAGACTATGGCATGGGGCCAGAAACTCCTGTTGGCCAGCCAAAGAACAAATATATGGAGCTAGGTCCAAGAGACAAAGTATCTCAAGCGTTCTGGCATGAGCAGCAAAAAGGCAACACCATCAAACATGCTCTAGGCGATGTTGTTTTGCTCGATTTACGCCATCTTGGCGAAGAATATATTAACGAGCGTTTACCGTTTATCTGCGAGTTATCCAAAGCCTACGTCAATGTCGATCCGGTCAAAGAACCGATTCCAATTCGTCCTACCGTTCACTACACCATGGGTGGAATCGAAACCGATGCTAAATGTGAAACTCGAATTAAAGGGTTATTTGCAGTGGGTGAATGTGCGTCTGTCGGTCTTCATGGAGCAAACCGTTTAGGGTCTAACTCTTTGGCGGAATTTGTCGTATTTGGTCGAGTTGCCGGTGAAACAGCAGTACAAAGAGCTGAAGAATTTGCTGGTTGGGATCAACAAGCAATTGAAGCTCAAATGGCTCAAGTAGAAACGCGTATCAATAACCTACTTGCTCAAGAAGGTGATGAAAACTGGGCAGAGATTCGTACTGAAATGGGGCATTCCATGGAAGCGGGTTGTGGGATCTATCGTCAAGAAGATCTGATGCAACAGACCATCGACAAGATAACGGAATTAAAACAACGTTATAAAAACATCAGTATCAAAGATAAAGGCAAAGTGTTTAATACCGACCTATTTTATGCCATTGAAGTCGGTTACGGACTAGAGGTCGCTGAAGCGATGGCTCGTTCGGCAATATTGCGAAAAGAATCCCGAGGTGCTCACCAACGACTCGATGAAGGGTGTACAGAACGTGATGATGTTAATTTCTTAAAACACTCTCTGGCTTTCTATCAAGAAGATAGCGCTCCGATCATCGACTACAGCGATGTCACTATCACTAAGTCGCAACCCAAAGCTCGTCTTTACGGTGAAGCCGCTGATAAAGCTGCTGCCGCAGAAAATACAAGCCAAGCAGAGGAGAATAAATAATGTCATCACAACGTATGCAAAAAGTTGATATTCTCCGCTATGACCCAGAAAAGGATTCACAGCCTTATCTGCAATCTTTTGAAGTTCCGTTTGACGATACCATGTCGCTTCTTGATGCGATTAGCTACATCAAAGATTATCTCGATAAAGACCTCTCTTATCGTTGGTCTTGTCGTATGGCGATTTGTGGCTCCTGCGGCATGATGGTCAATGGTGTCCCTAAACTCGCGTGTAAGACTTTTCTCCGAGATTACCCTGATGGCGTAAAAGTAGAGCCACTAGCAAATTTCCCGATAGAAAAGGATCTTATCGTCGATATGACACCTTTTATCGAGCGTCTTGAAGCGATCAAACCCTATATTTTAGGAAATGATAGAACTCCAGAAGACGGTCCCAATAATCAAACTCCAGCTCAGCTAGAAAAATACAAACAGTTTGCTGGATGTATTAATTGTGGACTCTGTTATGCCGCCTGCCCTCAATTTGGTTTAAACCCTGAATTTATTGGACCAGCGGCACTAACCCTAGCTCGTCGCTACAACCTCGATAGCCGTGATAACGGCAAAGCCGAACGTATGGCTCTAATCAATGGTGAAAATGGCGTTTGGGGTTGTACTTTTGTTGGATACTGCTCTGAAGTATGCCCGAAAAACGTGGATCCAGCAGGCGCGGTGAACCAAGGAAAAATAGAGTCATCGACCGACTTTATTATTGCGATGTTTAAACAAGGGGAGGCAGAACAATGAGTAATCGCAAACCCTATGTAAGAGAAATGAAACGAACCTGGTGGCAAGCCCATCCCTTTTATCGTTTTTATATGTTACGCGAAGCCACAGTTTTGCCGTTGATCCTATTTACGATATTCCTAACCTTTGGTTTAGGTTGCTTAGTCAAGGGGCCAGAAGCTTGGCAAAGTTGGTTGGGCTTTATGGCAAATCCAATTGTGATTGCGATTAACATCGTTGCCCTATTGGGAAGTTTGCTTCATGCCCATACATTTTTTGGAATGATGCCACAAGTCGTCCCAATGAAATTAAAAGGCAAGTTACTCGATAAGAAAGTGATCGTCGCAGCTCAATGGGCTGCTGTCGCCTTTATTTCTCTCATCATCCTAATCATTGTATAAGGAGCCTATTGTGATTAATACCAATCCTAAAAGATCCGATGAACCAGTATGGTGGGGACTCTTTGGCGCTGGTGGTACTTGGTTCGCCATGATCTCACCCATCACTATTCTAATTATTGGCGTTTTAGTTCCTCTCGGCATGATTGATGCTGAGGCGCTCAGCTATGAACGTGTTGCTAACTTTGCAACCAGCTTTATTGGTGCATTATTTGTCATTGCTACACTGGCTTTACCAATGTGGCATGCAATGCACCGTGTTCATCATGCCATGCACGATCTAAAATTCCACACTGGTGTTGTCGGTAAAATAGCCTGCTACGCAATCGCGGGGTTTATTAGTGCACTTTCCGTTGTGTTTGTTTTTATGGTGTAAATCAACACTGATTTAAAGCATAAAAAAATCCCCCAGACTTTGGGGGATTTTTATTGCGTGCCATATTTAGTATTCAGAACTCAATACTAGTTCGACATACTATGCTGTTTTAAACACATCCAACTCGCGTTTTTGTGTTTCAGCTAATTCAGATAACTCCGAAGATGCTTGTAAGGTATCATCGATTCCCGATACATTTTGATGCACTAAATCGTATGTTTCAGTTGTGACTTGAGAAATCTCTTCTGTCACATGAAATTGCTCTTGAGAAGAAGTCGCTACCAAACTGTTGATTTCTGAAATAGATTCAACCGCAGATTGAATATCTTCAAAAGACGCCTTCACGTTGTCAACTAATTGAACAGACTGATCAATTAAGTCAACATTATGCATCATATTGTCCTGAGCTTTTTTCGATTGCGTCTGCAGCTTTTCAATGATGTCTTGAATATCCACTGTCGATTTTTGAGTTTTTGAAGCCAAGTTTCGCACTTCGTCTGCTACAACCGCAAAACCTCGCCCTTGTTCACCGGCTCGTGCTGCTTCAATTGCTGCGTTGAGCGCCAACAGGTTTGTTTGCTCTGAAATCGTCTGAATAACTTCGGTAACGGAGCCAATCTCAAGAGCAAATTCACGAAGTTCGTTAACAATATCTGCACTCTCACTTACAGAGACATTAATATTGTCAGTTAAGCAGATGTTTTTCTCCAACGTTTGCTTACCTTCATCCACACTTTTCGTCGCAGATTTTGCTTCTTGCTCGGCTCTTATTGCCTTATCACTCACTTCCTGAGAAGTCGATGATAGTTCATTAATCGCGGTCGAAATTTGCTCCATATGAGCGAGCTCTTGTTGCGCATTTCCTTTCGTCGTGTTCATCACAACATTAAGTTCAGTTGATGCTGCTGCCACACTTGAAGAAATGCCGTGAGAGTTTTTAATCAATTGCGTTAGCTCACCCGACAACTTAACTAAAGAGCGATATATACCCGAATCTTTATCAGTAGACTCAAGTGCTTGCGTAAAGTCTCCTGATGCCATTTTCTCCATTAACTCTGCGATATCATCCGGTGTACCACCAACGGGTTTTAGTACCATTTTTTCTAAAGTAATAAACAAAATACCAATTGCAAGGAGCAAACAAAATGCACCAACTAATGCAGACGTTACAAGCTGATTATGCGCTGCCTCTCCAATCTCATCATCGTTGACAAAGGAAACAAATTGCCATCCTGCAACGTCTAGATGTGTCCAAAATGCAGTAAAGTCTGTCGCAGTTCCTCTCACATCAGCGGTATAATGCAGCTCTGGATTAGAATCACTAAAGCCTTTGTATAGTGGTCGCTCAGCATTAATGTCTTTCCCAACCAATTCAGCATAAGGCGCGACAATAATTGTTCCGTTTTCGGTATACATAAAGATATCTTTACGCTCGCCTAAACTTTCAAGTAATGAATCGAGATACACAGACGTGATAACAGCAACAGAGCTATCTAATTTATAAGCCATCACCACAATTTCTTTTTTTGTTACCGCAGACACAAAGGGATCTGAAAAGAAGAACGTTTTACCGTCTCTGAAAACCGCATTGTAATAATTACGGCTCAACTCTTTCACATTAAAGCCCAGTTTTTCGCCTTTTACGTTGTAAATGCCACCCGCGACATCAATCAGGTAGGCACCTTCAATAAATTGCGACTGTGTACGGTAAACCATCTCCAACTGAATCTTGGCTTTATCAGATAAGCCACTCTCACTAATATCACTCGAATTCGCTTCTACCGCAGCAAGTACGCTTTTATAACCATTCACTTTTTGCGTTAGCTCGGACTCTATTGTTGCATTTTTTTCTACGAGAACGGTCTTATTAAGATGAACACTCTCATTTTGAAAAGAAATATAGCCAATCGTCATTAAAACTACGACGATAGCGGCAATTATCGATCCTATCGTTGTCGCAATTTTTACTTTAAATGTATTCATGTTCCTAACAGCTCCACGGAAGAAATAGGCAAATCATAGATGAATGAGATCCATTACATTGGATAACTACTCACTTAGCCAAGGTAACTAAACGATGATATAAGCGTAGTCTAATTTAATAAATTTTGTCCTCGTTATCTTAAGAAATGAGGAAATTCTTTAGCTGTTATTTGACTTAAAACAATAAAAATCAGAAGCAGATCGCAAAAACACCAAAGATAAATACCCAACATACCGTGACCAGCCTCACGTATAAGAAGACAATAATAATTCATTGGCTTCTATGATTGATATTTATATTAAATTTTGATAATGCGAATGATGTGTATTAAATACAAAAAAGACGAGCACTTAAGGCTCGTCTGATCATATAGAAATCGGATAAATGTTTATTTATTTTACTCGGCTGACATATTCTCCTGAGCGAGTATCTACTTTAACCACTTCACCAATCTGAATAAATAGAGGAACTCGAACCACTGCACCAGTAGTTAAAGTTGCAGGTTTTCCACCCGTACCTTGAGTATCACCCTTCAAACCTGGATCAGTTTCAGTCACTTCAAGTTCTACAAAATTTGGTGGCGTTACTGTAATTGGACTGCCATTCCATAAAGTAATCGTACAAGTGTTATTCTCTACCAACCATTTTACATTATCACCAACCGCATTGACTTCTGCGGCAATCTGTTCAAATGTTTCGTTGTTCATAAAGTGATAAAACTCACCATCGTTGTAAAGATAATCGAGATCGATATCAACAACATCCGCCACTTCAAAAGATTCGCCCGATTTAAATGTTTTTTCCAACACTTTGCCTGAGAGAAGCTTACGGATCTTCACGCGGTTAAACGCCTGACCTTTACCTGGTTTCACATACTCGTTTTCGAGAATGACACAAGGCTCATTATCAAGCATAATCTTAAGACCGCCTTTGAATTCATTCGTGCTAACAGTAGCCATTTTTTCCTCTTACCATTCTTCGAGTTCACATTAATGTCGACTATAATACCCCGAAAAACCGATTCTGTTGAGCAAAACTGGCTCAAACAACTAACGAATGCGATCTCAGATCCGCAAAAGTTGCTCAATTACTTGAATATCGATTCAACCTCCTTCGAAAAAGGGAATGCAGCACGTTCATTATTTGCTCAGCGAGTCCCGATGAGTTTTGTTGATCGTATGGAAAAAGGGAACCCAAATGACCCATTGCTGCGTCAAGTATTACCATTAGAAGAGGAATTTGAACAACACCCAGGTTATACCCATGATCCATTAGAAGAGCAAAATAATGCTCAACCTGGGCTATTACACAAATATAAAAATCGAGTACTGCTAATAGTAAAAGGGGGCTGTGCCATTAACTGTCGCTATTGCTTCCGCAGACATTTTCCTTATCAAGACAACCAAGGCGGTAAAGTCGTTTGGCAAGAAAACCTCGATTACATTGCACTGCATCCTGAAATCAATGAAGTCATCTTGTCTGGTGGCGATCCATTAATGGCCAAAGATCATGAATTGGAGTGGCTCATTAATGAAATAGAAAAATTATCACACATTAAAACGCTTCGAGTTCATACCCGTTTACCGGTTGTTATACCTGACCGTATAACAAGCCACTTGTGTGACATACTTGCTCACACAACCTTAAATGTCGTACTTATCACTCACATAAATCACCCGAATGAGATCGATACTACATTAGCACAAGCAATGGCAAAACTCAGGCAAGTGAATGTGACCTTACTGAACCAAGGAGTACTGCTAAAAGGGATAAATGATTCGGCTGATGTGCTAGTAAAGCTCAGTGAGCGACTTTTTAGTATCGGGGTTTTGCCCTATTACCTACACCTATTAGATAAAGTACAAGGCGCAGCACACTTTTATGTACCCGACGACGTGGCACGCGATCTCATGCGACAAATCATCCCACAGTTGTCAGGTTACTTGGTTCCAAGGCTCACGAGAGAAGTAAGTGGGCGCTCCAGTAAAACGCCCATCGATTTACACTTAGAGTAAATCTTATCCGTTGTGGGAAGCGACAGCTTGGAAGCCTCCTTCTTCCAACGGATAAAAATCGACATAATTATTAATCGCCTCAATGGCATCTTCTTGATAATGAGTGACATAAAGCAACTGTGTAATATTAAGTTCAGCGATACGTTCAAGGGTGTGAAAAACCAGTTTACGATTTAAATAATCTAAGCCTTGATATGGCTCATCTAGAATCAGTAATGCGGGTTGTTTAATCAGTGCTCTAGCAATAAGTAACAAGCGCTGCTGACCATAATCCAAGGACTTAAAACTGACCTTAGCATACTGGCTCATTTCAAACGCTTGTAGCCACATCTGAGCCAATTGAATTTCTTTAGTTGACGGTTGAGAGTAAAGACCAATTGAGTCATAAAAGCCGGAAAGCAGAACATCAAGCGCTTGGCAATTGACGCGATATTGTAAATGAAGCGATGAAGAAACAATGCCAATATGTTTTTTTATATCCCAAATGGTTTCACCGGAACCACGTTTCATACCAAGAACGCTAATATCATTGCAATAGCATTGAGGATGATCGCCCAAAATTAAACCAAGTAATGTACTTTTTCCACAGCCATTTGGACCTCGTACTTGCCAGTGCTGCCCAGCTTCAATACGCCAATCTAAATCTTTAAAAATGAGTCCATCTGTATATTCAACTTTAACCTGATTCATCTCAACCCTAGGGTCAGGGTAATTATTGGCATGTTGGTGTTGTTGAATCAAATCAACGAGCTGATCACTTTTACTCTCAGATAATGCTGCCAATTGTTGAATCACCGGATGCTGATTCCACTCTGAGATCGTCATAGTATTGGTCAATTTATTCTCGTCAAATAAAGCCACGTGAGTAATGAAACTTGGTAACTCATCTTCACGAGAAGTAATCACTATCAGTTGAAGTGTACGAGATAGTTCTTCTAACAAGTCAGTTAGCCATAATCGATGCTCAGTATCCATACCCACATATGGATCATCCAAAATTAACATTTCAGGGTTCATTGCCAGTGCTCTGGCTAACATTAACCGTCGGGTTTCTCCCGTGGATAATTGGCGAAACCCTCGTTGAGCAAGCGAAAACAGGTCCATCTTCAACATAAGGTCTTCAGACTGCTGCTTCGAGGCACACAACGCTTCGAGCAATTCAGAAACGGTTGACCCGTAGTCAATTCGATCTAAAAAATCAGTATCATCGTTTGCAAGTTCATCTTCCAATAGTGCTTGCTGTAGATGCAATGATACCACCGCTACTGATGGAGGTAATTCAAGCTTATCACCGGGATTTTTAATGCTATCAACAAAGAGCTGAGAGAGAGATTGAGCAGTTTCTGAGCGAGTAACAAAAACACCCCAATGCTGGGTAGGTTCAAGGTTCCATTCAGATATTTGTAACCCAGATCCTTGATATGAGAAATTCCATTGCAGAGCAGACACTAGATTTCCTTTTAGTGTAATAAACCAAAATTGATATAAGAAACAGACGAAAGTTTAAGGAAGATGAACAACATTATCTAACTTGTCAGCTTCGTGGATTTGATAGTTCACGTTACCGTTACGCTTCACTTCATACATAATATCATCAGCGGATTCAAGTAACGCTCTAAGATCATACCCTTTAGTAACTGACGTGCTCACCCCAATACTTGCTCCGACACGAGCAGTAATCGTTGAACTGATTTCGATCTCTAATGCAAACGACGCATGAATTTCTTCAAGAATAAAATTCACGCGCTCTAAATTATCTAAAATCATAGAGATAACGAATTCATCTCCGCCCCAACGAACCACGAGATCATCAGCTCGTAGAACACTCCGTAATCGAGAAGCAATTTCTTTGAGTACGATATCCCCAGCTTCATGACCATGTTTATCATTGACCAGCTTGAAGTCATTGAGATCCAGAAGAAGCATGACAAAGGCGCTATTACTCTCCTTGGCATATTCCAACTGTTTCGCAAATTTAAGCTCTCCGCCACGGCGATTAAGTAAGCCAGTAAGAGAATCATGCGTCGCGTTATACTCGAAATGACGTTCGATTTTGGCACGATCGGATATATCGTACACCACCATTTCCACAAATTTACCAGACTCGCTACTTTTATCTTCAATCAAAGAAAAAATCGCACGAACCCACACATCTTCATGCCCTTTTACTCTAAAGTCTCTGAATATATTCGTTTCTTGATCTCGAACACTTTGAATAACTTCTTCCATCTCAGCCTTTTCATCAATGAGATCAGAAGCGTAATAGTAACTTTGAGATAACTTTTCCGAGTTATGTTTAAAAACAGCTTCAAAAGCGGGATTGGAAAGGAGAACTTTGTTCTGCGCATTAATTAGCGCAATCCCTGCGTGGGAGTACTCAAAAATCATCCTAAATTGTTTTTCTAAATGAGCAATTTTGGCATTTTTTTCTGAATCTAAAGAAAATGAATCCTGAACTTTTTTCAGCATCACATTCATATTTTCAGCGAGAAAACCGATTTCATCATTCGACGTCACCTCGACGGGTTTTACTTCTCCCGACTCAATCTCAACTTCTGCAAGTTGCGCAACCAAACGATGGATGGGCCGTGAAACCACCATTCTAAATAACACCATAAAGCAAATTGAGACCGTAACAATTAGAATAATTTGCCATTGAACCAAAAACAGCCCTTTCTCTTTTGCTTGGCTGTTGATGAATTCTTGGTTAATGAAAATATCTAAAGAACCCACCTCTTTAGGCGTTTCAAAGGTCGTCCGAAGCTTAACGTGTATATCCGATCCGCTGTTATATCGAACATCCCCGTTAGTTAACTTTACGCCAGACGAAAGCGTAAAAATGACGCCATTAATTTCTGAAATCGTTCCAAGTCCATTTACGATTTCCGTCGCTAAAGAAAAATCACTCATATAGGCTGCTACCGAAGCATTACTTTCGATAACAGATAAAAATTGTGTCACCCGAAAATGCGCATCTTCTTGAGCTGTTTGAAAGGCGTGACGATAAGCAATAGTACTTGCTACTGGGATAAAGATAACTGAAACAATGATGATCGACACCAGTATTTTTAATTCAAGATGTCTCGCTATCCACGAAAATGGTCCTGATTTTCGCATTTTTATCTCCCTCACTGAAAAAACCTAATTCATTGAGATTTAGAGTTACAATTAAGCTTGTTTAGGTACAACTGTCATTATGATCATGTGATTAAATTGCCAATTACTATCAATTCAAACTAGAGGTAACCATAAGATTTTATTATATATTTATATACAGCCATTTCTAGCCACACTCTAGCTGAGTAATCTCACAATAATAGATAACAAACATAGGTTGCTTGATTATAGGTCATAATCGGCAAGCGTAGTCGCTAACATATTCTTATTAATAATTTACTAAATTGACTTACTGCTGTCACAAAAAGGTACCATATTGAGCCACTTGGAGCTTACCTTGACCACTTATATCGCCGAAATTTAGGGAAACTTAAATAAAATCTTTTAAAAATCAGATATGTGCCACAAATTTACATTAGATGAGTCTAATCTAGAGTAAGAATTGGGTTTAACGGTGGGAATAAAAAACGAGGCTAAATATAAGCCTCGTTTTTATTAAGATAGGTTTGGTAAAAAGGAAAGTAATTCCGGAATTACATCATTCCGCCCATACCACCCATTCCACCCATTCCGCCCATATCAGGCATTGCTGGAGCGTTATCAGATTGAGGAATATCAGTGATCATTGCTTCAGTAGTAATCATAAGACCAGCAACAGATGCTGCAAACTGAAGCGCACTACGTGTTACTTTAGTTGGATCCAAGATTCCCATATCAATCATATTGCCGTATTCGCCAGTCGCAGCGTTATAGCCGTAGCTACCTTCACCCGCTTTAACGTTATTTGCAACAACAGACTCTTCATCACCTGAGTTAGACACGATTTGACGTAAAGGTGCTTCCATAGCACGAAGGGCAACGCGAATACCAACATTCTGCTCTTCATTTGCGCCTTTAAGACCAGCAACTTTAGAGGCAGCTCGAACTAGAGCAACACCACCACCGGCAACCACACCTTCTTCTACCGCAGCGCGAGTCGCGTGTAGCGCATCTTCTACGCGATCTTTCTTCTCTTTCATTTCAACTTCAGTCGCCGCGCCAACTTTAATTACCGCTACACCGCCAGCAAGTTTAGCTACGCGCTCTTGAAGTTTCTCTTTATCGTAATCAGATGTCGCTTCTTCTATTTGTTGACGAATTTGTACAACACGCCCTTGAATAGAAGCCTCTTCACCTGAACCATCGATAATGGTTGTATTTTCTTTGGTGATTGACACGCGTTTAGCTT
The DNA here is from genome assembly GCF_054404255.1 of Vibrio phycocola. Classification (NCBI taxonomy): domain Bacteria; kingdom Pseudomonadati; phylum Pseudomonadota; class Gammaproteobacteria; order Vibrionales; family Vibrionaceae; genus Vibrio; species Vibrio phycocola. The sequence goes on from NZ_JBTAMQ010000009.1 coordinate 147,660, forward strand.
GACCAAGATCTTCTAGAGCAGCTTTTTCAAGTTCTAGCCCGATCTCTTCAGAAATAACAGTACCGCCAGTCAGGATAGCGATATCTTGTAGCATCGCTTTACGACGGTCACCGAAACCAGGCGCTTTAACAGCAGCAACTTTCACAATACCCCGCATGTTGTTTACAACAAGTGTCGCGAGTGCTTCACCTTCAACATCTTCAGCAATAATCAATAGAGGACGAGAAGCTTTTGCAACGGCTTCTAGACAGCCAAGAAGTTCACGAATGTTTGATACTTTCTTATCAACCAACAAGATAAATGGATTATCTAAATCTACAGAACCCGCTTCTTGGTTATTAATGAAATATGGTGACAAATAACCACGGTCGAACTGCATACCTTCAACAACAGCTAACTCGTCTTGTAATGCTTGACCTTCTTCAACGGTAATAACACCATCACGGCCAACTTTTTCCATTGCTTCAGCAATGATGTTACCAACACTGCTATCTGAGTTCGCAGAAATAGTACCAACTTGAGCAATAGCTTTGGTATCAGCACAAGGGACAGATAGTGTTTTCAATTCTTCAACAGCAGCAATAATTGCTTGATCGATACCGCGCTTAAGATCCATTGGGTTCATGCCAGCTGCAACCGCTTTAAGACCTTCAGTAATAATAGATTGAGCTAAAACAGTCGCTGTTGTCGTACCATCACCTGCCGCATCATTTGCTTGAGACGCAACTTCTTTAACCATTTGAGCGCCCATGTTTTGGAATTTATCTTCCAATTCAATTTCACGGGCAACAGAAACACCATCTTTAGTAATAGAAGGTGAGCCAAATGATTTATCAAGAACAACATTACGTCCTTTTGGTCCCAAAGTAACTTTTACAGCGTTCGCTAATACGTTCACGCCTTCTAGCATTTTCACACGTGCATCGTTGCCAAATTTTACATCTTTAGCTGCCATCGTTATTTCCTTTTCTCAATTCGGTTATCATGTTTTAGTTGTTGAAGTAAGAGCAAAAAATTAATCGACAATTGCCAATATATCGCTCTCAGAAAGAATCAGGACTTCTTTGCCATCGATTTTTTCTGATTTAGTACCATAGCCTTCGGCAAAGATCACCGAATCGCCAATTTTAACGTCTAGAGGTAGAATACTACCGTTTTCTAAAATACGTCCTTTACCAACTGCGATAATCTTACCGCGAGTCGATTTTTCTGCCGCTGAACCTGTTAAAACAATACCACCAGCCGACTTAGACTCAGCTTCTTGGCGCTCAACAATAACTCTGTCATGTAATGGACGAATATTCATCGGTCGTCTCTCCTGATTAATTTTCAGTTTTAGTTAGATAAAAAACTACAAAGTAGCTCGTGCTTCATATGTTGGGGAGAAAAGTGAATATACCAAGGGGGAAAACTCAAAAAATGTGATCATTTTGATGAAATTTTTCTTTTTGGGATAAATTGCTTACCTGAATAAAATTGGAAGAATTAAAAGCACACGAAAATAGTCAACTATTTACTTTATTAATCAGAGTTACGATAATGAAAACTCAGTTAATAAGGGATGACATGAAAACTGCTGAAAAAATTCTACATACCATCAAGCGCGACGGTGCTGTCTCTGCAAAACAGATTGCTGAGCAATTTGGGATGACAACCATGGGTGCTCGTCAGCATCTCCAAAGCTTAGAGAAAGATGGGATTCTAGAAACGTTCGATATAAAGGTAAAAGTAGGTCGTCCATCACGTAACTGGGCACTTACCGACAAAGGTAACGAACAATTTAGTGATCGTCATGGTGAGCTATCGATTCAAATGATTGAAGCTGTTGGTAACCTATTTGGTCAAGATGGGTTACAAAAAGTCGTCCAACAACGTGAAACTCAAACATTAAAAAACTACCAGAAAGCGCTCGTCAATACAGATTCTCTTGAAGAAAAACTATCTGTCCTTGCAAAACTGCGAGAAAACGAAGGTTACATGGTTGAAATAGAAACGACAGAGTTTGGTTATCGATTTATTGAAAATCACTGCCCTATTTGTCGTGCTGCAACGCATTGTCAATCTTTTTGCCAATCAGAATTGAGTGTTTTCAAACTGTTACTTAAAGACGATGCCAGCATCGAACGAGAAGAGCATATTATTTCGGGTCAACGTCGGTGTAGCTACATTGTTACACCCCATGAGAAACCGTCTCAATAACAAGAATGCAATTAATCCCTCTTCGATTTGCTTTTTTTTTCACCGCCTCTAGTTTAGTGTTCTAGGTAACAGCTTAGATGTAACTGATGTGATGATGAGGTGAACAATGAGTAATACTGCACATGTACAACCACTTCCCCCTTTCGATGAATTGGTCGAATTGGCGCAAGGAAATCCACAAGCATTTACAATCTTAAAACAAGAAATCTGTGAAGAAACGATTCTTGCCTCTTCTGAGGATATGCAAGATCGCTTATGGGCACTGCAAAGCCATATCGATAGAATCATTGAGACAAGTAGCAATCCAAACCATGCTAATGTTCGCTTAATGAAAGAACTCACTAAACAAGTTGTTCGTTTCCAAGATTCACTTGAATGCTCAATTAATCAAGAAGAGCTACCAACAGCAAAAATTCTTCAATTCTCTCGCTAATTTCATAGTACGTCCCTCTCTCACTCATCCGTATTATTAATATTTAATACGGATGAATTCAAATTCCCTTCTATATTTCCACTGCTCTTTTATATCGACAAATATAAAACGATGGTTTAATAATTCATAACCAAAGTATCAATTATTTTATGTGATTCGATTTATTTTTACCTTTGAAAAAATTTGTAAGATTCCAGTAAACACGTGTCCAGAATCATGAATTACGCCTTTTTATCTGCTATATTCTGTCACAGATTTAATTCTTTTTTATAAACTTAAATTTTGGAGATTTTCCTATGCGTCGTCCTGTAGTTATGGGTAACTGGAAACTAAATGGTAGCAAATCAATGGTAACCGACCTTCTAAACGGCTTAAACACTGAGCTTGAAGGTGTTTCTGGTGTTGATGTTGCTGTTGCGCCCCCAGCTCTTTATGTTGACCTAGCTGAACGTTTAATCAGCGAAGGCGGAAACAAAATCATTCTTGGCGCACAAAATACTGACCTTAAAAACAGTGGCGCATTCACTGGTGACGTATCTCCAGAAATGCTAAAAGACTTCGGTGCGACTCACATCATTATCGGTCATTCGGAGCGCCGTGAATATCACGCAGAGTCAGACCAGTTTGTCGCGAAGAAATTCGCATTCTTAAAAGAAAATGGTTTGGTGCCTGTTTTCTGTATCGGTGAATCTGATGCTCAAAATGAAGCAGGTGAAACTGAAGCTGTATGTGCTCGTCAAATTAATGCTGTTATCGACGAGTGTGGTGTTGAAGCTTTTAATGGCGCTATCATTGCTTACGAACCAATTTGGGCAATTGGTACAGGTAAAGCGGCAACAGCAGAAGACGCACAGCGCATTCATGCTTCTATCCGTGCTCTTATCGCGGCAAAAGATCCAGCGGTTGCTGAGCAACTAATCATTCAATACGGTGGTTCTGTTAAGCCAGAAAACGCTGATTCTTACTTCGCACAACCAGACATCGATGGTGCTCTAGTTGGCGGTGCAGCTCTGGATGCAAAAGGGTTTGCAGCCATTGCTAAAGCAGCAGCTAAAGCGAAAGCTTAAGTTACTACATACAATGTTAAAGGTCAGCTTCGGCTGGCCTTTTTTATATCTGGCGTTTAAGCCTCTAGGAGATTACTCAACTATCCAGTATTCTATTTACAAATTCTTAACTCATGCCTTCTATGCAAGATAAACACGGACTGCTATCCAGTCCTATCCATCTCGTACTTCGACAAATGACCATTCCGATGGTGTTTGGCCTTGTAGCGATACTATTATTTAATCTTGTTGATACCTTCTTCATTTCTCTGCTGGGCACTGAAGCGCTTGCAGCAATGAGTTATACCTTTCCGGTAACCTTTGCTGTCAACTGCATCACCATGGGAATCGGAACCGGTTTGTCTGCATTGATTGGAAGATTACTAGGACAAGGGGAAACAAGCAGTGCCACCATGTTAACATCGCACGGACTTCTCCTTGCCGTGACTCTCGTTGTTTTAACCTCTTTCCTCGGCTTATCAACTATCGAACCTTTATTTCGTTTGCTGGGTGCAAATGATGAGTTACTTCCTCTTATTCATCAATATATGTCGATATGGTATTGTGCGATTCCACTTCTGGTTATTCCGATGGCAGGAAATAGCGCTATTCGAGCCACTGGCGATACCAAAACGCCGGCGATCATAATGATCATATCTGGCGTCATCAATGGCATTCTCGATCCATTATTGATTTTTGGTTATGGCCCTTTTCCTGAACTTGGAATGCAAGGTGCTGCAATTGCCAGTGGCGTGAGTTGGTGTGGTGCGCTTATCAGCTCTTTTTATATTTTAATTATTAGAGACAAACTGATCAGTAAACCCAAATGGAGATATTTACTGCAAGATTGGAAAAACATCTTAGCTATTGGAACGCCAGCGGCATTTTCAATTGCAATGAATCCTCTGTGTGGCGCAATTCTCATGGTGCTACTATCGAAACATGGCACAGCAGCTGTAGCAGCCTATGGTGCAGCACAGAGAGTTGAATCTCTACTTATGATTGTCTTAATGTCACTCACCTCTGCTTTAACCCCTTTTATGGCTCAAAACTTAGGGGCGCAACAGACTCAGCGTAGCTTTGATGCTCTATTTCTCAGCATACGATTTTCAGTGTTATTTCAATTGCTAATATTTATCATGATGGTGCCACTCAGCGTGCCATTGTCTCATTTATTTTCTCAAGACCCACAGGTACGCGAATTACTTTGGTACTACTTACTCATCGTGCCAATAAGCTACGGTTTTCAAGGTATTGTCATGATGCTGGTGTCAGCACTAAACGCAATGCGCCAGCCAGTTAAAGCCTTTGGGTGGAACTTTATTCGTTTGTTTTTCTTTACTCTTCCTGGGGCTTGGATTGGGTCTTGGTTATATGGCATTAAAGGGGTATTCATAGGAATGGCGATAAGCACAACATTAAGTGGTGCTATGAGTTACTTCTATGCGCGAAAGCTACACAGAAGTGTTATGGCTTCAAGTTAAACAATCCCGAGTAAGCTGAAACATAAAAGCCGATAAACTGATTTATCGGCTTTTTCGAATACGCATATTGATAAGAGAATTATTCTTCTGATTCAACTATCTCGTCATCAAAGTCATCTTCATATCCATCTGGACTTAATGCTTCTGGAGAAATAATAATTCCGGTGCTATCTGCATAGAGATAATCATCAGGTAAAAATGTCACTCCACCGAAGTTAACTGGGATATCACCTTCACCAATACCTTGGCTCGATGCACCCACTGGAATTGGAGCCATGGCTTGAATGCCGAGTCCTACTTCTTCTAAATCATCAATTTCGCGTACACTTCCATATACGACGATACCTTCCCATTCATTATCTTCAGCAAGCGTTGCAATCTCAGCGTCAATCAAGGCACGGCGTAATGAACCACCACCATCGATTAATAATACTCGGCCTTCACCATCTTGTTCTAGAACCTCTCGAATCAAGCCATTATCTTCAAAACACTTAATCGTCGTGATTTGGCCTGCGAACGAAGTGCGTCCACCAAAATTACTGAACATGGGTTCAACCACATCAACTTGATCAATGTACATGTCACAAAGTGCAGACGTATTATATTCCATAGCAACGGTTCCCATAACGAAGGTAATCTCATTTGAGTATAAAGACTGAATAAGTCATTGCAATCACAAAATTCAATTAACTGATAAGAGTTTGAGCTACTACCACCACAACGAACAAAAGATTTGTTACCACAGAGCATCTAACAATTACAGGTAACATAGGAGCAATCTGAATTGGGTGGCTTGCTCGTTTGATCGCAATGACGTGTTTGGTGACAATAACAAGGCTCAACGCAAACGGAAAGCTAATCCACAAAGAAGCGTTTTGCAGCAACAGATAACTACTAAATGCGATTAACGCACTAACCAGCAAGACTACATGGTATTGCTTCGCAAGTTTAGACCCTAATCGTACCGCCACAGTACGTTTGCCACATTGCTGATCATTCTCTATATCGCGCATGTTATTCACATTAAGTACCGCAACCGCAAATAATCCACATCCAATAGAAGGAAGCAATAAGCGCATATCGACCGACCCAGTATGGAGGAAATAGGTACCATAGACACCCAATAACCCAAAGAAAATGAAAACTGAAAGGTCGCCTAATCCAACATAGCCATAAGGTTTGCTGCCCATGGTATAAGCAACCGCCGCTACCATAGCTAATACACCAAAGCTCATGAAGATGAAAATACTCTCCCAAGAATCAAGAGCGTAAAGAATAAGGACTAATCCAGATAGCATCGTCAGCAACACATTGATGACAATGGCTTTACGCATTGCCTCAAGACTGACAGCTCCTGACTGTAATGCACGCATTGGCCCTAGCCGTTCATCATTATCTGTTCCCTTAACACAATCACCGTAGTCATTGGCCAAGTTGGACAGTATTTGCAATAGGATGGCGGTCACTAATGCAAGTAATGTTACCCAAATAGAAAATTGGCCGAATGAGAATGCCAGTGTGCTTCCCGTTAAAATCGAGACTAACGCCAAAGGTAAGGTTTTTGGCCGAGCGGCATCTAACCAGATCGAAATTGATTGATTCATGGTACAAACAGTGAGTGCGACAAAGAGAGTTATTATACGCTGAAATGGTGACCATGATAAAGCCCGTCGATGACGGGCTTGATTTTATATATCAAACGGTAGCGTTTATAAGAAACAAAGTATCAATGGTCAACAATACTGTTCGTTTAGAAAACACTATAAAATAAAGCGAGTTAGGTCTTCATCCTCTACCAATTCACCTAAACACGTTTTGACATAAGCTTCATCGATAGTAAAAGTTGACCCTGACTTTTCAGTCGCATCAAATGAAATCTCATCCATTAAGCGCTCTAACACTGTATGCAGACGACGAGCACCGATATTTTCGGTGGTTTCATTTACACGCCAAGCCGCGTTTGCAATCTGGCTAATTCCGTCATCAGTGAAATCTAACGTCACTTCTTCTGTATTCATCAGCGCAATGTACTGCTCGGTTAATGATGCTTTTGGCTCGGTAAGTATGCGCTTGAAGTCATCACTGGTTAAAGCTTCAAGTTCAACTCGAATCGGTAGACGACCTTGCAGTTCAGGAATCAAATCTGATGGCTTTGCTACTTGGAATGCACCTGATGCAATAAACAAGATATGATCCGTTTTAACCATCCCATGCTTAGTCGACACACTACTTCCTTCAATCAAGGGAAGTAGATCTCGCTGAACTCCTTCACGAGAAACGTCTGGGCCTGATGATTCACCACGTTTACAAATCTTATCAAATTCATCGATAAAAACGATGCCATTATTCTCAACATTAAAAATGGCTTGCTCTTTAAGCTCTTCTTGATTAACTAATTTAGCGGCTTCTTCCTCAACCATCGCTTTCTGCGCGTCTTTCACTTTCATTTTGCGCTTTTTCTTGGTGTCACCGGCGAGGTTTTGGAACATACCCTGAAGCTGATTCGTCATCTCTTCCATGCCGGGAGGAGCCATAATTTCAACGCCCATTTGTGGCGCAGCAATATCGATTTCGATTTCTTTATCATCGAGATCTCCTTCACGTAATTTTTTACGGAAGATTTGGCGTGTTTTTGAGTTATCTTCGCCGTCTTCCCAGCCATCACGTGGAGGAGGAAGTAAGGCATCTAAAATTCGCTCTTCCGCCATCTCTTCGGCACGGAATGTAACTTTCTCCATCGCTTGCTGATGCGTCATTTTTACAGCAACTTCTGTAAGATCGCGAATAATCGATTCAACTTCCTTACCAACATAGCCTACTTCAGTAAACTTAGTCGCTTCTACTTTGATAAATGGAGCATTAGCTAATTTTGCAAGGCGACGAGCAATCTCGGTTTTACCAACACCTGTTGGGCCGATCATCAGAATATTCTTTGGTGACACTTCTGCTCGTAAAGCATCATCAAGTTGCATTCGACGCCAGCGATTACGTAGTGCGATGGCAACCGAGCGTTTTGCTTTGTCTTGACCAATAATGTGGCGATTGAGTTCGTGAACAATTTCACGTGGGGTCATTTCAGACATACTTAATATCCTTAATCTTGATGTAACACACTATCGGCATGAGTTATTTTTCTTCGGGAATGTCGAGTTCTTCAATAGTATGGTTATGATTGGTAAACACACAAATATCACCAGCAATCAGTAGCGCTTTCTCTGCAATCGTTCGTGCATCTAATTCTGTATTTTCCAGCAATGCGGTGGCCGCTGCTTGTGCGAAATTACCACCAGAGCCTATCGCTATCAGATCATTTTCTGGCTCAACCACATCACCATTGCCCGTAATGATTAACGAGGCCGTTTCATCGGCAACGGCTAAAATGGCTTCTAACCGTCGAAGCGCGCGATCACTACGCCAATCTTTGGCAAGTTCAACGGCTGCTTTGGTTAAGTGACCTTGGTGCATTTGCAATTTGCTTTCAAATCGCTCAAACAAAGTAAAGGCATCGGCAGTACCGCCAGCAAAACCAGCCAGCACTTGATTATTGTAGAGACGACGTACTTTACGTGCGTTGCCTTTCATCACCGTATTGCCAAGGGAAACTTGCCCATCACCAGCAATCACGACTTTGTTATTTCGTCGTACAGATACAATGGTAGTCACGAGATGCCTCTTATTTCATTTAAAAGTTAATTAAAATGTATATGAGGATCGTTCGAGGGAAATTCAAGTATTCAGTGGGATTTGCTAAGGGAGTTAGACGTTGTTTGGTGATAAACAACGTCTAATATGATTAGGAGCATCGGCAAGTTGATTAATTCTGTGCTTCTTTCCAAATAGCACAAGGTTCAATTTTAGCTCGTTGCAGCTTATGTTTGTCACGCTCAGCATCTCGTTTAAACTTGTAAGGACCAAGCACTACTCGAAACCAACTGCTGCCTTCTTTCTGGCGCACTGTACTTTGAATACCTTGAAAGGCGATATTCGCTTTTCGCTCCTGAGCGTGGGCAGCAGTTTTATACGCACCACACTGCATGATGTAGGGTATTTCAGACACCTGTAACTCTCTTGCTGTCACCTCAATTTCATTACTTGGCAATAATTGCTCATATTCCCAAGTTTGAGTCGGTGGCGGAGGTAGGTTCTCTTCTTTTGGTTTCGGCTTTGGTTTCACCACAGGAGCTGGTGCTATTTTCACTGTAGGTTGAGGGTCAGGAGACTGGCTAAGGAAAGTTAAACCATAACCAAACAAACAGACAACCACAATAGCCGTTAAACCACTTCGGATAGGTAGGCCTTTGGATTTAGGCTTCTTTTTAGTCGCAGACTGCTTTGAGCGTCCACCACCTCGTTTTACATAATCTTTATTGGCCACGATCGATTGATTTTTAACTAAATAATAATGAAGTATCTTTACAGGGTAGCCTAACTTCTTCGTTATATCTATGCGTGATCAACAATCTTGACGCAATGTGATTAGGGAACTCTCGGCGGCGCGACACTTTCACGAATGATCAATTCTGTTTCCAATAATCGAGACCCAGCTCTTACATCATTTCCACGTAATACTTCCAACATCATCAGCATGGCCTGGCGTCCAATTTCGTATTTAGGCTGCGCGACCGTGGTTAACGGAGGATCACAATACTGTGCAAACTTAATATCATCGAAACCCACGACAGATAGATCCTGAGGGATTTTCAACCCCATACGCTTGGCTTCTTGTATGACGCCAATAGCCATCATATCGTTGTGGCAAAAAATCGCAGTTGGAGGCACAGGTAGGTTTAGCAATTGCTTTGCTGCTACCACTCCACCTTCAAATGAAAAATCACTGAATAAATGATAGGAAGGGTTCATAGTGACATTGGCACGACGTAAGGCTTGGAGGTAGCCCTGATGCCTAAACTGACACAATGCGGCGGTTTCTGGCCCTGATAACTCAGCTATTTTCTTGTGTCCCATTTGTCCTAGGTAATTAACCACTTCAAAGGCTGAGGTTAAATTATCAATATGCACAGTAGGAAGCTCGAGCTCTGGAGCATATTCACAGGCCATCACCATCGGCGGCAGGTTTTTTTGTTCAGATTTACTCACATCAAAAGGAAGATCGGTCCCTAGCAACAACATGCCATCCGCTTGTTTGGTAAAAACTAAATTGACAAAAGAGCTCTCTCGTCGTTTTTGCTGACAGCTATCTCCCAACAATACCAAATACCCATTCTCGATAGCAGCGTCCTCTATCCCTCGAATAATTTCAGAGAAATAAGGGTCACAAATGTCCGGGACAATAGCCACAATGGTTTTGGATTCATTTCGACGTAGGCTTCTCGCTAAAGAGTTTGGCGAGTAACCCGACTCTAATACCGCCTCTTCCACTCTCTGCCGAGTGGTCGGTGATACTTTCTCTGGATTCATTAGCGCACGAGATACCGTAGCAGTCGATACTCCAGCTAATTGAGCAACATCTTTCATTGTCGCCATACTAATTTACCCTCTCAGTTCACCGAGATGCCTTAACAACTCTCTGTAAAGAATACAAAACTATTGTACTTCCTTTAGTGTAAGCATTTCTCCAAAGAAAATTTCGGTCTAATTAACAAAACTTGCATTATAAACGTGAACTCGCTCACGACAAGTAGCATTAGTTTTATCAATAAGCGTATTACCAGTCGAAAAAGAGTAAATAGTGAACATCAAAACCCTATAAAATGTGATGTTAATCACCTTTAACTGACGATATTGACCTTAAATGCTCGTTCTAATCTCACGACCTTACGACATATCTAGTGGTTCTATATCTAAAGACCATTTAACTTTTGGCGCAAGTGGTAACAATTGAATAGCAGGTTTTGCACTGGCTAATAGACGCTGCATTTTCGATCTTGCGTGAGTTTGTAGTAAAAGATGCCAACGATACTTCCCCGCTCTTTTTGCGAGAGGAGCTGGAATTGGTCCTAATACCATGCATGAGTCATCAAACAGCGGATGAACTTCTAAGGTTTGCCGAACTTGACGCAAAAAATCTTCAACATTAGTCGAATTATTCGACTCAGCGCGAATTAACGTCAAAAACGTAAACGGTGGTTGCCATGCCATTTTTCGATCATTTAACGCTGATTGTGCAAAATGTTGATAGTCTTGATCAACGAGAGAGCGCAACAAAGGGTTATCTGGGTGGTGAGTTTGTAAGATAACCTCGCCTGGTTTACTGGCTCGTCCAGCGCGTCCCGCGACTTGAATAAATAGTTGAGCTAAACGCTCTGGAGAACGAAAATCGCTACTAAAGAGTGCACTATCGACATCAAGTAAAGCCACAAGTGTCACATCTGGAAAGTGATGCCCTTTCGCCAACATTTGCGTGCCGATCAGAATATTATACTCGCCACTGTGAATTGAAGATAATGCGCTTTCTAAGCTCCCTTTTCTCCGAGTACTATCGCGGTCGATGCGCAGGGTTTTATATTCAGGAAACAAGCTTTCAAGTTGTTTTTCTAATTGCTCTGTCCCTACGCCAACCGTCACCATATTGGTGGAACCACAATCTTGACACTGCCGAGAAACTGGGCGCTGTGACCCACAATGATGACACCTAAGCTCATTACTAAACTGATGATAAGTGTAATAAGCATCACATCGTTTACATTCAGAGATCCATCCACATTCGTGACACATTAATGCAGGGGAAAAGCCTCGACGATTGAGAAACAGGAGCACTTGGTTTCCTGCACTTAAGTGACGTCTCATCTCTGCCATTAATGGTGCCGACAACCCACCTTCTAAATAAAGCCCCTTAATATCTAGGACTCGATTCGTGGTTGGAACCGCCAGCCCTGCTCTTTGAGTCAACTTCAGGTGGTGATACTTTCCGTTATTTGCGTTATGTAAGGTCTCTAACGCGGGCGTTGCAGATCCAAGCACAATCGGAATATCTTCAAGGTGTGCACGCATCACTGCCACATCACGAGCATGATAACGCAATGAATCCTGCTGTTTATATGACGTGTCATGCTCTTCATCCACAATAATAATGCCGAGCTGGCGAAATGGTGCAAATAGAGCCGAGCGAGTACCTATAACAATGCCAGCATGGCCATCTCGCGCCGCTAACCATGCATTTAATCGTTCGGTATCATTCAATCCAGAGTGAATGACTTCTATCGGTACATTAAAGCGGCGCTTAAAACGGTTAATGGTCTGTGGCGTTAACCCAATTTCTGGCACTAATACTAAAGCTTGCTCCCCACGTTCGAGTACCGGCGTAATCAGATTTAAATATACTTCGGTCTTTCCTGATCCGGTCACCCCATCGATCAGCGCACAAGCAAAAGATGAAAAACTGTTTACTGTCGCAATCGCGACAACTTGCTCTTGATTGAGATCGGGTTTATCGGTTTGGTTCTCAAACTCTGTTGCCCATTGACCACGCAACGGCATCTTGCTGTGCTGTTCAATCCAACCTTTATCTTCTAATGAAGTCAAGAACGTGCGGTTTATCTCTTCCTCAATGAAAAGATCCTGCACAACTGGACCCGATTGCAACATAGAAAGCACTCTGGCTTGCTTCACTGCTCGACCAAGCCCCTGCATCAGTTTGTTGCGCCCCGACTCGGTTAACGACCATTCAATCATTGGGGCGACAGAAGCGGATTTTCCTTTTCTTAACGCCGCTGGCATCGCGATCGCAAAGGTATCACCGAGCGGATAATGGTAGAACTGGCTACACCAATTAATTAAGGAGTAGAGTTGATCACGCCACAAGGGTTCGTTGTCGATCACGGTTTTAATCGGCTTGAGTTGCTCTAACGCTAATTCCGATTCAGCAACAAACTCGACAACAATACCAACCAATGTTTGCCGCCCAAAAGGAACGGAAACACGCCCTCCAACCACGGGAAAGCAATGGCTTGGAACGATATAATCAAATTGCTTATCAAGTGGAACAGGTAACGCAACACGTGCAATATTCGGGCGCATAAAGAAAGATTTCGGAATAATAAATGAATAGATAGTCTAAACGATGAGTTTCCTAATTTCGAGCCGTTAATATGGTGAAAATAACAGCAAAAGAAGTTGATCCATCCGACACTTTTCATTAGTATAGCGCGCCTCAAGGTCTGTTTACCAAAATGACAACCTTGGGTTACGCAATTTAACTCTACGTGTGGTGTCCGGCAAAGACTCGGATGGCGACACGGCCTAATATTGAGGTTATCCTATGAAAGCTGGAATCCACCCAGAATACAAAGAAGTAAGCGCAACTTGCTCTTGCGGCAACGCGTTCACTTTTAAATCATCTATGGCGAAAGATTCTCTTCACCTAGACGTATGTGACAAATGTCACCCATTCTACACTGGTAAGCAACGTATCGTTGATACAGGCGGCCGTGTTGATCGCTTCACTAAACGCTTTGGTAACTTATCAAGCAAGAAGTAATAACTTCTAAAATGTGAATGCAAAGGACGCTATATTGGCGTCCTTTTTAGTTTCTGCTTGCAGCCTTAGCTCTATAGAACTCTTTGTTTTCCTTTTTGTTTACAGTTTATTCAGTTTTTGGACTATTTTTATTGCTGCAGCTCTTTTCCTTGCTATGAAGATGGATCAACATCCATTAAAATAGCTGCTGGAAAAAACACCATAACCTCATACCGAATAATTAGGACCCACACACATGTCCGAAGACCAAAACCAAGAACTATCAGCGGAAGAAGCCTTTCGCCAACAAGCCCTCGATTATCATGCCCAGCCAACACCGGGCAAAATTGAAATAGCGCTGACAACGCCAGCCGATTCGGCAAGCGATTTGTCACTAGCATACAGCCCAGGTGTCGCGGAACCCGTGCGTGAAATAGCACAGAACCCAGATAACGTCTTTAAATATACAGCAAAGGGCAACACTGTCGCGGTCATTTCAAACGGGACAGCAATACTTGGTTTAGGTAATTTAGGGCCAATGGCATCGAAGCCAGTAATGGAAGGTAAAGCTCTATTATTTAAACGCTTTGCCAACATTGACTCTATTGATATTGAAGTTAAGCACCGTACGATTGATGAATTTATCGATACGGTTGCCAACATCGCAGATACTTTCGGTGGTATCAACCTAGAAGACATCAAAGCCCCTGAATGTTTTGAAATTGAACGTCAATTAATTAATCGTTGTGATGTACCAGTCTTCCATGACGACCAACACGGTACTGCAATTATTACAGCAGCAGGAATGCTTAACGCGATCGAACTACAAGGTAAAGACCTAAAAGACTGTATCATTGTCTGCCTTGGTGCTGGTGCCGCTGCAACCGCATGTATGGAGCTACTGATTAAATGTGGCGCAATGCGTGAAAAAATCTACATGCTCGATCGCAAAGGTGTGATTCATACTCGCCGTGAAGAACTCAATGAATATAAGGCACAGTTTGCCAATAATACCGACAAACGCACGTTGGAAGATGCGATTACCAATGCTGACTTATTCCTCGGCGTATCGGGACCAAACCTGATTTCTGTAGAAGAATTAAAGTTGATGGCACCAAACCCTGTGGTCTTTGCCTGTTCCAACCCTGATCCAGAAATCAAGCCAGAGCTGGCGCACACCGCCCGCAAAGATTTGATTATGGGCACAGGTCGCTCCGACTATCCGAACCAAGTAAACAACGTCCTTTGCTTCCCATTCATTTTCCGCGGTGCGCTTGATGTTCGTGCCAAAGAGATCAATACAGAAATGAAGCTTGCGGCAGTTGAAGCAATTCGTAGTATTGCCAAAGAACCGGTACCAGCAGAAGTGCTTGCCGCAGCAGGTGTCGATAAGTTGGAATTTGGACCTGACTACATTATTCCAAAACCAATGGACCCTCGCTTGCTTTCACGAGTATCGAAAGCGGTTGCTCAAGCGGCGGTTGATTCTGGTGTTGCTCGTATTGGGATGCCTGAAAACTATATGGAAGACTAAACAAACCTCTTTGTTTAATCTTATGCGTAATAAAATGCCGACATTGTGTCGGCATTTTTTATTTCTTCAACTTTAGCGTGCCTTTTACACTTGGCTTGCTGGTGTTTGGTTTTCGTCCGCGCCCTGAAGTGGTGTCATCGCGCTTCGAATGAGATGTTTTTTTACCACTAGCGCCACGGCCTTGTGATTTCCCACTTCGTCCAAATGGCGCCTCTGAATTTACGCGGCGATTAGGCTTTGGTTTTGCTTTAGCAACAGGGCGAGTCGTGGTTTGACTTTCAACTTGAGAGGCTTCTTCAGTACCACTTGAGTTTTCGCACATCGCCAGAATTTGCGTCACTTCCTGTTCACTAAGGTAACGCCATTTTCCATTGGGAATACCGTCTAAGGTAATGTTCATAATTCGCACTCGGCGAAGCTTAAACACATCATACCCTAACGTTTCACACATCCGGCGAATCTGGCGGTTTAAACCCTGTGTTAACACAATACGAAACGAAAATTTACCTTCCTGAGTGACCTTACATGGCAAGGTCACAGTATCAAGAATCGCAACGCCTTCACTCATTTTTCGAATAAAGTCCTGAGTAATCGGCTTGTCTACTCGTACTACATACTCTTTCTCATGCTGATTCCCCGCGCGAAGGATTTTATTAACGATATCACCGTCATTAGTCAGAAAAATCAAACCATCGGAAGGTTTATCTAAACGGCCAATAGGAAAAATACGCTCGCGGTGCCGAACAAAATCGACGATATTTCCTTGAACATCACGCTCAGTGGTACAGGTAATGCCAACAGGTTTATTCAAGGCAATGTAAATTGGTTTGCGTTTGGCTCTTAATGGTTTGCCATTGACGACAACATCATCCGCATCGGTTACTTTTAGTCCCATTTCTGCCACCAAACCATTCACCTTCACTTTACCATCGGCAATCAGACGGTCGGCCTCACGACGAGAACAAATTCCGGTTTCGCTGATGTATTTATTGAGACGTTTTTCGGTGGTGTCGGACATGAATTCCTCGAATTTCGAGCTAAGTGGTAAGCAACCCGAGAGGAAGTGTGTAAAAAACCAAACGAGCAAGGCAACTCGCGCAGTTTACTTGATTATGAATAGGGACAAAAGCCATTGGTTTAATTTGTTTCGATTAAATTAAACCAATGAAATTCAGTCGTGCCTTTCGCTTATTTTTCTGCGTACAGTGCGGCGAGCGCTTCATAACGTTTACGGTTTAAGCCCATATCTGAATACCCTGCTCGGCTTGCAGAACGAAAATGCACAACACCGTTTGCTTCATCAATCCAAAACTCAACATCGTCACGATACTTCATCAGATCGGTAGTAAAAATAACATACAGGTAAGTGTCACTTTCTTCTTCAATCTCCGCTTTACCATATTCGCTTACCGCCTGTTTTAAGGCTTCCATCGTCGCACTTGTCGACGCTTTTACCGGGAGTGGTGCCACTTTTTTGTCTTCGGTTTCAGCTTGAGTTGAGACATTATTCGGCTTGCTACTTAGCGGTGTAAATTGACCATTTTTGACACCTAATTCAGGAGTTTGATTATTTTGATAGTAAATTCGACCAAAATTTATGGCAATAAATGCGGCAATGACGATCAGAATAGTAGTCATGATTTTGTTCCCTTTCATCGGTATCTCTAATAAATAATTACTTTGTGCACAAAATAATGCGCTTTGTAGTTTGACATGTCAATGCTTTGCGCACAAAATAGTTTCAGCTAAACAATAGGACACTTCATGAACACGCCAAAAGAGTTAAAACTCGATAACCAAATTTGCCATTCGCTTTACTCTGCGAACAATGCATTGATCCGAGCATATCGCCCTTTGTTAGACAAATTGGATCTCACCTACCCGCAGTATCTCGTTATGCTGGCATTGTGGGAGGAGGATGGTGTCATCATTAAACGCCTAGTGGAACGTACTCGCCTAGATGCTGGAACTCTCACGCCAATCATAAAACGATTAGAAACCAAACTTTTGATTGAAAAAGTAAAGTCCGAGCAAGACTCGAGACAAACGATATTGAAAGTATCAAAAAATGGTAGGAGCTTACAGCAACAGGCCGCAAGTGTTCCCAAAGAATTGGCTTGCCAGATTAATATGCCAATAGAAGAGGCATTGGAATTAAAAGCACTTACTGAGCGGTTGTATCAAAAATTAAGTTCACAATAATTAAATACACAATAAAAAACACCCATAACATCGATAGCTTGGGTGTTTTAAAAAATGTGGTTTTAAATTTCAGGCTTTATTGAATCAGAACTCTTCGTCGTACGCTTCAAACGAAATGCCCATTTCAGTCATTAAAGCTTTTGCTTCAACAGGTATATCATCGGGGCGATCTTTACGCAAATCCTCGTCGGTTGGTAGAGGTTGCCCGGTATAAGCATGAAGGAAAGCTTCGCACAATAGTTCACTGTTGGTCGCATGACGCAAGTTATTTACTTGGCGGCGAGTACGTTCATCGGTCAATACTTTGAGTACTTTCAAAGGGATAGAAACCGTAATCTTCTTTACTTGCTCATTCTTTTTACCATGTTCAGCGTATGGACTAATATAGTCTCCATTCCACTCGGCCATACCACACCCTCTTTGCCAATAATTCTGATTCAAAAATTGAGGTTAATTCTAGCGTTTCTTACTGCTATAAGCAAAGACATACAGACGTCTAGAAGTGTTGACGTCCGAATTGATTGTTATTAAAATAGCCATAAGTACCGTTTTGATAAACAGTCGATCCAAGCAATCGTTAAACGGTATAAAAATTTATCTTTAATGCCACTGCAACTTGTGATCAGAAAAGGTAAAATATTGCCCTCAACCCGCCACCTCGGCGGTGACGTTCTCATGTCAAAAGGAAGGAATTATTATGGCACCTCGTAAGCCCGCGACAATTGCGGTTCGCACTGGCATCGAATCCGATTCGCAATATCATGCGGTTGTCCCACCGATTTATCTCACAACCAATTATGGTTTTCCTGCATTCGGTGAAGTGCCTAAATATGATTATACTCGTTCGGGCAACCCTAATCGTGGCTTATTGGAAACAGCTTTAGCCGATCTAGAAGGTGGAGAAGGCGCGATTGTCACCAATTGTGGAACCTCGGCAATCAACTTATGGGCCTCAGCATTTCTAAGTCCTGGCGATCTTATTGTCGCACCTCATGATTGTTATGGTGGCACCTACCGCTTATTCAATTCTCGTGCGAACAAAGGGGATTTCAAGGTTGAATTTGTCGACCAATGTGATGATCAAGCCGTAGCAGACGCCATGGCGAAACAGCCAAAACTCGTCCTATTAGAAACACCATCGAATCCACTGCTTCGTGTCGTTGATATAGAGAAAATTTGCAAGCAAGCAAAAGCCGTTGGTGCATTAGTTGCGGTTGATAACACGTTTTTATCACCGATTTTTCAACAACCACTTTCACTCGGTGCCGATTTTGTTATTCATTCCACGTCCAAATTCATTAATGGTCACTCTGATGTCATTGGTGGGGTTGTCATTTGTAAATCGAAGCAAGATGCCGAAGATCTTGCATGGTGGGGAAATTGCTTAGGTTCAACCGGAACACCATTTGACAGCTACATGACACTACGTGGCGTGCGCACCCTTGGTTCAAGAATGCGCAGCCATGAAGAAGGCGCGGCTAAAGTACTCAGCTATTTACTCGAGCAGCCACAAATTAGCGAAATTTATCACCCGAGCTTACCCGATCATCCAGGTCACGAGATCGCAAAAAAACAGCAAGCAGGATTTGGCTCAATGTTGAGCTTTGAATTTGGTGGAAGTTATGAAGAGTTACAACAATTCGTTGGCGAACTTAAGCTTTTCTCTCTCGCTGAATCACTTGGCGGTGTTGAAAGCTTGATTTGTCATCCAGCAACAATGACACACCGAGCAATGGGCGAAGAAGCGCTTGCAACGGCGGGGGTATCTCTTCAACTGTTGCGTTTGTCCATTGGTTTAGAAGACGCTGACGATTTGATTGCCGATCTCGATCGAGCCTTTGCCGTGGTCGAGGAGAACCGTTAATGCTTTCTGCACGTCATTTGCACAAATTTGGCGGCAGCAGTTTGGCCGATCCAGACTGTTATCGCCGAGTGGCAACCTTGCTAAAAGAACACTCAAAAAGTCACGATTTAATCGTCGTATCTGCTGCAGGAAAAACCACCAATCAATTGATTAAATTTGTAGAGCTTGTTTCCTCAGACAATGAAGAAGCGCACCAACAACTGAACGGTGTAAAAAAGTTCCAATTAGATCTGATCAACGACTTGCTTGACCAAGAGCATGCGCCGAAATTAACGGCGCAATTGCTTGATGAAATCGATGCACTATACAGCCTTATAGACGCGTCTACGCCATTTGAGCGCGCGACCGTCCTTGCTCATGGTGAAGTTTGGTCATCTCGTTTATTGGCAGCACTACTGAATCAACAAGAGATGCCAGCGTGCGCCCAAGATTCACGCAACTTCTTACGCGCACCTAATGTCGCTCAACCAGAAGTGGATCGCGCCAAGTCATATCCATTGCTCAAAGAGATTCTGGTTCAACACGCACATCAGCGCATCATTTTTACCGGTTTCATTGCCCAAGACGAACTCGGCACTACGGTATTATTAGGACGTAATGGTTCTGACTATTCAGCTACTATTATTGGAGCCCTTGCTGAGGTTGACCGAGTCACGATCTGGAGTGATGTCGCGGGTGTCTATAGTGCAGACCCTCGCATTGTCGATGACGCATGCTTACTACCTTTGTTGCGCCTTGACGAAGCAAGTGAATTAGCACGACTCGCGGCTCCAGTTCTTCACAGCCGTACATTGCAGCCAGTCTCCCAAAGCGCAATTGACCTCCATTTACGTTGCAGCTACTCACCTGAATCCGGATCGACTCATATCGAACGCGTATTGGCCTCCGGACGTGGCGCAAAAATCATTACTTCACTAAAAGAGGTGATGATCATCGATCTAGCATTTCCACACGGTCACGACTTTGAACGCTTAAAACACAATGTTATCGAGCAACTGAAACGTGCCCAGCTAATGCCTTTAGCTATGGAGTGTCAAGTCGACCAATCTCGCTTACGTTTGGCTTATACTGCCGAGATTGCAGCTGAAGCTCTTCATTATTTACAAGATATCGCGATCGAAGCTGAAACAATTCTGCGTGAAGGCTATACCATGATCGCAGCAGTAGGCGCTGGGGTAACCAAAAATCCAAATCATTGTTTTGGCTTCTATCAGCAACTCAACACTGCCCCGATAGAGTTCTTTGCAGAATCTGGGTTTAGTTTAGTCGCGATCATGCGTCGAACTGACCTTGCACCACTGGTCAAATCAATTCACGCTCAATTATTTCAAGCGCAAAAGCGAGTCGCTCTCGCACTGTGTGGAAAAGGGAACATTGGCTCAAATTGGTTGGCGTTGTTCTCACAACAAAAACAAGAGCTTGAAAAACGTCACGGTATGAATTTCGAACTGGTCGCCGTATCTGCAAGCAAAGGCTATTGGTTCGATCACACAGGAATTGATGCTGCAAAAGCCATTGCCAGTTTTGCCGAACATTCTATCGCACATAATGGCTTAGAATGGCTTCAGCGTTTGGGGAGTATCAAAGGTTACGACGAAGTCATTGTTCTCGATGTCACGGCAAGCAAAGAGTTGTCCGCGCACTATGCTCAGATAGCAGAACAAGGAATCCATCTGATTTCAGCCAATAAAATCGCAGGTTCAGCATCGAGTGAAAACTACTACCACGTAAAAGAGGCATTTGAAAAAATTGGCCGTCACTGGTTCTACAACGCAACAGTTGGTGCAGGGCTTCCAATTAATCATACGTTACGTGATTTGCGCGAAAGTGGAGATAGCATCGTTGCGCTTTCTGGTATTTTCTCTGGAACATTATCTTGGTTATTCCAGCAATACGATGGTTCTATTCCATTTAGCCAATTGGTTGAACTGGCGTGGCAACAGGGATTAACCGAACCAGACCCTCGTAATGACCTCGATGGTTCCGATGTGATGCGTAAATTAGTAATCCTTACTCGTGAGTCTGGACTCAATATTGAGCCTGAATCGGTAAGCGTTGAGTCTTTAGTACCGGACGAGTTGCGCTCTTTATCCTTAGATGACTTCTTAGATAATGCTGAGATACTTGATCAGCAGCTATCATCACGATTAGAAGAAGCACAGCAAGAAGGTCAAGTATTGCGCTATGTTGCTCGGCTAGAGAAAACAGGAGAAGCAACTGTAGGGATCGAAGCCTTGCCGCAAGAGCATGCTCTCGCCAACCTTTTGCCTTGTGATAATATCTTTGCGATTGAAAGTAAATGGTATAAAGACAATCCATTAATTATCCAAGGTCCAGGAGCAGGAAGAGACGTAACAGCAGGCGCAATTCAATCAGATATCAATCGCTTAGCAAGTCTATTATAATCCTTTCAACTTCCAATACAGTGCTAGTTTAGCGCTGTATTGGAGAAGCTGTCGCTCATGTGAAAAATGCTCATTTCTATCATGAATATAATTCATGTTTTGATTATTGACATTAAATTCATTTCAAGACATTCTTTGGACATATAGACGTCTAAATATATGCATGAGTTAGACAATACACGTATAACGCAGGGTGAGTGCACCCAACCGGAGAATCGACATGGTATATTCACACGCAAGTCACATTGATGCTTTAAACCGAAATATCACCGAAGTATCAGACATTAATGTGTCATTTGAGTTTTTTCCACCAAGCTCTGAGCAAATGGAAGAGACATTGTGGAACTCTGTCCACCGTCTAAAAACACTGAAGCCAGAATTCGTTTCTGTGACTTATGGTGCCAACTCTGGTGAGCGTAATCGTACTCACTCCATCATCAAAGAAATTAAAGATCAAACCGGCTTAGTCGCTGCACCTCATTTAACCTGCATCGATGCCTCACGTGATGAATTAATTCAAATTGCAGATGATTACTGGAATAACGGTATTGAAAGTATTGTTGCTCTGCGTGGTGATATTCCACCGGGTGGCGGCAAACCTGATATGTATGCTTCAGATTTAGTTGAACTGCTTAAAGCGAAACATGATTTCGATATTTCGGTTGCTGCATTCCCTGAAGTTCACCCAGAAGCGAAAAGTGCTCAAGCGGATCTATTTAACTTAAAGCGCAAGGTTGATGCAGGAGCAAACCGTGCGATTACTCAGTTTTTCTTTGACGTAGAAAGCTATCTACGTTTTAGAGATCGTTGTGTCACTGCAGGCATTGATGTTGAGATCGTGCCAGGCATCTTACCGGTGACTAACTTTAAACAAGCCTCAAGTTTTGCAGCACAGAACCAAGTAAAAGTACCAAGCTGGATGGCAAAACAGTTTGAAGGCTTGGATGACGATCCATTAACTCGTCAATTAGTTGGTGCGAGTCAAGCGATTGATATGATTCGTGTCCTATCACGTGAAGGGGTTAAAGATTTCCACTTCTACACATTAAACCGTGCAGAGATGACCTATGCCCTATGTCATACTCTAGGTGTTCGCCCACAAGGCGCATAAACGCTCAGACAACAGCACTTATATAAAAACAAAGGCCGATGAATCTATTCATCGGCCTTTGTTTTACAGTCACAGCTGTTCAAAATAGTACGACGATTATTCTACGTCATCCATTTTGCCAAGTAGTGTGCGAATGCGCTCTTGCCACTGAGCATGCTCTTGCTCAACTTGTTGAACTTTCTGCTCTAGCGCTGCACGGCCAGAATTTAACTCTGCCGCTTCAGTTTGCAATGTTTGCTTTGCTTCTTTTAGTTCTTCAACTTCCATCTGAAGCAATGCAATCGTATCTACAGCAGTTTGAATTTTTGCTTCTAGTTTTTCTAACACTTCAAAAGACATGCTTATTCCCTTTTTCTAATTCATCAATGTGAACGCATTTTCACTCAATCGCCTCATTCTACTCAGCCAACGCACGAGACACACGCGCTATATTGAAAAAATGATACCATTCGCTTAAAAATTCAACGTATTTTACACGATGTTGACCTACCTACTGTTTGCTCTCCCTTTTATTCCATAGATCTTTGATTAAATACAATTGTACGCGGACAAATTCACCGACGATTAACTCGTGTTATGCTAAAATTTGCCACAACGTTTAGGTTTATTGGAGTCAACATGAAGCGCGATTTAGCGATGTCCTTTTCACGCGTCACCGAAGGCGCAGCATTAGCTGGATACAAATGGTTAGGCCGTGGTGATAAAAACGCCGCCGATGGTGCCGCAGTCGAAGTAATGCGTAGTCTACTTAACAAGACCGAAATCGAAGGCGAAATCGTCATCGGCGAAGGTGAAATTGACGATGCACCAATGCTCTTTATCGGCGAAAAAGTCGGACTAGGTGGTGATGCTGTCGATATTGCGGTTGACCCAATTGAAGGAACTCGTATGACCGCGATGGGACAGTCAAATGCCTTAGCTGTTCTTGCCGCTGCGGAAAAAGGCAGTTTTCTAAAAGCACCCGATATGTACATGGAAAAGTTGGTGGTTGGTCCTGGAGCAAAAGGCTGTATCGACCTAGAGAAACCACTTACCGAGAACCTAACAACGGTAGCTCAAGCTCTCGGGAAATCACTCCAAGAACTGGTTGTCATTACATTAGCCAAACCGCGTCACGATGAAACCATTGCTGCAATGCAAGAGATGGGTGTAAGAGTCTTCGCAGTGCCAGACGGTGATGTTGCCGCGTCGATTTTAACCTGTATGCCCGACAGTGAAGTCGACATGATGTATTGCATTGGTGGCGCACCTGAAGGAGTTATTTCAGCCGCAGTTATCCGTGCACTGGATGGCGATATGCAAGGTCGCTTACTTCCTCGCCATGAAGTTAAAGAAGATAATGCCGAAAACCGTAAGCACGGTGAACTTGAACTTCAGCGCTGTGCCGAAATGGGAGTTGAAGCAAGAAAAGTACTGCATATGGAAGATATGGTAAGCAGTGACAATGTTATCTTTTCTGCCACCGGTATTACCAAAGGTGATTTACTGGAAGGAATAACACGTAAAGGCAATATCGCGACAACAGAAACACTGCTGATTCGAGGACGCTGCCGTACCATTCGCCGTGTTAAATCGATTCATTATCTAGATCGTAAAGACAGTGAAGAGCGCGAAATCATTCTCTGAGTAATGGCCGATTTAAACTCTAATTAAAAAAGACCGCTAAAAAGCGGTCTTTTTAATATCAGATTCTTTCTTCTATATAGAACAAGAAGATTAAAACAAGTCTTCCGCGACTTTGAATAGGTCGTGACGTATAGGGCGTCTCATATGCTCGATCGCATCAATAATATCGTGGTGAACCAATTCATCTTTTTGAATTCCCACGCAACGACCACCTTCACCAGCAAGCAAAAGGTCGACAGCGTAATTACCCATACGGGAAGCAAGTACACGGTCAAATGCCGTTGGGCGACCACCACGTTGAATATGCCCTAGAACCGTAGCACGAGTCTCTCGGCCAGTTGCTTTTTCAATCGCATCCGCCAATTCAGTCGAATCCATCATTAGTTCGGTTAACGCAATGATGGCGTGCTTCTTACCTTTTGCGATACCGTCTTGGATATTTGAAATTAACTCATCCATATCAAGGCCGGTTTCTGGGGTAATCACATACTCACACCCACCCGCAATAGCTGCCATCAAAGTCAGGTCACCACAATGACGCCCCATGATCTCAACAATTGAAATACGCTGGTGAGAAGATGATGTATCGCGTAGACGATCAATAGCATCAATAACTGTATTTAATGCTGTTAAGTAACCAATTGTATAATCAGTTCCGGCAATGTCGTTATCAATCGTGCCCGGTAATCCGATACATGGATAGCCCATTTCTGTTAGCTTTTTAGCTCCCATGTAAGACCCATCACCACCTACAACAACAAGCGCTTCGATGCCATGTTTTTGTAAGTTTTCGATTGCGACTTGGCGAATGGATTCTTCTTTAAATTCAGGAAAACGCGCTGAACCAAGGAACGTACCGCCACGGTTAATGATGTCAGATACACTAGAACGATCGAGCTTCTCAATGCGATCTTCGTAAAGTCCCAAATAACCATCGTAAACGCCATAGACTTCCAGGTCCTGACTTAGTGCGGTACGTACGACACCACGTACCGCAGCATTCATTCCAGGAGCATCGCCGCCGCTGGTTAATATCCCGATTTTCTTAATCATGCTCACCCTCGATTTTGGGAAACCCAAAAAAAATAATAATTTTTTATCTACTCGTTGGTTGCAAACGAGTGGAGAACTATCCTGTTCATTCGCGTATGTTACCTTGCTAGAGCAGAATTTCCACTCTTATTTCGCATCGATGAATAAGTTCTCAATTTGGAACGAAGTATGGCAATATTATAGTAGGTTTTTGTTGATTCATATCAGAAATCGGGGCTATTTCTGATAAAAAAGACAATGAGCAGAACTTAATTAAGCTTTTGGCTCATTAAGTTCAACAGCTCTTTCGGGGCCCAAAATAACTGAATAAGGGTCGTGATGCACCAAGACATCAGAACTTGGGAAGCGTTCTAGGAGTAAATTTTCTACTTCTTCGGAAATATCATGCGCTTCAATTAACGGCATATCGTCGTCGAGCTCTAAATGCATTTGAATAAACCGAACAGGGCCTGATAATCGAGTTCTTAAATCATGAACACCAAGAACTTTATCTACGGATAAGCAAATTTGACGAATCTCCGCTATCTCCTCATCTGGCAGTTTTTTATCAAGCAGTACATTAACCGCTTCTTTAGCCATATCATAAGCGCTATAGAGGATATAAATACCAATCCCCATGGCAAAAACCGCATCAGCTTGACCAATTCCTACCCAGCTTAAACAAAGTGCAACCATGATAGCTGCATTCATATAGAGGTCAGTCTGGTAATGCAAAGAGTCTGCAGCTATCGCCTGACTACCGGTTTGTTTAACGACCTTCTTTTGAAATATAACTAACCCACCAGTCAAAAGTATGGCAATCATACTTACGCCAACACCGAACTCAGGTGAGGTTAACTCCTGGGGGCGAAAAAATCGTTCAACACCATTCAACATCAAGAAAACGGCGGAACCAGAAATAAACATAGCTTGAGCTAACGCGGCGATAGACTCTGCCTTACCATGTCCAAAAGCATGCTCACGATCAGCAGGTTGTAATGAATAGCGTACGACAATTAAATTGACCACTGATGCGGCGATATCAAGCATAGAGTCAACTAAAGAAGCGAGCATACTTACTGACCCTGTAAACCACCAAGCCACTACTTTTATAATCAATAGCAAAGAGGCAACCACCGTGGCTGTCCATGCCGCCAATGTCACCAAACGACCGTATTCATTCTGATTCATTTTTGAATTCCTTTTATATTTCGAACCATTATAGAAAGATCTACAGCACAACTTCATCAATTAATTGGTAAAAAAAACGAATTAAATTAACTCATTGATCAAGCTCAATAAAAACAAAAAGCAGCCACTCGGGCTGCTTAATATCGGTCACTTCTTACATTCGGGATTCAACGTTAGTTTGAACCTTTATTACCTTTATGTTTATGTCCGCCTTTTTTACCGTCCATATCGCAGCTGCCCATCTGATCTTGTTGCAGCTCTACAAGTTTTTCTTTCTGTTCGGGCGTTAAAATACTCATCATTTCAAAACGTTTTTTCAACTGTTCAACTCGTTTTTCAGCTTGGTCATCTACCATTTTTTTAGCAAGCTCTTGGGCAGCAGCTTCATCAAAGTCCGCCGCCATTACGATTTGCTTCTCTTGCGCACGCATTGCTTGCATCTCAGCTTGTCGTTCATTGCGATCTTTTGCCATATTGTCACGGCCCGCTTTACGAAGCTCGTCCATTTTTGCTTGTTGTTCAGATGTCAAATCAAGCTTTTTCATTAATGACTTCTCGGAACCATGTCTGCAGTTATCATCACGCCCTTCTTTACCTCCACCTTTTGCCATTACCGCAGTAGTGCTAAGTAGAATAGGAAGAACTGTTGCGCCTAGGATTACTTTTGTCATCTTTTTCATTTTGAATTCCTCAATTGTCATTATGTATTCTGTTTGCACGTTATCGTTATTGATTAGCGTATGGACTTAGAATACATAACACTGAGTCAAGCAACGTATAGCCATCGTAAACTTTCGTAAAGAGCAGAAAAAAGGTCAGTTTCACATTCGGTTTATGCGTAAACTAAGGGCATAAAGAAACACTAGGAGCGAGTCAATGCCGAATATATTACTTATAGATGATGACATCGAACTCACTTCGTTATTAAAAGAAGTCCTCTCTTTTGAAGGCTTCGAGGTAACGGAAGCGAATGACGGTGAAGCTGGATTAGCCGCTTTCAACGAGAGCATTGATCTGATTCTACTCGATGTCATGATGCCGAAACTAAATGGAATGGAAACATTAAAACGCCTGCGTGAGTTTTCCCACGTTCCCGTCCTGATGCTCACAGCAAAAGGAGAAGAGATTGACCGAGTCATTGGGTTAGAACTTGGAGCGGACGATTATCTACCTAAGCCGTTTAGTGATCGTGAGCTCATGGCAAGAATTCGAGCAATACTGCGTCGCTCTCAAGCTCTTGGAACAACGAAGCCATCGGATACTTTCGAATATCAAGAGATAAAGCTTCATCCTGGTAAACAAGAAGCCTATTTTAATGGCGAACTTCTGGACCTCACCACAACCGAATTTGCACTGCTTAGCCACTTTGTTAAAAACCCGGGGGAAACCCTAACGAAAGAGGCGCTCAGTCTGGATGTTTTGGGAAAACGTTTAGCGGCTTTTGACCGAGCCATCGATATGCATGTATCGAACCTGCGAAAAAAACTCCCTGAACGCGCTGATGGTAAACCTAGAATCAAAACTCTGCGTGGCCGTGGTTATATGATGATTTTGGAGGACTAATGACAATTATGTCGAGGCTCAACAGTCTTAATGGACGTATTTTCGCGATCTTCTGGCTCACGATTTGTATTGTTTTAGTTTCTGCTATCTACTTTACTCATCTCGACCCTCGTAAATCTCGCCCACTCGCTCAACATAAAATTGAGCGGTTAGAGTCGATCAAATACAGACTTGAGGAGCGCTTTAAAGGGGAGAATTTATCCACCATTACAGATCAACTCAACCTATCACTGCAAAAACGCCACAATAATGATGAAAGACCAAAAGACAAAGACCGACCAAGAGTCGTACTCTATTTAGCCAACGAACATGGGCAGATCATAAATAGCGTCGATAATAATGACTTCAAACTGCGTTTTATTCGCAACTTTATCACTAGTATCGATGATGTTAACCATCCTCAAGAACGACAGTATGGAAAGTACCAAATAACGGGTCCAGTTAAATTAAACCTAGCAGGTCAACCATTAACCCTTTACTCAAGTGCAAGAGGGAATGAACCATCGGTATTGTTGATTGGATTATTCGATCATCCAATTAGCTTATTTCTGACAATGATGCTCGTGAGTACTCCTTTTCTACTTTGGCTTTCGTGGGCCTTAAGTCAACCAGCGAAACGACTGGCTAGTGCTGCACAACGAGTAGCTCAAGGTGAGTTCCAAGTAGATGAAAAACTCGAGCAAGGTCCTAATGAGTTTCGTCAGGCTGGACGCAGTTTCAATCAAATGGTTGAGGCGGTAAATGGCATGATTTCGGGACAACAGCGCCTACTCTCTGATATTTCTCATGAACTGAGATCCCCTCTTACTCGCTTACGCATGGCCAATGGGTTAGCAAAACGTAAAACGGGTGAATCATCTGAGCTAGAACGCATTGATACCGAAGCACAACGCCTCGAGCAGATGATTGGCGAGCTACTCGAGCTTTCACGAATGCAAGTAAACAGTCATAGTGTTCGAGAAGAACAACCACTTGGCAGTTTATGGCAAGAGATGTTAGAAGATGCAGAATTTGAAGCCGAGCAAAGAAACAAGAAACTTAGCTTCTCACCTGTTCCAGATCGCATTATCTCAGGCACGCCAAAATTGTTAATGAGCGCGGTTGAGAATATTGTTCGCAACGCTATCTATTATGGGAAAGATCAAATCGTGGTTAATCTTGAGGCAAAAGAGAACACGATTCAGATATCTGTTGATGACAATGGTGAAGGCGTTCCCGAGACGGAACTTGACCAGATATTTCGTCCATTTTACCGCGTCTCTACCGCTCGAGATCGCCACAGTGGTGGAACGGGGCTAGGGCTTACGATAACCGAAAGCGCTGTCCGTCAACATAGTGGAACAATCACGGCCAATCGCAGTCACCTTGGCGGCTTGAAAGTCACCATGACGCTTCCAATAAAACCCGAGTAATTCAGTGCCAACTTGTGCTCAACAGGTTGGCACCTTTATACTTCGCTCTAATCTTTCTTCAATAGACATTAATGCCCATGTTTGATATCGCTTTATATGAGCCAGAAATTGCCCCAAATACCGGAAATATTATCCGCTTATGCGCGAATTGCGGCGCGAACCTCCATCTAATTGAACCGTTAGGGTTTGATTTAACAGAGAAGAAGGTGCGTAGAGCTGGCTTGGATTATCACGATTTAGCACGCGTCACTCGCCACGCAAACTATCAAGCATTTATCGAGCATTTAGAGCAGCGGGAACAAGACTATCGTCTCTTTGCCTGCACTACAAAAACCACAGGTCATCATGTCGATGCACGTTTCCAACAAGGAGATGTGTTGTTATTTGGCCCTGAGACTCGAGGGCTTCCAGCAGATGTGATTGAAAGTTTGCCGATGGAACAGCGAATTCGGATTCCGATGATGGCCGATGCGAGGAGTTTAAATCTCTCTAATGCGGTGGCAATTATTGCGTATGAAGCGTGGAGACAATTCGATTTTAATGGTTCGCTTTAACGAACCATTATTTTATTTCAGGGTTGTAGTAGGGATCTATTTGAGGCGATGTTGAGGATCATCATCGTCGTCATTTTTGCGCTCGTACTCTCCATCAAAGGTGTTACCGCCTGCATTTTGCTCAAAGCCTGAAGTTCTATGAGATTGAAAGCCGGATTGGAAATTCGTTCTCACTACCATTTTTGTCATTAAGTATTTTGCAATGTGGGCACGTGGAACAGGAAGCAGAACCAACATTCCCGCCAAATCAGTCATAAATCCTGGTGTTAACAATAACACGCCAGCCACTGCTAACATTACCCCTTCCAAGATTTGTTGAGCGGGTAATTCGCCTTGCTGCATGCGCTGTTGAACAGACATAAGTGTCATTAAGCCTTGGCTTCGAACTAATGATGCACCAGCAAACGCGGTAATAAGAACTAACGCAATCGTCGGCCATAAACCAAGAAAGCCACCGACCTGAATAAACAACGCAATCTCAATAATCGGGACAGCAATAAATGCGAGTAATAGAATAGGAAACACGTTCACCTCCAAATTTGTCTGCATTGAGTGTACCGCAAACCGTTTGCCTTGCGAATTAGATTACATAACTTTACTTGGGTTGTAACAATTTTAGCCTTCGCGATACTCACCAATAATATATGGAACTTATATACCCAAGTGACCTCTAAATGCAGGATTCAGAACAAGCTCATAAAATGACACACTTTAGTTATCCCACAAGGTGAGCAAATCATCACATTACACATTTTTGCGTTATGATACGCGTTCAAGTTGGTTAGTTCATTAAATGAGTTAATAAGGGAAACAACTTGTCACTGTTATTAAATGATTGGAAAAGGGTCATATGCGAACACTGTTAACCTTATTACTCAGCGTATATTGTTTTACATTGCCTGTTTGGGCTGCTTTCGAGAATACCAACAATGCTGACTTCTCTAATCAAACCAATCAATTTGTGCCTGTTGATCAAGCATTTCCGTTCGAGTATGAACAAACTAAAAATCAATTAAGCTTAGGTTGGCAAATCAAGCCCGGCTATTACCTCTATCAAGATCGTTTCGCGATTAAAGGTGAAGGTATAGACATCAGTTATACTTTGCCAAAAGGAATCGACTATCACGATCAGTACTTTGGCGATGTTGTCATCTACACCGAGCCTCTTCTATTTAATGCTCAGCTCAACTCTGTTCCAAATGATGCGACGCTTACAATCGAATATCAAGGGTGTGCCAAAGCTGGCTTATGTTACCCGCCAGAGCGTAAGATAATTCAAATTTCAGCAGTGACTCCTGAGAGTGATTCTGACTTGTCACAACTAACGCAGCCCGTAACTCAAAAAAAGAGCGAGCAACAAGGCTTTGCGGATTCACTTAACGATCACTCTTGGGCACTGTTGCTGTTTTTTGTTCTCGGAATCGGCCTTGCTTTCACACCTTGTGTTCTTCCGATGTACCCAATCATTACCAGTATTGTCCTTGGTTCTAAGTCTCTCACAAAAACTAAAGCGCTATGGCTCTCGTTTATCTACGTTCAGGGAATGGCAATAACCTATTCAATATTAGGATTGGTAGTTGCATCGGCTGGGTTAAAATTCCAAGCATTGCTGCAAAGCCCAGTCATTTTAATTGGTATATCACTCCTCTTTGTGGCTCTATCTTTATCGATGTTTGGCCTTTTCACCTTGCAGATGCCAAGCAGTATTCAAGTTCGCCTCTCAAATTGGAGCGCTAAACGTCAAGGTGGTGAGTCAATCAGTGTCTTTATCATGGGCGCGATTTCTGGCTTAATTTGCTCTCCTTGCACAACGGCTCCCCTTTCTGGTGCCTTGCTTTATGTGGCGCAGTCTGGTGATCTCGTTACCGGCGCTTCTGCTCTCTACTTACTCTCCTTAGGTATGGGCATTCCACTGATTATCGTCGCAGTATTTGGTCAACATCTGCTTCCTCGTTCAGGTGAATGGATGGATAAAGTAAAAACCGTGTTTGGCTTTGTACTTCTCGCGGCGCCTATTTTCCTTATCGAGAGGATTACCCCAACCTGGGTATCTGCATCACTCTGGTCTCTGCTTGGGTTAAGTGCGTTTGGCTGGCTTTATTGGCAGAAAAATCGCCTTCCTTTTGGTGGTTGGAAACAAACCGCATTGGGCGTTATTGCAGTACTCGGCATTATCGCATCAATCAAACCTATCTTGCCGTTTTTCATTGAGCCAGAATCGACATCCGTTGAACATCAATCATCTGCTCTCGCACCCTCTTTGGTGAGTTTCGTTTCAATAAAAACCATTGATGATTTACAGCGCGAGCTTGCGTTGGCGAAACAAAATCAACAACCGGTGATGCTGGATCTCTATGCAGATTGGTGTGTTGCATGTAAAGAGTTCGAGCACAAAACCTTTGCCGATAACGCAGTGGCAAAAGAGCTCGAAAACGTTCTCCTCCTGCAAGCTGATGTGACTAAAAACCAACCAGAAGATTTCGATTTACTCGCATCTTTAAAGGTACTTGGCTTACCAACAATCATATTTTGGGATGCTGAAGGGAAACAAATAGATGCTGCTCGTATTACAGGATTTATGGATGCTCCAAACTTTATCGAGCATATACAACAAGTTTTACCTGTCCAACCATCTTCTGATTAACTCAATTATGGAAAAATTGAGGGCGAAAAGGGGATAGAGTTCAGACTTTTTAGCCAACCCTATTGTCGGAAGCACTATCTAGGACAATACTTTAGTTAAACAAAATGTTAAAAGTGTAAAAACAAATGGATTCGAACTACACCATTATCATTGCTGATGATCATCCGCTCTTTCGTAATGCACTATTTCAATCGGTGCACATGGCGATCAGTGGCGCTAATTTATTAGAAGCCGATTCATTGGCTGCGTTGCTCGATCTCTTAACAAAAGATGCCGATCCTGATTTATTACTCCTCGATCTCAAAATGCCAGGTGCTAACGGGATGTCTGGGTTGATTCAGCTGCGAAATGAATATCCTGATCTTCCTATTGTTGTTATCTCAGCCAGTGAAGAAACCTCTGTCGTATCTCAAGTAAAACGTCACGGTGCGTTTGGGTTTATTCCAAAATCAAGTGATATGCGCACATTAATCAGCGCACTGAACCAAGTTCTTGCGGGTGACCCTTATTTCCCTGAAGGATTAAATGACATTAACGATGATGGCAACGATCTATCGGAGAAAATAGCCTCCCTAACCCCGCAGCAATATAAAGTGCTAAATATGCTGTCCGATGGACTGCTCAACAAACAAATTGCGTATGAACTGAATGTATCTGAAGCGACCATTAAAGCTCATATGACCGCTATTTTTCGCAAATTAGGGGTTAACAACCGAACCCAAGCCGTTATTCTATTAAATGGAATGCATGAGTAGTCTTTTGCTACTCATCATTTCCCCTACAACTCTCCTTATTTATTAAATAGATCATTTTATTTACATTATACTTTTGGCTAATAGGTAATATTATCTACCTCTCATCTTTCTCCTAAAATACCACCCAACAAATTAAACCACTGATTTATATAAATTTTAATTCAAGACTAAAGTTGGACAGATATTAGCCAACTAGGTTGGTATTCTTGTTTGGTAACATTCAGTTAACAAACAAATAACAAAAACGAAAGGAGACAGCCATGTCCTTCGAGTCAACCGAAAAGGCGCAGGCCTACTGGAAAGAGAACCTAAGCACTATGGGTACCCTACTCTCAATCTGGTTCATCGTATCTTATGGAGCAGGAATTCTATTTGTAGACGCTTTGAATAACATCCACTTAGGTGGTTTTAAACTAGGCTTTTGGTTTTCACAACAAGGTGCAATCTACACCTTTGTCGTGCTGATCTTTGTTTACGTTTGGCGTATGAACGCGCTAGACAAAAAATATAACGTACAAGAAGATTAAGAGGCGTAGCGAATGGATATTCAAACTTGGACCTTTATTCTCGTCGGCATTACCTTCGCTCTCTATATAGGGATTGCGATATGGGCACGTGCCGGCTCAACGAGTGAATTCTATGTTGCCGGTGGTGGTGTACACCCAGTTGCGAATGGAATGGCAACCGCTGCTGACTGGATGTCTGCGGCATCATTTATTTCGATGGCAGGTATCATCTCATTTATTGGTTATGATGGTGGTGTTTACCTAATGGGTTGGACCGGTGGGTACGTGTTACTTGCTCTTTGTTTAGCACCTTATCTGCGTAAGTTTGGCCAGTTTACGGTGCCAGATTTCATCGGTGAGCGTTACTACTCAAAAACAGCTCGTATGGTAGCGGTATTCTGTGCAATTTTCGTATCGTTTACTTATGTAGCTGGCCAAATGCGTGGCGTCGGTGTTGTATTCTCTCGTTTCCTTGAGGTTGACATCAACTTAGGCATTATCATTGGTATGGGTATCGTGTTCTTCTACGCGGTTCTTGGTGGCATGAAAGGCATCACTTATACGCAGGTTGCGCAATTCTGTGTTCTCATTTTCGCCTTCCTTGTTCCAGCGATCTTTACTTCAATCATGATGACGGGCAATCCATTACCACAAATAGGTATGGGTTCAACCATATCAGGTTCTGATGTCTACTTACTTGATAAGCTTGATGGATTAACAGAGGAACTCGGATTTACCGCCTATACCGAAGGTAATAAGAGCATGGTCGATGTATTCTTCATCTGTGCAGCTCTAATGGTAGGTACTGCGGGTCTTCCACATGTAATCATTCGTTTCTTCACTGTACCTAAAGTGCGTGACGCGCGTATCTCTGCAGGTTGGGCACTACTATTTATCTCTTTGCTATACACAACAGCACCAGGTGTTGCGGCGTTTGCTCGAGTAAATATGATTGAAACCATCAATGGTCCAGATATGCAAGGTGTCGCCGCTGAGGAAGCACCAAGCTGGTATAAAAACTGGGAAAGCACTGGTCTAGTTGGTTGGGAAGATAAGAACGGCGACGGCAAAATGTTCTACTCTGGCGATGATCGCAACGAGATGAGTATTAACCGTGACATTATCGTACTTGCCTCCCCTGAGTTGGCTCAACTTCCAAACTGGGTAGTTGCATTGCTTGCTGCTGGTGGCCTTGCTGCTGCACTATCTACCGCTGCTGGTCTACTACTGGTTATCTCAACGTCGATTTCACATGACTTGTTGAAGAAAGGCTTCAGACCTAATATGACCGATAAGCAAGAGTTGCTTGCAGCTCGACTTGCAGCCATGGTGGCCATCGTTGGTGCTGGTTATTTAGGTATCAACCCTCCTGGCTTCGTAGCACAGGTAGTGGCCTTCGCCTTCGGATTAGCGGCAGCATCGTTCTTCCCGGCAATCATCCTTGGTATTTTCTACAAGAAGATGAATAAAGAAGGGGCTATCGCAGGTATGTTGGCAGGTATTGCCTTCACCGCAAGTTACATCATCTACTTCAAGTTCATTAACCCAGCTGCAAGCACACCAGATAACTGGTGGTTTGGTATCAGCCCTGAAGGCATCGGTACACTGGGTATGTGTCTAAACTTTGTTGTCTCAATTGTTGTCAACAAGTTCACAGCTGAAGTACCAGAAGATGTGCAAGATATGGTGGAATCGATTCGTTTCCCTAAAGGTGCTGGAGAAGCTCACGATCACTAAGTCACTTATTCTTAAGTAACTAACGAGCTTTAACAGAAACAACAAAGCCCAAGTAAGAGATTTCTTACTTGGGCTTTTTATTGTTCTCTAAATAGTATGACTCTTAGTTTACGCCAGCAACTTTAAAATCTGCGTTCGTCGAGGTGATCTTTTTAACCAAATAATTAAGCAACACACCATAGATTGGAACAAATAAACCAATGCTGATGACCACTTTAAATCCAAAATCAACCCACGCGATTTCTTGCCAATTCGCCGCCATAAATGGATCGGGACTTTGATAAAAAGCAATAGCAAAAAACGCAAGTGTGTCTATCGCATTGCCGAAAAAAGTGGAACATAACGGTGCAATCCACCACTGTTTCATTTGGCGCAAACGGTTAAACACGTGCACATCTAAAATCTGCCCTAACATGTAAGCCATAAAGCTTGCGACAGCAATACGAGCAACAAACCAATTCATTTCAGATAAGGCAGCAAATCCTTGGAATTGAGCTTCGTAAAAAATGACCGACAAAACATACGACACAACCAGAGCCGGTAACATAACGAAGAAAATGATCTTTCTTGCCAATTGAGCACCAAAAATACGTACCGTTAAATCCGTTGCTAAGAAAACGAAAGGAAAAGTAAATGCACCCCATGTGGTATGAAAACCAAACACGGTAAAGGGGACTTGAACCAGATAGTTACTAGAGGTAATCACAACAATGTGAAATAAAACGAGATAGCTTAAAGCTTTGCGCATTTGTACGGAGGTAAAACTAGACATATTGTACCTTTTTAGTTTGATTTGGGGGTGAGGGAACCCAAATGTATAAAGAGTGTTAAGTATAATTTTGATGTCTAAACATCGAGGGCAGCGATTATACGTATTTCTTTTGCGTATGCAACGGATTCACAAAACATAATAAATTGGACAAATCCATTATTCTCACCCTAGTTTAATCCCTAATGTGCTTGAGAAGATCATCAAGATCATGCTACTCTTCGCGTCCATTTTTCCACCAATAGGTTGGGGAAATCATATTTTTTCGTCAAACCTTCTTTTGACATTCATCCAATTAGCATTGTGGAAGAGAAATGATAGGTAAAGGTACTCTTTATATTGTCTCTGCTCCTAGTGGCGCAGGTAAATCGAGCTTAATTGCAGCATTATTGGAAACCAATCCAACATACGCAATGAAAGTCTCTGTCTCTCACACCACGCGTGGCCCACGCCCAGGTGAAGAAGATGGCGTTCACTACCACTTTGTTGAAAAGGCAAACTTTGAAGCCTTAATCGAGAAAGGTGAATTTCTTGAATACGCAGAAGTATTCGGAAATTACTATGGTACATCGCGAGCTTGGATTGAAGAAAACTTGGAGAAAGGGATAGATATCTTTTTGGACATAGACTGGCAAGGTGCGCAACAAATTCGCCCACAAATGCCGTTAGCAAAAAGTGTCTTTATTTTACCGCCTTCAAAAGAAGAGTTAGAACGCCGACTAAATGCTCGTGGGCAAGATAATGAAGAAGTGATAGCCAAACGAATGAGTGAAGCTCAATCTGAGATATCGCACTATTCTGAATACGATTATGTCATTGTAAATGATGATTTTGATGTCGCATTAATGGACTTCAAAGCTATTATTCGAGCTGAACGTGTTCAACAAAGTAAGCAAGCTGCTAAATACAGCAGCATGATTAATGAACTTCTACGCTAATTAATTAGTCGTAAGAGGTTTTCCGATAGAGTCTACACCTAGTCACACATAGAGTTAGGTTGTATACTTTCTATTCATACATTGAAATATTGATAAATTATTTGGAGTTCTCATGGCACGCGTAACTGTTCAAGACGCCGTTGAAAAAGTTGGCAACCGCTTCGATCTCGTTCTTATTGCGGCTCGCCGCGCTCGTCAAATGCAAACTGGCGGTAAAGATTCTCTAGTGCCAGAAGAGAACGATAAGCCTACGGTTATTGCTCTTCGTGAAATTGAAGATGGTCTAATTACAAAAGATGTATTAGATGCTCGCGAACGCCAAGAGCAACAAGAGCAAGAAGCAGCAGAATTAGCCGCGGTTAGCAGTATTACTCATACCCGCTAACTTTTAGCTAATTTACAGCTAACAAGAATAACACGACGATTTTACGGGCCTAGAATTTGTATCTATTTGATAGTCTCAAAGAGGTCGCCCAAGAATACTTAACAGAGCCTCAAATTGAGGCTCTGCGTCACTCTTACGTAGTTGCACGAGATGCACACGAAGGGCAGACACGTTCAAGTGGTGAACCTTACATTATCCATCCAGTTGCGGTAGCTAGAATTCTTGCAGAAATGCGTTTAGATCTAGAGACTCTACAGGCAGCTCTGCTTCATGACGTCATTGAGGATACGCAAGTCAGCAAAGCCTCTCTTGAAACTCAATTTGGCAGTGCGGTTGCTGAATTGGTTGATGGTGTTTCAAAGCTCGATAAACTCAAATTTCGTGACCGTAAAGAAGCACAAGCAGAAAACTTTCGCAAAATGGTTCTTGCGATGGTTCAAGACATCCGTGTTATTTTAATCAAGCTCTCTGACCGTACCCATAACATGCGTACGCTTGGTGCCTTACGTCCAGATAAACGACGACGTATCGCACGAGAAACTCTTGAGATCTATGCACCATTAGCCCACCGACTGGGTATCCATAATATCAAGTCCGAGCTTGAAGAGTTAGGTTTTGAAGCACTTTATCCGAATCGCTTTCGTGTCTTAAAAAATGTCGTAAAATCCGCTCGCGGAAATCGCCGAGAAATTATCCAACGTATCCATGACGATCTTGAAGGTCGTTTGGTTGACTTTGGTCTCGATGCCCGAGTCTATGGACGCGAGAAAAACCTCTACTCCATCTACAAAAAAATGAAAACAAAAGAACAGCGTTTCCATACCATTATGGATATTTACGCGTTCCGCATTATTGTAGATTCTGCCGACAGTTGCTATCGCGCCCTTGGCCAAGTTCACGGTCTTTTTAAGCCTCGTCCGGGACGTATGAAAGATTATATCGCGGTACCGAAAGCCAATGGCTATCAATCGATCCATACTTCAATGGTTGGGCCTCATGGTGTCCCTGTTGAAGTACAGATTCGTACCGAAGATATGGATCAGATGGCGGATAAAGGAATTGCGGCCCATTGGTCGTATAAAACCAACGGTGAGCGAACAGGCACAACAGCACAAGTGAAAGCACAACGTTGGATGCAAAGTTTACTAGAACTTCAACAAAGTGCGGGAACTTCGTTCGAGTTTATCGAAAACGTTAAGTCTGATCTCTTTCCCGACGAAATTTACGTCTTTACACCGAAAGGACGTATTGTTGAACTGCCTGCTGATGCAACCGCCGTCGACTTTGCGTATGCAGTACATACCGATGTTGGTAACACCTGTGTTGGTGCTCGTGTCGATCGCAACCCATACCCTCTGAGCAAAGCACTGAAAAATGGCCAAACTGTAGAAATTATAAGTGCTCCAGGTGCACGCCCTAATGCGGCTTGGCTCAACTACGTTGTGACCTCTCGAGCCAGAACTAAGATTCGCCAAGTATTGAAAACAATGCGCCGAGAAGAATCGATAAGTTTAGGTCGTCGTTTATTAAATCATGCTCTTGGCGAACTATCGGTAAACGATATCGCTGAAGATACCATCCATATGGTTCTTACTGATCTTAAACTAGAGAGCGTTGACGATTTACTAGCATCGATTGGTCTTGGTGAATTAATGAGTATCGTCATTGCCCGACGCTTACTCGGTAACGACGAAGGCATCGTTGTACAGGATAATGGCTCACCTAAACGTAAGCTTCCGATACGTGGCGCTGAAGGTATTCTTCTTAACTTTGCCAACTGTTGTCACCCGATCCCTGATGATCATATCGTTGCTCATATTTCTCCAGGTAAAGGGCTTGTCGTCCACCGTGAAACATGCGCCAATGTTCGAGGCTATCAACGCGAACCTGATAAATATATGGCCGTTGAATGGTCAGATGATTACGACCAAGAATTTATCACCGAACTGTCTGTTGATATGATGAATAATCAAGGCGCCTTGGCGTCATTAACTAATGTGATATCCAAAACAGGTTCGAATATTCACGGACTTTCTACCGAAGAGAAAGACGGTCGTCTGTACACCATATCGGTATTACTTTCGACTAAAGATCGAGTGCACTTGGCTAAGATTATGAAAAGAATAAAGACAATGCCTCAAGCGCTAAAGGTAAAACGGAAGAGAAGTTAATAACGACGTTGGGAGAAATCTCAAATCATATTAATGCTAACAATATATTGTAAGCCCTTGATATAAAACGGTATCAAGGGCTTATATTTTAACTAACTCAATTAAATGAAACGTCATTGCTGCCACTGTTATGAATATTGAACGCTACAATCGTATCCAAGAAGTACTAAAAGCTCGCCAAGCTGACCTTACTCTGTGTTTAGAGGAAGTCCACAAACCCAATAATGTATCGGCAATAGTTCGTACTGCCGATGCTGTCGGTCTTCATAAAATCCACGCAGTTTGGCCAAATGGAAAAATGAAAACGTTAACTCATACCTCTGCAGGCGCTCGAAATTGGGTAGAAGTTGAGACCTATGAAGATACAGGCTCTGCGTTAACGGAGCTTAAGCAACAAAATATGCAGCTATTGGTGACCAACTTATCGGACACCGCAGTCGACTTTCGAGACATTGATTACACCAAACCCACAGCGGTGATCCTTGGCGGAGAAAAATTTGGCGTATCAAAACAAGCGTTAGAAATGGCTGATCAAGATATCATTATACCTATGGTTGGTATGGTTCAATCACTCAATGTTTCGGTAGCTAGCGCGCTGATCCTTTATGAAGCACAGCGCCAACGTCAACTTGCTGGAATGTATCAACAAGAGAAAAGCCCACTCAGTGATGAAGAGATCAACCGAATTTTATTTGAACGCGGCCATCCAGTACTCGCTAATGTTGCCAAGAAGAAAGGCCTACCTTTTCCCTTGCTCGACCAAGAAGGGCAAATCATTGCAAGCCCAGAATGGTGGAGTGCGATGCAGAGCAAATAACTCACTAAAAAGTCCTGTACAAAAAAACAGTTAAGTGCTTGAATAATTGCTACACCTATACGCTACAAGAGTCCGATTATGTCCCAACTGCTTTCTGCTGTCCCACTAACCTCTTTAGCTGGAGTTGGGGCTAAAGTCGCTGAAAAGCTAGCAAAAATCGGACTAAATTCGGTGCAAGACTTACTCTTTCACCTACCACTACGTTATGAAGATCGTACTCGCGTTTACCCTATTGCGAAGCTCCACCCTGGAATGTGGGGAGCAGCGCAAGGAAAGGTCATGGCCGTCGATACTCTGTTTGGGCGACGCAAAATGCTCGCCGTGAAAATTAGTGATGGAAATGGCTCACTCACGTTACGGTTTTTTAACTTTAATGCGGGAATGAAAAACAACTTTAGCGAAGGTAAAACGGTTCACGCCTACGGTGAAATTAAACGAGGTATGGGTGGGTTAGAAATTATTCATCCAGATTACAAGTTTCAGACCCAAGATAAGGCGGTTTCTGAAACGCCGACAACCTTGACGGCAGTTTATCCCACCACGGAAGGATTACGCCAAATAACGTTACGTAACCTGACTGATCAAGCTCTAACCCTTTTGCAAAAGTCGGCAGTACGAGAACTCATTCCAGAAGGGTTGCAACCGAATCAACTCACCCTAGAGCAAGCGCTCGCGATCATTCATCATCCACCTGCAACAATTGATCTAGAATTGTTTGACCAAGGGCGCCATCCAGCACAATTGCGCTTAATTACCGAAGAACTGCTCGCTCAGAATCTCTCGATGCTTGCGGTACGCAGTCAGGGACATCAGGATACCGCCAAAGCACTGCCCTGTTCTAAAAATCTCAAAGCTTCATTTTTGCAGCAGCTTCCTTTTAGTCCAACTAATGCTCAAAATCGTGTGTCTAAAGAAATCGAACACGACCTTCAACAACCTCACCCAATGATGCGTTTAGTTCAAGGAGATGTCGGTTCTGGTAAAACCCTTGTTGCGGCATTGGCAGCACTCAATGCGCTTGAACAAGGTCACCAAGTCGCGCTCATGGCACCAACTGAATTGCTTGCCGAGCAACATGCTTTAAACTTTTCAACATGGCTTGAACCACTTGGCATAAAAGTAGGTTGGTTAGCAGGGAAACTAAAAGGGAAAGCTCGCGATGCTTCGTTAACCGATATTGCAAGTGGCGAAGCGCAAATGGTGGTGGGAACTCATGCGCTATTTCAAGAGCAGGTTGAATTCAACCAATTGGCTCTGGTTATTATTGATGAACAACACCGATTTGGGGTCCACCAGCGACTGGAGCTTAGAGAAAAAGGGGCCAAGCAAGGCTACTATCCTCATCAATTAATTATGACCGCGACTCCGATACCTAGAACGTTAGCAATGACCGCCTATGCCGATCTCGATACCTCTATTATTGATGAACTCCCACCGGGACGCACCCCAATCCAAACCGTGGCAATTCCAGACACTAAGCGTGATGACATTGTAGAGCGAATTCGCCGAGCTTGTCTTGACGAAGGCAAACAAGTCTACTGGGTTTGTACCTTAATCGATGAATCAGAAGTCTTAGAAGCTCAAGCAGCCGAAGAAATCGCTCAAGAATTACGAACTCGTTTACCTGAAATACACATTGGACTGGTTCATGGCCGAATGAAATCGAAAGAAAAACAAGAGGTAATGAGTCAATTTAAAGCGAATCAACTGCAACTGCTGGTCGCAACTACGGTTATTGAAGTTGGAGTAGATGTCCCTAATGCAAGCTTAATGGTTATCGAAAACCCTGAGCGCTTGGGGTTAGCTCAACTTCATCAATTACGGGGTCGAGTCGGTCGAGGCTCCGTCGCCAGCCACTGTGTATTGCTCTACCATGCACCATTATCAAAAACCGCACAAAAACGATTAGGGGTACTGCGAGAAAGTAATGACGGATTTGTTATCGCTCAGCGCGATCTTGAGATTCGTGGCCCCGGTGAACTGCTTGGCACCAAACAAACAGGGCTGGCTGATTTTAAGATCGCCGATCTGGTTCGCGACCAACGTCTGATTCCCGATGTTCAAAAGCTGTCGCATCACATTCATCAGCAATACCCCGAACAGGCAAAAGCGATTATCGAACGTTGGCTAGGCAATCGCGACCTCTACGCTAAAGCATAACCTACCGCTTTTCTTTAGTAGGAAAACTCAGTTGTACTTTTAACCCGCCCGCACTGCGATTAGTAAGTGTAATTGCTCCATGATGCTGACCTACGATCCGCTTTACTATTGCTAAACCTAGACCGGTTCCTTCACTGCCACGCGCAGTATCACCTCGGGTAAATGGTTGGAATACTTTTCTGATCTGGCTTGCTTCAATCCCGGGCCCATTATCTTCTACCGTCACCCAAACCAATTCATTATCAGCGGTTATTCCGGTGGACACTTTCACCCAACCGTTTCCATATCGAATCGCATTGATGACAATATTGGTTACGGCGCGTTTTATCGCGATCGAGTTTCCGCATACCACTCTAAGCGACTTCGCCAATTCGGTTTCAATCTCTATCTCATAACCGCCTTCAGCACTCGAGACCTCATTAACGATCTCATTGATATTAACATCTTCAAAAGATTGGCTATCCAATGGCTTTAAGAAATCCATAAACTGGCTGATGATTTCGTTACATTCTTCCGTATCGCTATTTATACCTTCCGCAAGATAGTCGTCTTGTGGTGACATCATCTCTGTGGCTAAACGGATTCTCGTCAGTGGCGTTCGTAAATCATGACTAATACCAGCCATCAATAATGCTCGATCTTCCTCTAGCTCTTGGATCCCTTTTGCCATTTGATTGAAAGCACTGGTCACAGAGCGAATATCTGAAGAACCTTTCTCTTGAACAGGTTGTGGGTTTTCTCCCCGACCGACTGCGTTTGCTGCTCTTTCCAGTGCTTTTAATGGTCTATTCTGTAATCGTATAAATAACCAGCCTCCAAAGATAATCAGCAGAGACATTAATAAGCTATTGCGAAATAAAGGAGCAAAGTCTTCTTCTTGCAATTCAGACAACGGAATTCGAATCAATGTGTCTGGTACCGCCTCCATTTTAAGCCATAGCACGTAACTTTCCTTCCCGAGATAAAGACGAACATCTGTTGGAGTCTCTAGCTCTCTCGTCATCTGTTCACTCATCAAACTAATACTAATACCGTGTTCGTACTCTTTTGAAAATTCACTTTTATCAGAATGAACTGTCACTCCTAGTTTTGCCAACATCTTCTGTCGCATAGGAGCATATAGCTCTTGCTCATTGGTATCAGGATCATCGAGCATAAAACTAATTTCATGACCAATAATCTTATTAACCTGCTGGAGGCTCGGCAACAACGCATAATTGTAAACGGCGTAGTAGGAATACACCTGATTTGCGATCAGCAAAATCAAAAACAGCACAATGGTCTGAGTAAAAGAACTACGAACTCGCATACTGGACTCACAATGATAAAAAAAGCTCCTGATAGTCAGGAGCTCAATATAAGTTAAACAGACTCACCATCAGGAACAAAAACATAACCGAGTCCCCATACGGTTTGAATATAACGAGGTTTACTTGGATCAATCTCCAACATACGTCGCAAACGAGATACCTGAACATCGATAGAACGTTCCATCGCAGAATACTCCCGCCCTCTTGCCATATTCATCAGTTTATCCCGAGACATAGGTTCACGTGGGTTACTAACTAGGGTTTTCAATACCGCAAATTCACCGGACGTTAATGGCATCGGTTCATCACCGCGGAACATTTCTCGTGTCCCAAGATTTAGTTTAAACTCGCCAAACTCCACGACTGACTCTTCAGCACTTGGCGCTCCAGGAGCCTCGATGACTTGGCGACGCAATACGGCTTTAATTCGAGCAAGTAACTCACGAGGGTTAAACGGCTTCGGTAGATAGTCATCCGCTCCGACTTCTAACCCAACAATCCGGTCAATTTCATCCCCTTTTGCCGTTAACATTAAAATAGGGAGATTATTATTCGCATTGCGTAAACGGCGACAAATCGACAATCCATCTTCACCTGGCAACATTAAATCTAGAACCATTAAATGAAAGTTCTCCCGAGTGAGTAAACGATCCATCTGCTCACTATTCGCAACACTGCGTACCTGGAACCCTTGCTCAGATAAATA
This sequence comes from Vibrio phycocola, assembly GCF_054404255.1. NCBI lineage: Bacteria > Pseudomonadati > Pseudomonadota > Gammaproteobacteria > Vibrionales > Vibrionaceae > Vibrio > Vibrio phycocola. The sequence goes on from NZ_JBTAMQ010000009.1 coordinate 192,630, forward strand.
ACGCTCCAATAAAGAACGCAATCGAACATCATCATCAACGACTAAGATTTTGGCATTATCAACCATGGTTAACCTCATTGAATTTAGGTTTGGATTTCTCGACAACTCACAGTATAACGCACTTCGTATGCATCGTGATTCGTCAGATCGACATTATGATACGACTGTAACATTACCGAGAACACTCTACCCAAAATAATTGTTAATGAGTATTTCTCTATTGTTTCCGTAAATAAAGGGCAAAAAAATAGCAAGCGAATAAGAACCCGCTTGCTATCCATTGTCTCGAACAGGAGAACTAAATTACGGCGAAAGCCTGCGCCACTTTATCAACGTTCTGATAATTTAATCCAGCCAGGCACATACGGCCACTGGCGATTAGATAAATGCCATGCACATCTCGTAGCTCATCCACTTGCTGCTCGCTAAAACCGGTGTAGCTAAACATCCCTTTTTGGTCGACAATAAAATCAAAATTCTTTGTCGGAGCTAACTGCTTCAACTGCTGATGCAAATGTTGACGCATACTGCGAATTCGCATTCGCATCTCTTCTAGCTCGTCCATCCATTGTTGGATTAATTCATCATCATTAAGCACTTTAGATACCAACATCGCACCGTGCTTAGCTGGGCTAGAATAATTACGACGAACCGTCGCTTTTAACTGTCCTAGAATTCGCGTCGCCATCTCTTCGTTTTCACACACAAACGAAAGCCCACCGACACGTTCCCCATAGAGTGAGAATGTCTTCGAAAAAGAGTTTGCGGCAAGGAAAGAGATTTTGTTACGTTTCGCCAATTCAGCAATCACATAAGCGTCTCGCTCAATATCATCACCAAACCCTTGATACGCCATATCAAAGAAAGGAATTAACTCATTTTTCTCTAGGACTTCAATGACCGAATCCCATTGTTCATTAGTTAAATCAACCCCTGTTGGGTTATGACAACAGGGGTGGAGCAATACAATATCTTGTTTTGGAAGAGCAGATAGTGCACTTAACATACCGTCAAAATCGAGTGAACAGGTTGTCGAATCGAAATACGGGTAATTCCCGACTTCAAAGCCAGCACCAGAAAATATCGCAATATGGTTTTCCCAAGTTGGATTGCTCACCCAGACTTTTGAATTTGGGAAATAATAATTAAGAAAATCAGCGCCAATCATAAGCGCACCAGAACCACCCAGTGTTTGAATGGTCGCAACTCGGTTTTCCTTCAATGCGTCATGGTCTGCTCCAAAAACTAACCGTTGCACTGCAGTACGATAAGGCGCTAAGCCTTCCATTGGTAAATAGAGACAAGGCTCATTTGAGGCATTAAAAAGCTGTTGATCAGCTTGTTGTACGCATTCCAAGGTCGGGATCTTTCCCGCTTTATCATAATAAAGGCCGATACTAAGGTTTACTTTATCAGCACGCTCATCACCGATAAAAGTTTCCATCAGCGATAAAATTGGGTCGCCAGCGTACGAGGTAACATGACTAAACACTAAATTTTCTCCTGTTAAACGCTATATCGGTCGCTTCTATGATTCAGTGCGATAATAAGATTCAGCACCAAACCACAAACGATTGAAAGTAATAACTTATCTGGTGTCACGACGGAGAGTGAAATCAACATAATCGTGACATCGACTCCCATTAACAACCATCCTGCTTTTATACCGAATCTATCTTGTAAGTAAAGCGCAAGAATATTAAACCCACCTAAACTGGCTTTATGGCGAAACAAAATGATAAACCCAACACCAAATAAAAATGCGCCAAAGATAGCCGCATAAATAGGGTCTAGATGCTGAATGTCGATGAATTGGCCGTGCAATTTCGAGAATGTTGACACCAAAAATACCGCGGCAAACGTTTTTAAGGCAAATCCCCACCCCATACGTCGAATCGCAAAATAGTAAAAAGGCAAGTTTATCAAGAAGAAAACAATGCCAAATTCAATGCCTGTCTTATAGTGAAAAAATAGTGATAATCCAGCGGTTCCGCCCGTTAACAATCCTGCTTGCTTAAGAAACACAACCCCAAACGCGACAATGCTGGTCCCCATGAGTAGCGCCATTGCATCTTCAAACCAACGATGCTTTGGTATCACTTTTTCTTCTGTTAATGCCGTATCGGACATAACTCTTAATCCTATCGTAATTATTTATATCGACTCAATTATCACATAACGCTTATTTTGTGCAATCATATCACTATAAATATAAATATCATGCAAAAAATAACAAAAATCGCTAAAAACAAGCACGAGAGATATAAGAAGGATAAAAACAAAAAAATCCCCAAGAGTGGGGACTTTCTAAAATTCGTAGCTAAGGTGCTCTAAGACGTCACAATGCCATTTTCTTTTATGCGTTCTAAAACAATCGATGTTTTAATATGAGAAATAAGCTTAGTTTGAAACAAGCGAGATATCAGTTCATTAAGACTAGCAAGGTCTGCCACCACCATTTTCAAAGAATAGTCGGCATCACCTGTCGTCTTATACGCATCAATGATCGTCGGTTCAGTTGATACCATGTCATGAAACTTCGAAGAATTGATTTCTTCATGGCTCGATAATTTCACTTCAACCGTCGCCATAATTTCTTGTTTCAGAGCTTTTGGCGCGAGGCGAGCATGATACCCAAGTATCAATTGTTGCTGCTCGAGACTAATACGGCGTCGTGAACATTGCGATGGCGACAAGCCGACTAAATCACTTAACTCTTGATTGGTCAAACGTCCATTCTCATGCAAGAGCGTAAGAATTTTCACATCGTACTCATCGATATTAGACATAGATTCCACTTCCTTTGATGATAATGACGAATTCTAACAAACAAGTATTTCTCTTGCCTGAAACTTTTCAGTCCCTACCTTTATTTTTTGAGGCCAAAATATCAATCCGAAAATACTTGCCAATATATTCATGATCCATATCAATTATTATTTAACTATCCAGTAATTAAAAAACAAGGCTCATATATGCACGTTATATTTTTAAATGTCATTGGCTAAAAATAAAAATAGGTCACAACCATCATGTTTAATAATTTAAAACTCGCAAAAAAAATCGGCTTAGGATTTGCGCTCGTTTTAGTACTCTTAACTGCCGTTGCATTTGTCGGAATCTCAGGTCTAGACAAAGCTGACCAGGGAATGAACACCTATCGTTCATCGGTGACAGATACCGATTTAATGAGTCTTGTTCAGGCTGACATGTTAATGGTACGTTTAGCAGTCAAAGGGTTTCTTGATAGCGCAAATGAGAGTGATGTTACGCTCTACAAAACGCACCTTTCCAAGTTGCAACAACACTTGAGTACGAGTGAATCTCAAATAACAAACCCCGAACGAAAAAATATTATTACCACAATCAGCCGTTCCATTTCAAACTATGATACTGCCTTTTTAGAGGTCATTACCAAAGCTTACAAGATCGATGAAATTTATAACCAAAGCTTGGTCCCTCATGGAGAACAGATGCGAATAGCGGTGAATGGTCTGATTACCAAACTAGGTGATAGTAGCAATCATTCAGCTCTACTCGACACCATTGAACTACAGCGTCAAATGTTGGTAGGCCGACTCTTTGTTGTAAAATATTACGAATCAAATAAAGAATCCGATTACCTTACTGCAATTGAAAATATAGACGATGCAGTAACCGCACAGCTAAGTGTTCTATCTAGAAAAATTTACAATCCCGATAACAAGGCTCTACTCAATACCTTTAGTCAAAATCAAAAAAATTATGTCAACGATATGGCCAACATTTATCAAGTGGTCAATCAACGCAATGCACTAGTTACCGAACAACTGATTGTCCTTGGTCCTCAAGTTGCGGAATTAGCTAAGCAAGTAAAAGCGATGGTATTAACCGAGCAAAACACATTGGGGGATGATCTAAAAGCACTTATCCATCAAAATATGCTCTATTCAATGACTCTTTCTGCTATTGCAATTGTCCTTGGCATAGGAGTATCGGTGTTTCTTGCTCGACGAATCACTCAACCAATCAGTCAAGCGGTTGGGCTTGCCAATCAACTAGCCGACGGCGATCTCACTATAAAAGTTCCTCCTCACTCAAAAGATGAAACCGGCATGTTACTGGATGCCGTAGACAACACGGCAAATAAACTGCGCGCTATGATAGGCACTATTTCTCAATCGAGTATGGAACTGGCTTCAGCCTCTGACGAACTGGCTGTCGTAACAGAGCAATCATCAAAAGGCATTATGCAGCAAGAAACCGAAAGTGACTTGGTTGCAACCGCAATGAACGAGATGGCAACAACAGTTCATGATGTGGCAAATAATGCGAGTAAAGCCTCTGAAGCTGCGACTCAAGCCGACCAGGAATCTATGGCAGGGTCAAACGTTGTTAACCTCACGATTCAATCAATTAATGAATTACACGACAACGTGAATAACTCATCAAGCAAGTTACAAGAAGTTGAAAAGCAAGTCGAAAATATCAGCAACATTCTTAATGTGATTAAAGAAATTGCAGACCAAACCAATCTACTTGCACTTAACGCTGCGATTGAAGCCGCACGAGCAGGTGAACAAGGTCGGGGCTTTGCGGTGGTCGCGGATGAAGTACGCTCACTTGCTGCTCGTACTCAAACTTCCACCGGAGAGATTCAGCAAATCATTACCCAACTCCAAACTGGCACAAAATTGACTGTTGAAGCAATGACGGAAGGAAAGGCTCATGCATTGACCTGTGTTGACCGAGCTGAGCAAACCAATGAAGCACTATCAGCCATAACAAATGCGATCTCACTGATCAATGAGATGAACTTCCAAATCGCGAGTGCTTCTGAACAACAAAGCACGGTTGCTGAAACCATTAACCAGAACGTCGAAAATGTTAGACGCATAGCACAAGAAAATGCCGCTGGAGCAAGCCAAACGCTCAGCTCTAGCCGAGAAATCGCCCAACTGGCGGATAATTTGAACCAGATGGTTGTCCAGTTCAAAGTGTAATTTTATCGATATTGTCTAAAGCTCCAACTAAGTAGCATAAAAGCCAGCGAACTTGCTGGCTTTTTATTGAATGTACTAATGACAACGAACAGTCTTTATCACTATTATTCTCTTGTTAACCTTATGAGCTATTTTAAGTAAGAAGTTACTGCTGTCTGTCGAGTTCAAGGCTAATTGATTTACTCTCCCCTTCGCAACGCTACTGCCCTACTGCTGTTTCGATATATCAGGCCACTGAACGTTATCTACATCTACGCGTTTTAATGACATTCAGGCCTTATTTTTCTGACTCATTCCTATCAACCTTAGAACGAAAAAAAAGCTTTACCGACCATTGGGTAAAGCTTTCTATATAATTAATGTCCAGATCTAGCAGTTACCCGCAACGATTAAATCAACCAGAGCTGAGTTTGAACAGCGCGGTGATACTTGAAAGTCTTTCAACCACTTGAGTCAGATCTTTGGTTGAACGCTCGGTACTATCGGCACCTTCATTAGTTGTCTTTGCAAGTTCATTCACTTCAACAATCGACTGGTTAATTTCTTGAGCAACCGCCGACTGCTCCTCAGAAGCGGTCGCAATTTGCAGATTCGATGCCTGAATTTCTTCTACTGACGTTAAAACGGCAGTAATGGCATCGTTTGCTTGAGAAGCGTGCTCAATAGTTTCTTGAGTATTTTCTAAACTACACGTCATAGATTGAACCGCAGTCTCCGCAACCTGTTGTAAAGTAGTAATCGTGTTGTCAATTTGTCCAACACTGTCTTGAGTTCTACTTGCCAATTGGCGAACTTCATCTGCCACAACAGCGAATCCACGTCCTTGTTCACCAGCTCGGGCTGCTTCAATCGCTGCATTAAGAGCAAGAAGGTTGGTTTGATCGGCAATATCTCGAATGACTTTTAAGACATCAGAGACATTGACCACTTCAGTCTTCAGATTATTAATCTCACCAGAGACTGAACTGATATCACTACCTAACTTTTGAATACTTTGAGACGTCAAATCCGTAATATTTGCTCCCTCCTTCGCTTGGCTCAATGCCATATCAGCTAAAGTAGAGGCTTGTTGAGCATTCCTAGAGACCTCGTCAACCGTTGAAACCATCTCGCTCATTGCGGTTGCAGTCATTTCCATTTGGGATATTTGGTTATCTGAGCTTTGCTTCGTAACATCAACCAAAGACTTAAGCTGTTGTGATGTTGTATCAACTGAAGATGACTCTCGATTAATATCCCCCACCATAGCTTTTAACCCTTCGAGCATCATCACGGTTGATGCATAAATACCTGTGGCATTTGCTGATCCCGCGGTTTCGACAGTTAAATCACGATCGGCAATTCGCTCAATGATTCCTTGGATCTGCTGAGGCTCGCCTCCAATTGGTTTATAAATTAATTTAACGATAATTGTATAAACTAAGAATAAACTAATAGTGATGAAAATTACGGCAATGAAGCTCGATTCTTTTAACATATCTAAACTAGGCGCAAGGATGATAGAGCGATCCTCATACGTGTATACATTAATACCGTACTGAGAAGCACTTTGCTTTGTAGCAACATAGGCGGAGTCATCATCTAGCTGATACTCAATGTAGTCACCACTAAAGTTTTTGTACATGGGTCTAATCTGGTAAAAGTCCTTCCCTAGATATTCTTCACTTTGAGCATAAAGCACTTTTGCTGAAGAGTCGGTCACAAATACTTGTCCATCAGCAACATTTCCTAGCACTAACTGCTTAAAGGTATCAGAAGTGATATCAAGGCCAATAATAGCCACCACTTCTCCTTGGCGCATAATTGGTACAACATACGACGAGACAAGCTTTTTTAAAGTCTCATCATAATAAGGAGGGATAATTGTGAATTTTTTATTTTGTGCGGGCCCTGCATACCAAGAGGCCGTTGTATCAACACCGGAACCAATGACATCATCACTCCTCACTTCATTCCCGGAAGAGGCAACGAGATAAGTTAAAAAACCATTGCTAGATGTTGTTAGCGCTTTAAGTTGAGTCATCACCATCTCTGGGTTCGAAATCACCCCATCTTCAATAGTGACAATATCCCCGAGCATTTTAAGCTTGAATTCAACACCGCTAATATACTGATCAATTTGACTTGATACCGAAATACCTTGTTGCTTTCGAATATCAACCGCTTCTTTGTAATTGAATGCTTTAAACGCAAGATAGCTTTGCAGCACAATAACGACAACAAGTAAAAACAGCAAACCGCCAATTAGACTCGTCAATAATTTTTTTAAGCTCATATTTTTCAATACAGTACCCTCGTACCCAAAAGTTAAAGCTCATCATTTGACAGGTTCGATAATCGATCGAACTATCAAAAACTCGCTTTAATGTACATAATCACTTCGTCTATAAACTATAGGATGTGAATGGGTATTTTTCTGTTTAGAAATAACATTTATTTTTAACAGAATAAGATAATCTTGCTTACCTTAATGATTCATAGAGTGAATTATGCTAGTAGTAACTAAGAGCAGGCAACTTCGGCTTAGAGAACTGGTTCAATGGATTTTGGGCTGAGATACAATAGAGAATAAAGGTATCGAGAGGTTCGTTTTCTAGAAAGCCGAATCATCGGCTTTATGTTTGACAATATTCAATTGAGTTAATGAACCATTCTTTTTCTCCGTCAGGTGTCATTACAGTAAACTCATCGTCGACTTCTTTCTTTAGCAATGCTCTTGCCATCGGCGAATCAATAGAAATGTAGTCTTTTGCATCGCCATAAATCTCTTCAGGGCCAACGATACGAAATTTTTTACTATCACCAGCATCATTTTCGATCTCTACCCATGCTCCAAAAAACACTTTACCCTCTTGCTGAGGTGAATAATCGACAATAGTCACCTCCGGTAAGAATTTTCTTAAAAACCGAACGCGCCGGTCTATTTGTCTGAGTAAACGCTTATTAAATGTGTAATCTGCATTCTCTGAACGATCGCCTAAACCTGCAGCCCAAGTAACTATTTTTGTTATTTCTGGACGTTTTTCATTCCATAAATAGTCATGTTCTGCTTTTAATTTGTCGTAGCCTTCTCGGGTTATCAGCTTGGTTTTCACGTCAACTATCCAACTTATCTATAAGAACTGTAATGTCTTTTTAACCTATTCTACCGCTAAACTGACTTATTTGTATCGGATAAGACTATACTGCTAATTTGCCTAAGCCCCAATTGATTACAATATATAAGTCTGGTGAAGAAGAGCGCATCATTTTTGGGTAGAAAGAAACGATTTTTTTCAAATAAAATAATAAGATACTAGATATTATGAGGGAATCACATAGAATTGTGGTCACGTTCTTTTTGAACACAATGCAATAGTATGACAATTTTCTCGGACGAATATCAATACACTAATCACTACCTTGCCAACAGTGGTAGAAAGGTTAAAAAGATGACGAGTTTACCGTTATGATGCCTAAAGATGAGAGAATGGTGTGTGAATACCATTTTTTACAAAACAGTACACACCAGAATAAACCTCAGTAATTATCCCCTAATAACAATTCGATGATCGTCAATACAATCATCGAATTAAACAAGAGAAACCAAGAATGAGCCAAGCTATCACCACACTAATTGCCAATGAACTCAACGTGCGCCTAGAGCAAGTCACCGCGGCTGTTGGCCTAATTGATGATGGTAATACCGTTCCTTTTATCGCTCGTTATCGGAAGGAAGTCACTGGTGGCTTAGATGATACACAGTTGCGTAATTTAGACAGTCGTCTCTCCTACCTGCGAGAGCTGGACGAACGTCGTCAAACTATCCTTAAGTCAATTGATGAACAAGGCAAACTCACAACCGAGCTCACTAAAGATATAGAAAACGCCGACAGTAAAACACGCCTTGAAGATCTCTATCTACCCTACAAACCCAAACGCCGAACCAAAGGGCAAATCGCAATAGAAGCGGGACTCGAACCACTTGCCGATCGTTTGTGGGAACAAGCTGATTGTGAACCCGAAGCTGAAGCTCAGAAATACCTCAATAGCGAACATAACATCAATGACACCAAAGCCGCGCTAGATGGTGCTCGAGTCATCATCATGGAGCGCATCGCTGAAGATGCAAACTTGCTAGAAAAGGTTCGCCATCATTTAAATCGCAATGCACATATTGTGTCACGAGTGATTACAGGGAAAGAGCAAGCCGGTGAAAAGTTCAAAGATTACTTTGAGCATCAAGAGCCAATCAGCAAAGCACCATCACATCGTGCTTTAGCGATGCTGCGAGGTCGCAACGAAGGGTTTCTATCGATAAACCTCAATGCTGATCCCGCTCAAGATGAAGGAATACGAGAGTCTTATTGCGAAACCATTATTGCACAACATTACGGCCTGCATTTAAGTCAAGCGCCTGCTGACAAATGGCGTAAGCAAGTGATCAGTTGGGCATGGCGAATCAAGGTTTCAATGCACATGGAAACCGAATTAATGGGCTTGCTAAAAGAGCGTTCTGAAATCGAAGCAATTGACGTTTTTGCCACCAACCTAAAAGACTTATTAATGGCCGCCCCTGCTGGACCACGCGCAACATTAGGGCTCGACCCTGGTTTGCGTACCGGTTGTAAGATAGCGGTCGTTGATGCCACAGGTAAGGTATTGGACACCGGTGTTATTTACCCTCATCAGCCACAAAAGCAATACGATCGCTCAATGCAAATCATTGATTCCCTTATCCGCAAACACAACGTAGATTTAATCGCGATTGGTAACGGTACCGCCTCACGTGAAAGCGATAACTTTGCAGCAGATTTAATTAAACGCGGCAACTTAAAGGTTCAAAAAGTAGTTGTTAGCGAAGCGGGTGCATCGGTATACTCCGCTTCAGAGTTAGCTGCAAACGAATTCCCTGATATGGATGTGTCACTCCGTGGCGCGGTTTCGATTGCTCGCCGCTTACAAGATCCACTTGCTGAATTGGTTAAGATTGATCCGAAGTCGATTGGTGTTGGCCAATACCAGCACGACGTCAATCAATCCATGCTAGCAAAGCGTCTCGATGCGATTGTTGAAGACTGTGTTAACGCCGTGGGTGTCGATGTAAACACCGCTTCTGCAGCACTTCTAACGCGCGTTGCAGGGCTTTCCACTGTGTTGGCGCAAAATATCGTTAACTACCGTGATGAGAATGGTCGATTTAATTCACGCACTACGTTGAAGAAAGTCGCTCGCTTAGGGCCAAAAGCTTTTGAGCAGTGTGCCGGTTTCCTTCGGATCATGGGTGGAAAAAACCCTTTAGATGCCTCAGCAGTGCACCCAGAAGCCTACCCGGTTGTGAAATCTATTGCGGAAAAGAATCAGAAAAAAATTGATACGTTAATCGGCAACAGTGACTTTCTGAGAAATTTAAAAGCTGTCGATTACACTGATGACAATTTCGGTATTCCAACCATCAGCGACATCATCAAGGAACTCGACAAACCCGGGCGCGATCCTCGTCCAGAATTCAAAACCGCTACTTTTGCAGAAGGTGTCACCGAAGTGTCTGATCTTGAGGTAGGAATGGTTTTGGAAGGTGTTGTATCTAACGTCGCCAACTTTGGTGCATTTATTGACATCGGCGTCCACCAAGATGGTTTAGTTCATATCTCGGCACTTACCGACCATTACGTCTCAGACCCACGAGAAGTGGTCAAAGCGGGAGACATTGTTAAGGTGAAAGTGATGGAAGTGGATGCGCAGCGCAAACGAATTAGCCTGACGATGCGGCTAAGTGATGAACCTGGACAAGAGTCTCGATCTCGCTCTAGCGCGCCAAAGGAACATCGCCAAAACTCTCAAAGAAGCTCTCAACAGAAGCCTCGATCCACACCAGCAGAAAATGGCGCTATGGGTGGTGCATTTGCAGCCGCTTTTGCCAAAGCCAAGCGATAAAAAACCCACCAGCGTTATTGGGTGGGTTAGCAAAATGTGCTTGTCGTTGTCTTTATAAAACGGCAAGCACCTCTGATGGAGTATGAGGACATACTGCTTGACCATAGTGATATTTAATCACTGTCCGACGACGGGCCATTCGCCCCTGCGTGATCGCTTCATCAATAATGTGCTTAGGAAGTCGAAACCGAATCGTATAACCAGTACCTTGCTCTTCACTGTAAGAAGAAAGCGCTAATAAATCGAACAGTCGATCCAATTCACTTTTTTCAACTTGCTGCTCAGAGGTAGCAATATCAGCGTCACCCTCAATATCATACTCAGGATGTTCAGCGGGATCCCACGCGGCACTTTTACGTCGTTTATCTTCTGGTTTTACCTTACGTTCTGCATTGGTTTTCTGCAATTGAGTTGTCGGAGCAATTGGTTCGCGAGTTCGATTATCTCGGGCAGCTTGTTCTGTTTGCACATTAACAGAAGGCGCAATAAGTGGCACACTCATATTATTTGCTGACACAATCATAATCGGAACCTCCTCGACACCCTACCTAGACTTCTAACAAATCACACAGAAACGCTAGAGTAAATACTATATCGACCCATGATTGTTTAATTTTAGTCCTAATTGTCTATTTTTTCCTCACCCAGGTGGCATTTCAGCTTCATGATACAAAAACGCCTCTAGCGACAAAACTGAAGTACCTGCTGGCAAAACTCTTCACCCTCGGTAATAAAAGGGGCGTGAGAGGAGCCAGTGAAAATATATTTATGACTCGCGCTCGCCAGAGAATCCATATCACTGGCGACTTTAATCGGGACTAACCCATCTAAACGGCCATAGAGCCGAAGAAATGGCACTGATATTTCCATTAATTTTGGGCGAAGATCTTCTTCTGCCAACAACGATAACCCTGCGACTAACGACTTTAAATTCGGTTCCGGACGAGAGAGTACCGCTTGTTTTAACGATTTTACATCTTGCCTAGCGGTAGGACTCCCCATTGCTTGCAACGCCATAAAACGCTCAATTGTTAATTGGAAGTCACTCAGTAACTGATCCGTAAAATCAATCAAAACCTGCGACTGAATACCACGCCACGGTTTATCTGCTGAAAACTTAGGTGAACTCGCAACCGTGATTAATTTACTCACATATTCCTTGTGGTACAGCGCCATATACGTTGCCACTAATCCACCCAATGACCACCCAATCCAGATCGCATTCTTTGGCGCTAGTTCAATAAGTTGCGACGCTATCTCTTCCAGTGTTTCTGCATCACAATGCGCACTATGCCCATAGCCGGGTAGGTCCACTACATGAACTCGGTGATGGTCTTGTAACTGCTCAACCGTTTTATTCCAAACTGCGCCGTTCATCCCCCAACCATGGACAAGGACAATATCGCTTCCATTACCGGATACTTGCCAATGTAATTTTATCTGCTTGCTCGAATTTTCTACCACTTTTTGCCAACCCTAAACATCGTATCAACTGAGACACTGGAGTGTATTAACCTGAAAAAACCAATTTGCTATGTTAGCCGAGAAACTAAAAAATGCCATCACTCCTTATCTGCACCGATTATGTAACACCTGTGAATTACCACTCAATCTAGATGAAGAAGTATGGTGCAACTACTGCAGTCGTCACTTCCTTTTTCCGCCATGCTGCCAATGCTGTGGTTTACCATTACCCAAAAGCCAACCTCATTGTGGCGAGTGTCTCTCCCACCCTCCCAATTGGCAACGCCTATACTGCTTAGGTGATTATCAATTCCCTATAAGTCAGGAAATACACAAGATAAAATATCAACGACAAGATTGGCGTCTGCCTCGCTTGGTTAATAAGCTCGTACCAATCATTGACGACATACCTGAAATGATAACTTCAGTTCCACTTCATTGGCGACGTCGGTGGCATCGTGGCTTTAATCAAAGTGAATTAATGGCCAGTCGAATGGCAAGCCAGTTAAATACCCATTATCAACCAAATATATTCAAGCGTATAAAAGCCACGCCGTTCCAAAGAGGCTTAAATCGTCGTCAACGGCAACAAAATATGAAACGCGCTTTTGTCTTACAACCCCACCAACTCCGTTCATGTGAACATATTGCGATTTGCGACGATGTGGTCACCACGGGAAGTACGGTCAATCAATTGTGCAATTTGCTATTGGATGCTGGTATCAAGCGAGTAGATATCTATTGCTTATGTCGAACTGCGAGTAACGGACTTGATTAACACTTTCTAATTCAGATAGAGAAAGAACTGGATTCATATCGCCACAAGAGTAAAATAACCGCAATAGCCTACATAAATACTCAGGTACTCGTCGTGTCAAATTCAATTACAATTACTGAAAATGCTCAAGAACATTTTTCTAAACTACTCGCACAACAACCGGATGGCACCAATATCCGAGTGTTTGTCGTGAACCCAGGAACTCCAAACGCAGAATGTGGTGTTTCATATTGCCCAACCGATGCGGTTGAAGCTACAGATACTGAAATCACTTATGATGCTTTTTCTGCTTACATAGATGAACTCAGTCTTCCATTTCTAGAAGATGCAATGATTGACTATGTCACCGATAAAATGGGTTCTCAACTTACACTTAAAGCGCCAAATGCAAAAATGCGTAAAGTGTCAGATGATGCATCCTTGATGGAGCGACTTGAGTATGCAATTCAGACTCAAGTTAACCCACAATTAGCCAGCCATGGTGGTCACATCGAATTAATCGACATCACCGAAGATGGTATCGCATTGATCCAATTTGGCGGCGGTTGTAACGGATGTTCGATGGTTGATGTAACGTTAAAAGATGGTGTTGAAAAAGAACTCCTGGCTCAATTTGAAGGTGAATTAACCGCTGTTCGTGATGCAACAGAACATGCTCGTGGTGATCATTCGTTCTATTAATCTTTCTCACTTTACATAATCGAGTGTTTAACATTCGATTATGTAACCTTTAATTACATAACTCTCTGTACAAAACTTTCCAATCCCACGTTTTTTTTCATATAGTTAGAGTAACGTTAAAGCTTAGGGAAGCGGCCATGTCGATCAAAAAAAATCCTGAGATTCTAAATATTCAAACGGTTGCTTCATCGCAACTTTTTTCCATCGAAGCAATGGATTTACGCTTTTCCAATGGTGAACAACGAACCTATGAAAGAATGAAACCTAGTGGACGAAATGCCGTCATGATGGTGCCTATTACTTCACAAGGTGATCTGCTTTTAGTGCGAGAGTATGCAGCCGGTACTGAGCGCTATGAACTGGGCTTTCCCAAAGGCCTCATTGACGCTGGTGAATCCCCTGAGCAAGCTGCAAATCGAGAACTCAAAGAAGAAGTTGGCTTTGGCAGTCATCAATTAACATTTCTAAAAGAAGTCGTTCTAGCCCCCTCATACTTTTCCAGTCGTATGACTCTATTCATTGCTCAAGATCTTTACCCAGAACAACTGGAAGGTGACGAACCCGAGCCTCTAGAGCTGGTACGTTGGCCACTATCACAAGCCGAAGAATTGCTTACTCATCTCGACTTTTGCGAAGCTCGAACGATTTTAGCGCTCATGCTGACTCTACGTCATTTGCAATAAAAAATAATAATAAAGGAAAGCAACCATGACAAAAGACTTATCTTCGTTACTCCCTGAAGTCATTGAGATTGCTCGAGAAGCCGGGGCTGTAATCCTAGAACACTATCAAAACCGTACCTACGATGCTTTCATAAAAGATGATTCGACCCCCGTAACTTGCGCTGATATTGCCGCACATCACGTCATCTATGATCGACTCTCAGCCCTTACACCTGATATTCCAGTGTTGTCTGAAGAAGCCGCCGATATCAGCCTAGAGAAACGTTCTCAATGGTCGACATATTGGTTAGTCGACCCACTAGATGGAACTCAAGAGTTTATTGCTCGTAGCGGCGATTTTGCGACCATTATTGCATTAGTTCAAGATAACCACCCTGTTATGGGCGTCGTTTTTGGCCCAACGTCGGGCGTCACTTATTATGCTTATCAAGGGTATGGCGCATGGAAAATTTTAGAGAACAATGAAAAGTTTGAAATTGGAATCCATCAGCACCAATCATTAAAGCAGCCTATCTCGATTGCTACTAGTCGTCGCCAGAATATCAACTCAATCACGAGTCGCTTAAGTACAAATTGGGATTATGATTTAGTGCCGCTGGGATCCGCAGCGTTGAAAGCTTGTTTGGTCGCAGAAGGAGCCGCAGATTGCTACCTAAGACTTGGACCAACAGGTGAGTGGGATACCGCCGCAACCCAATGCATTGTTGAAGCTGCAGGTGGGCAAATTCTAAGCACGGAACTTGCCGCTCTTTCGTACAATTTACGAGAGTCGTTAGAGAATCCGAATTTTATCGTTCTTGGTGATAAAAGCTTACCTTGGGATGAGATTTTAGTCGATAAACGCTAATTCCAACTCACTCAATAATAACCCTCATTTAATGCATTAAGTGGACTACCAACGTCCACTTAATTTTATTGGGTAACGATTATTCTCATCAGGCTCAATCAACCAAGTAAGTTGTGGCATAAATTCTAGAGGAAACTCGGTATTTGGATGAAGCCAACCAGATACAGAGTACTGATTTGGTGCCGTTAGACGTACATTGAACTCACTGCTTACTTGTTCACTCTCTTGTTTCGGTTGAGCTATCAATTGATTCTGGTCACAACTCAACTCAGCGCTAACCCCACCAAGTAACAGCGGTGTCGACATAATAGAAAGGTGGGTATTTTGCCAGTTTGCCTCTCCGATTAATTCGCGACAAAAGCCTGAGCCGTCATGCTGGTATTCATCCAAGAACAGCGATAGATTTCCCGCAATTTCGACGGGTATCTCGGGTGAAATATAAGGAGAAAGTTCGGAAACGGGGAGCAATACTGAAAACTGTTTGAGGTGTAACGTAGACAGTGATAACCCGATCAAGCCTTTACCACGTATTTGAGTTGTGCTTTGCTCACCAAAACGCACATCAGCCCCAAGCTGCCCAAGGAGTAAACTGCTCGGTTTTGCTTGCCACCTAACTTTCCCTAAGTCGATTGAGTTAACCGTCATACGATCAACCTGGCCGTGTAGCAAAGTTCCGCTCACACCATGCAAAGTGACATTAGTCGGCAATCGAGCCCAATGTATCAATGTCGTGGCCGGCATATGGACAACCGCACTTAACAAGCCAACAATCAATAAACATATAAATACTAACAGCTTAGTTTTCACTACCTACCCTTATCGAAATTGAAGCCGGCGAACGTCAACCATTCCAGGCTTATCTGATCGCTCAATATCTAAAGCAACGACTTGAATGCCAAAATTACGATCTAACGTATTAATCCAATCAAGTAACGTGTCAAACCGAAGTGGCTCTACCCACACTTGCAGTTCTTGATCTCGAGGTTGAATTCGGATCAAAGAGATGTTTAATTTCTTACTTGATGCAGCAATTACCTGATTTAATGGCTCTTGACTCGTACTTTCAATCCCTTTTTCTTTTCTTAACGACTCAATCCTATTTGATTGTGTCATCACGGTTTGAAGGACCGATTTTTCTCGTTCGAGTGCTTGCTTACTCGAAACAAGACTTTGATTCATCGGTTGCCAAAAACCAAAAACAAACAGAACCAATAGCCCAAGTCCTGCCAGTGTCCCCACTAACCATCTCTCACGGCTAGAAATTTGAGACCACCAAGAGCGTAGCCTAACCATAGTGTCTTTCATGATTATTGCCCTCGCTTCAATGTAAATGAGCCAAGTACTAACTCACCATTTCGATTTAAAGGCCCAGATTCAACATCAAAGTCTGTACTTAACTTATTTTTTGCTTGTTCAAAATGTTGAAAATCAACACCTTGAAGGTCAATTCGAATCTCACCACGACTTTCATCATAGTTCAGACGATTCAGTTGAATTCCATCTATTTCGGATATTTGTTTACTCAACTCATCAAGTAATACCAAAATACTATTTTGACTATTTCCACCACTTAAACGTGCAACTTCGTTATCCAATTGCCCCGTCAGATAACTCAATGTTGGAATACGTTGTTTATCAGGAAAAACCGAACGAAAAATACGTTCACTCTCTGCACGAATTGACATGCGTTCTGTTTTTTGCGATTGAACCGTAAAGATAATTTGAGCGCAATAGAGAGCGAATAAAAACACACTAGCAAATAACACTTTTCGCCATACGTTCCATCGAGCACTGCCGCCTTTTTTTAATTTAAACTCACCGCTAAGCAGGGTAAAACGTGAAGCCATAGCGCCTTGGCTAAGTAACACTTCAGGACTTTCAATAACCAACCTCTGCCAATCATCAACTCCAACGATGTTATCCGCCGAATTGGGACTAAGCAAAGTCACAGCTCGCTGATTTGGCTGCCAGTCAGTCTGAATAACACTGCTTAGCCAAGAATCTTCGAGGACATAAGCCGCATTCATTCCATCTCGAACAAGCCACTGTTGCTGCCAAGCCATTAACATAACGCTATCCGAGTCTGGTAACACCAGCACATCAGGAATAACACGAGCTACATCCACGTTATTCTCACGACACAGTTGGCATAAATCACGTAACCACTGAGCATCAATCCCAGAAACTAAGGCTTTATTTCCCTGCTTATGTAGAACCGTTAGGTGGAGCGATTCAATATCTTGTGCGATGTCTTCTTCAACCAAAAATGGCAACATTTTATCTAAATGACGCCCGCTCCCTTTCGGCAGTTCAATCTGCTTCAGCATAAGATCAGCCGAATCGATTAATATCAACGCATTAAGCGATAAGGCATGTTCTGGTAAATCAGGAAGATCATACCAAGTCGGTAATTCTCCTGATTCTATATTTCGCTGTTCAGACTCACTCCAGATCCACCACGGAGCACTCGCTCCTTCTTGGTTACTGATCCGGATGATCAGAGTGTTGTTCACGCATTCCTCCAAATTGGCGGCGAACCACCCAAGTATTCGATTCATCTGGACTGTAAAATAGCGTCCGTATACGTACTTGTGACTTTTCTACAGTCACAGCTGCGTCCAGTTCGTAATAGTTGCTCACGACGTCTAAATATCTTTCTGCGTCATCTAACGTCGATTCATCAATAGATGCTATTTGAGACTCAGTATAAAAGCTTTCAACATCAGCCCAACCATCATAAGGACGAGATGAAATTAACGTTTCTGCATTAGACAAACTTAAATAAGGACTAAACAATGCAACCAACAATGGCGCTTGCTGCTCTGATAACGTATTAATATTAAGAAGCCAGTCTGTTGTTGGTAATGCACAAACAACGGATTTCATCGCTGTCAAAGCAGGGCTCGTCATTTGCTGTACTGCTCTCAATTCACTCGTATCAGCAATCTCACCATCTGGGGGTAAATAACTGGGAGTAAGCGATTCATAGTAACTGTCTTCGACACCATCGGTCACATCAACGTTGTCATCACTATCAAGATACTCACTTAACGATCCCGCTATCACTTCCGCTTCATAATTATCAAGCTCTTGTAAGTCTAGCAAACGAGAAAAAACATCAATAAGAAAAGTGCGCTCACTCCCATCACTGGTTAAAGCGGCATTTGCAAACACATTCATATTAAAACAAGCTTGGCGATCATAAATTCGCCCGACGACCGTACCATAATCCAATGGATAGATTTGTTCCTCAGAGGCCCAAGCCTGACTCAAGTTTGTGGTATCACTATCATCTTCAAAACTCTGTTTTATCACCACTTTGGCGAGTGATTCGACGCCAATAGCATACCAATAAGCTTGCTGATAGTGTTCTCGTTGAGTTGCTCGCTGGAATTGAGTAAATACATTTTCAGCAATAACAGCGGCTAGCGACACCATTAATGACAATGCCAACAAAACAATAATTAATGCAACACCAGACTGTTTACGGGGACCTTTCATCATTCAAGCTCACCGTCTTCTTCCTCTGGCTGCTCAGGCAACAAGTATATGCGACTGATCTCACCAAAGTCCTCGAGTTCCAGCTTTAATGCAATTCCTTCTGGCAATGCACTTTCAACTTCCCAATTATCTAACCACTGATCTTGATAATAAAATTTTGCCGACATCGAAATGACACCATCGAGCAATGGAGATACCACTCCATTATCACCAGCGGCTGTATCCGGATAGCGCCACCACACTCTTTGCAATTGTTTGTTTACAATTTTATACCCAACTTTAACGACTTCACCGCGTGGGAACTGATAATTTGGGTTTGACCAACCTAAGCGGGTAAATAGTATCCCCTTACTGTCAGAGTCAAATAAATAATCTTGCCACAACAGCCAATATTCACTGGCGCTGCCACCATTATTCCGGAATGGACGTCGGGCCATTTGGCGAAAATCCGCATCCATAATCAATATTGCTTTTTGTAATTGATTGAGTCGAGATGTGGATTCACGAGTCATTAATTCACTTCGCTGAACCTGATTGAGAACTTGATATACCCCGAAACTCAGCCCGACAAATATAACCAAAGAAACCATCACTTCAATCAAAGTGAAACCTCGTTGAGACCGAGAAGCGCTGAATGATGATTTAGAATATTTCATCATTGTGGTTCCTGATAGGTTCGAACAGAGATAAGAGGCTCTCCGCCTTCTTTACGAGAGACCTCGACATCGAACGCTGCCAATAAACTGCTTTCCGTTTCGACTGGTTTTAGTGTCCAGTACCAAGTCACGCCAGCTAACTCTTCTTTGCCTGACTTAGTCTCTACTGTTGCCCCAGAGAGCATAACCAAAGCTATTTGATTATCTGCTACCCAACTAGCAAAACTCTTCTCTTCCATATAGGAGATCGAATCAACTTGCTGACTGACCGCTTTAATAACACTTAATGATGCCGTTGCGAATATCGCCAAAGCCAGCATCACTTCTAAAAGTGTCATGCCTCGATGTTTATTCATCAGAGACCTCGGAAATCGCCGTCAGCTTTAACGTTCCATTTTCCGAAACATGAGTAATCCAACCACTACTTTTATTATTTTTTTCCTCAAAACGTAAGGAGAACGCCGTGATCTCACCACTCGACATAATTAGGATCTGTGGGTCAAATTTAGGTTCTTCATCACTTTCCTTCTCTTCTTCAAATAAAGAGGTATCACTA
The DNA here is from genome assembly GCF_054404255.1 of Vibrio phycocola. Taxonomy (NCBI): domain Bacteria; kingdom Pseudomonadati; phylum Pseudomonadota; class Gammaproteobacteria; order Vibrionales; family Vibrionaceae; genus Vibrio; species Vibrio phycocola. The sequence goes on from NZ_JBTAMQ010000009.1 coordinate 212,694, forward strand.
TCGAATGATTGAGGAATATATAGACGGTCGTTGTCTTTCCAGACACCAGAGGCGAGAGAAAAATCGAGAACAACATTATCGGCGATGGCGATTTCACTCTTCATTTTTGCCCACTCAAGAGGCTTCCAACCTGACTGAGTCATCCCAAGAAGTGTTAACTTATCTTGTTCAGCACTGACTTGAACCGCAAACTCTTGACCACTAAGCAATGCTTCATCTTGTATTAACGAGATCCGATGGTACAACTGGCGAGCTTGTTGCTCTGCTTCATCTTGAGCAGATGCAGGTATACTGATAACGACGACAAACGAAGTTAGGGCAATGATGGCTAAAACTAATAGCACCTCAATTAATGTAAAGCCCTGTTGAGATTTCATATTATCGTCGCTCGATTCACTGAATTAATTAATGTCCAATAAATTCCAGTTCCCTATATCTTTACTGGATTCTTCGCCACCTTCTTCCCCATCAGCGCCTAATGTAAAGATATCAATCACACCATGATTGCCAGGGCTAATATATTGATACTCACGTCCCCATGGGTCATTTGGAAGGCGCTTAATATAGCCCCCTTCACGGTATTTACGAGGTTCTGGATTATTTGGTTTTGTTACTAGAGCTTCTAAGCCTTGGTCTGTGCTTGGGTAAACGCTATTGTCGAGCTTATACATATCAAGCGCATTTTCGATCGCAACAATATCGGCTAACGCTTTATCCTGATCGGCACTCTCTTTATTCCCCAACACATTTGGCAGTACAAAGGTAGCGAGTAGGGCCAGAATCGCCATTACAGCCATCACTTCGATTAACGTAAAGCCCGTTTGTTTATTTCTTTTCATATTAAATCCAACCTCAAAAAAACGACTCTCGCTCAATTAGCGAGTCATTAAATTATTCATTTCTAAAATAGGCATTAGTGTTGCCATCACAATAAACAACACAACCCCAGCCATTAACGTAATCAGCACCGGTGTAAAAATACCTAACGCGATATTCACAGTCGATTCAAACTGGTTGTCTTGATTATCAGCAGCATTTATTAGCATTTTTTCAAGTTCGCCACTCTGCTCTCCGCTGGCAATCATATGAAGCATCATTGGTGGGAACAAGCCCGTCGATTGCAAGGCTTTACGCAAACTGATACCTTCACGAACCGCCTCTGCCGCCTCCTGCACTTTCTGTTTCATATATAAATTGGTGACAACATCCCGAGCAACCATCATTCCATCTAAAATCGGAATATTACTGGACGAACAGATGGCTAAAGTACGAGCAAAACGTGCAGTATTCAGCCCTTTTATCACCTTCCCTAATAGAGGGAAAAACAGCAAACGTTGATGTACTTTGAAAGCAAAGTTAGGTACTTGCATGGCATACCGAAACACAACAACGAGTGAAAAGGTAAGTATCGCGACGAGGATCCCCCACTCTTGCATAAACCCGCTCATTGTCATTAATGCTTCAGTAGAGCCTGGGAGCTTTTGCCCCATATGAATGAATTGCTCGATCAACTTAGGAACAACACTCGATACTAAGAATGTGACCACTGCAAACGCCACCACCACAAGTATGATCGGATAAAGCAGAGCTTGGAGTAATTTACTGTTCATTTTCTGACGATGTTCGGTGTAAGTCGCCAAACGATCTAAGATCAAGTCGAGATGACCGGAACGCTCTCCAGCCACCACCATCGAACGATATAAAACATCAAAAATATGACCTTGCTCGCCAAGGCTTTCGCCCAGTGTATAGCCTTCCGTGACTTTGGAGCGTACTGAAGTAATCACACTACGAATCGTATTTTTTTCGGTTTGCTCTGCTACAGCTTGCAAACTCGATTCTATCGGCATTCCAGATTGCAAAAGAGTAGAGAGCTGGCGCGTAATTAATGCTAAATCCATCGCACCAATTCCACGTCGAAATGAAAACGCCGAATCTTTATTTTTACTGCGTTGCTGCGACAGCTTAACCTCGATAACGGTTAGCCCTTTCTCCTTAAGCTTTTGTCTAGCTTGACGGGTACTATCGCCTTCTAAAGAGCCTTTCTTGCTCCGGCCTCGAGCATCCAGAGCTTGATATTCAAAAACTGCCATCAAGCCTCCTCAGTCACCCGTAATACTTCTTCAAGCGTCGTAATGCCTTGTTGTACCTTTAGCAAGCCATCAGAACGTATACTCGGAGTATAGGTGCGAATGCTATCTTCGATCTCTTGTTCACTCACATCAGTGTGAATCAAGTTTTTGACCTTATCATCCACCGTCAATAACTCATGGATACCGGTTCGACCACGGTAACCTTTGTGTAGGCAGTGCGGACATCCGGTTGCTCGGTGCAACGTTAAAGAGTGGCTATGATCCAATCCGAAGAGTTGTTTCTGCTCAGGCGTTGCTTCATAAGGTTGTTTGCACTCTGAACACAATACACGCACTAAACGCTGTGCGAGTACCCCAATGACAGAAGACGAAATAAGGAATGACTCAATTCCCATATCCTTCAAACGCGTAATTGCGCCTATAGCCGTATTGGTGTGTAAGGTCGACATAACTAAGTGACCAGTCAACGAAGCTTGAATACCAATTTGCGCCGTTTCAAGGTCACGAATTTCTCCGACCATCACAACATCAGGATCTTGACGTAAAATTGCTCGTAATCCTCTCGCAAACGTCATATCAACTTTTGGGTTAACTTGAGTTTGACCTATGCCATCGATATCAAATTCGATAGGGTCTTCAACTGTAAGAATGTTTTTCTCTGTGCGATCGAGCTCTTGCAGTCCAGCGTATAACGTTGTGGATTTACCCGAACCTGTCGGCCCAGTTACCAATAAAATCCCGTGTGGATTTGAGATTAGATTAACAAAAGCAGTGTGGTTTTCATCGGTCATGCCTAAACTGTGCAAATCTAAACGGGTCGCATTTTTATCTAAAATACGCATCACCACGCGCTCACCATGAGATGACGGCATGGTTGAGACACGAACATCAACGGCTCGCCCACCAATTCGTAGAGAAATACGACCATCTTGCGGGATGCGTTTTTCCGCAATATCCAGTTTTGCCATGACCTTGACGCGAGATACCAATAGAGGCGCTAATTTACGGCTAGGTGCTAGAACCTCCCTCAGCACTCCATCCACTCGAAAACGAATCGACAATGTCGTTTCAAACGTCTCAATATGAATATCCGATGCCGCTTCTTTAATTGCCTCGCTTAGCATTGCATTAATCAATTTAATGATTGGCGCGTCGTCGTCAGAGTCGAGTAGGTCTTGGTGGTTCGGAAGCTCTTCTGCTAATGAGAAAAAGTCATCATCCGACCCTAAGTCTTCCATTAACTGACGCGTTTCTGAAGAGTCTCTTTGATACAATTGGGTTAACTTCGTATCAAATTCCTCTCCTTCTAATGCGACCAATTCAAACTGACATTTTAATACTCGTTTAGCTTCGACGAGAGCATCAATAGACATCGGCTCGATAAAATAAAGCTTAGATAGGCCATCGCTATTGTGCTCATAAGCGACCTTAAATCGAGTCGCAAAACTAAATGGTAATTGCGTCACCGACATTAAGACTCCGTATCAAACTGGTTTAAGAAAGCTTGAATTTCTGGTGGATGCTGAATGTCATGACCAAACTCAGGTAATATTGTTGGCTTCTTGTCATCACCCAGGAGCTTCAGCGCATCTTGCGACTTATAAAGCTGCTCTGCACGGATGTAATTATATTTACGCTGAGTAATGCCATCAGCAGTGAGTCCATCTCGAATAATCGTTGGTTTAAGGAAAATCATCAGATTTCTTTTCTCGACTTTATTAGATGTCGAACGGAAAAGTGCTCCAAGCCAAGGAATATCTCCAAGTAATGGGACTTTTGAAACACTTTCTTGTGTGGTTTCGTTGATCAAGCCTCCCAACACTATCATCTGCCCATCATCGACCAACACTTCTGTATTTAATTGACGCTTAGCAAAACGAACATCAACCGCTCCGTCAGCTGCTGTCACATCTGAGACTTCTTGCTCAATAGCAAGCTGAACTGAATCACCTTCATTAATTTGCGGGACGACTTTTAGCTTAATTCCCACTTCTTTGCGATCGACGGTTTGGAATGGATTGGAATTATCTGAACTTGATGTCGAACCTGTGATAACAGGCACTTCTTCGCCGACAACAAAAGATGCCTCTCCATTATCTAAAACCGTAATGCTAGGCGAAGATAAAATATTGGAGTTCGAATTACTTTCAACAGCACTAATTAATGATGTCCAGTCACCAAGGCTGACGCTTACTGCAGACCCCGTAGCAGCAGACAACACACTAGCTAGAGTGTCGTAATCGCCAGATTCGGTTGTGGTGTAGGTTTGAATATTTCCATCATCATCAAAATAAGTGCCCGTTCCGGTCTGATTGCCCGCTTCTTCTAAGCCGACAAGAACCTCACCAATTGGTGTCGCCGTATTATTGAACTGAACAACAGAACCAGATTCTAGCGATCCCCATTGCACACCTAAGTTAACGCCATCACCTTCTGTCATTTCAACAATCAAGGCTTCGATCAATACTTGTGCGCGACGAATATCGAGCTGATCAATCACATTGACCATCGCATTCATCACATCTTGTGGAGCATTTAGAACTAATGAGTTAGTCGGAACATGAGCACTAATTAAAACTTGGTCTCGAGATGAGGTTGACGTTGTTTTTCCATCGGAGCTTTTACCCTTCGTTGCATTTTCCGCGACCCCTTTTAGAACTTCAACCAACTCTTCCGCTTTGGCATATTTAAGGTACACAACTTGATTATTACTCTTGCTTGCCATCTCAACATCGAGCTGTCTAATCAAGCGAGAAAGACGTTTACGAACATTCGGTTCACCAGATAATAATATTGAATTAGTTCGTTCATCAGCGACCAATTGAGGTTGTAATTGATCAGGTGCATTCTTTGCTTCAGTTGTTCGACTTAATGCATCAACAATACGTACAATTTCTGAGGCCGATGCATTCCTTAAAGGAATGACCTCAATATCTTTATTTCCTGCTTGGTCAACTCTCTTGATAATGCTCACTAAACGGTCAACAACGGCAGAACGCCCTGTGATTAAAATGATATTTGCAGGGTCATAATGAACAACATTACCAGCACCGGCATTATCGACCAATTGTCGAAGTAATGGAGACAACTCTTTAACAGAAACATTGTGTACAGGAACAACACGAGTAATCACGCTGTCTCCAGCACTGTTTTCACTATCCCCCAATACAGGCACGGCAGATGTCTTTGCTGATTTAGCTTTAATGACTTTAAGAATACCGTTTTCCATATCAATAACGGCAAATCCATAGACTTCAAGAACATTTAAAAAGAAGCTGTAATACTGTTCTTCATTCAATGGTTCATAACTGCGAACATCGATTTTACCGCGAACTGCAGGATCGATAATCACTGTTTTCTCAAGGTTGCGGCCAACAATATTGATAAACTCTTGTATGTCCGTTCCTTTAAAACTGACATTATATTCATTTGCAAAAACAAACGGCGAAAGCAACATACTTCCTAATAGCCAAATATTTCTTACTAACCAATGCTTCACGCTATTACTCCCGAGCCCTCGATGAGCACTCTTTTTTAATCTAAAGTTGTATGTAAATATCATAGGGTTGTCCATCGCGCTCAACGATAATACTGAGTTCTCCAATATCATCCAATGATGCTGTCAAATGAGACAGAGCGCCGTCCTCTGATAAATCAATTCCATTTATTTGTGTCACGATATCACCGTTCAGAAAGCCCAAAGATTCAAATAAATCCGGGGAACCTTTAGGTCGTAACCGATAACCAACAACGCTACCATCACGCTTTAATTTCGACATTCTTATATACTGTAATAAGCGAGAAGGTTTCTCTGCGATTTTTTCTTTTAGCTCAGCCAATTTATCTTCATTTGCTTGAGAGGGTGCATCGGCACTGTAGTCCACCGCGGGTTTGTTCTCTCTTCTTGTACGCTCAGAATTTACTCTTGAGATACGACTGTCGCTTTTCTCAGTCAGCAGTAATGTTTCACTGCGTCCGGCATTATCCAATACCACACGGTCACTATATACTGCAGAAAGTGTGGCTCGGGTACCTTCTATTTTTTGGTCAATCCCATAAGTGTCTTGATTATTTTTATTTGCAATAATGGCTAAACTCAGTTCCGATGGTTCAACAACAACAACACCGACTAAATTTAACGACAAGCTCGTTTTCGGAGCTTCCTTTATTGACGGAGTGACCACTTTGGGCTTTGCATTTTTAACAAATTGACCGAATAAGTTGTGTCTTTTTATCGATTCAACGCCTACGCGTGATATCGGACTCTCATTTAACTCACTGATTTGAGCACGCCAAGGGACAATGGAATTAGGAGTGAATGGCAGCCATACCATTTTACCCAATAGCCAAGCACTACACACAAGCAACAACAAAGTGATTCCACGACTTATAGTAACCTGATTACGTTGAAACATTGTCTGTATCGAAAGTAAAAAAGCAGTTAATTTATAAACAAATTTATGTTTGAAGGTCACGCCTTCCATCAAAGCCATATCCTTTTTAGCTGTTCCAAAGAGAAAAAATCGAGGAATAATTATGCATTAAGGTAATCCAATTAAATACTGCCTTATCTTTCTTTATGTACATAGGTTCAAGAAACACCTTGAAAATATCAACATCTATCACCATGTTCTTATTCTATTATAAGACACTATTTAGATTCTGTTAGAGGGTTGAGTTGCCAATGAGTTCCCAAGAAGGTTCAGTTCGACTCGATAAATGGTTGTGGGCAGCCAGATTTTACAAAACTCGAGCCATCGCTCGCAGCATGGTAGATGGCGGAAAAGTTCATTATAATGGCCAACGCAGTAAACCAAGTAAGATAGTAGAACATGGTGCAATAATTACGTTACGTCAAGGACATAACGACAAAACGATACAAATTGAAAAGATTTCGAGTCAGCGCCGGTCTGCTCCAGAAGCTCAACAATTGTATTCCGAAACAGAAGAAAGCATTAAAAAACGCGAGCATATGGCTATGCAGCGTAAACTCAATGCCCATAATCCAAGTCCAGAGCGCCGTCCTGATAAAAAACAGCGCCGCGACATTATCAAATTTAAAACTCAATAAGCATCTAGCTGGAGCTTTCTCAATGGCGAATAACACATTAAGCCGCTACTTATTTGACGATATGTCAGTACGTGGCGAACTAGTACAATTAGATGAAACCTACCAACGCATCATTTCGAGCAAAGAATACCCTGCTGCCATTGAAAAATTGTTAGGGGAACTGCTCGTAGCAACCACATTGTTGACGGCGACGATAAAGTTTGAAGGGTCGATTACGCTGCAGTTACAAGGCGATGGCCCAGTGTCTCTTATTGTTGTAAATGGCGACAACAATCAAAATGTACGTGGTGTCGCACGCTGGCAAGGCGATATTCCATCTGACGCAAATGTTCGCGATCTTATGGGAAAAGGTCATTTAGTGATCAATATTGAGCCGAAAAAAGGCGAGCGTTACCAGGGAATTGTCGGATTAGAAAGCGATAGCTTAAGTGAAATAATCGAAGGCTACTTTGAACGCTCTGAACAACTTAAGACTCGAATTTGGATTCGAACAGGAGTACACCAAGGAGCGCCCCATGCTGCGGGTATGTTACTCCAAGTAATTCCAGATGAAACGGGAAGTGATGACGACTTTGAACATCTAGAACAACTAACCAATACCGTTAAAAGTGAAGAGTTATTTTCTTTAGGCGCACAAGAGTTACTTTATCGCTTATATAACCAAGAAAAGGTTCGTTTGTTTGATCCACAAGAAGTCGCGTTCCACTGCGGTTGCTCTCGAGAAAGAAGTGGAGCCGCGATCATTACAATTGATCCAGCAGAAATTGCAGAAATTCTTGAAGAAGACGGAAAAATCGCAATGCATTGCGATTATTGCGGAAGTAACTATGAATTCAATAAAACTCAAATTGATGAGTTACTAATTGAAGCAAACACCCCCAACAATACCCTTCATTAATTTTCAATTTTTATTAAGTTATTAATACCCTATTAAAATGAAATATATATTCGTTTTAATAGGGAGTTACTCAAAATATAATGCTCCCTCATACACAACTTCTCACTCTGTCACATCAACTTAATTTTTTATTAACAATAATTAATCCTAACTAGTATCTTTTACCACAAATAGTTAACATAGATTTGGCTTTAATATGTGACAAGGCACTTAGAATGCACTGACTGGGTGTGGTCTTTTTTTGAACTATCTCCCTGTTTTAAGTGTACCTCGTTGCTAGCATGGAAGTCAGATAATAATAAAATTCAAATAATCCCTACAATTACTGTCCTAAAAGGAGCACCTATGACCGTTATGGAACATCAAAAGGCTGCACAATTAGATCTTACAAACTACGGAATCTCTGATGCAATAGAAGTCATACGCAACCCGAGCTATGAGATGCTATTTAAAGAAGAGACTCGTGATGACTTAGAAGGTTACGAAAAAGGCATAGTCACAGAGCTTGATGCTGTGGCTGTTGACACAGGTATCTTTACAGGTCGTTCTCCTAAAGATAAGTTCATCGTTAAGGATGAAACGACCGAAAAAAACATGTGGTGGACATCAGAGTTTGCCAAAAATGATAACAAACCTATCACTAAAGAAACCTGGGGCGAGCTTAAAGTTCTGACAACTAACCAGTTATCCGGGAAACGCCTATTTGTTCTCGATTGTTACTGTGGTGCGAATAAAGACAGTCGAATTTCCATCCGTTTTATTACCGAAGTTGCTTGGCAGGTTCACTTTGTTAAGAACATGTTCCTTCGACCAACAGAAGAGGAACTCGCAACATTTGAACCAGACTTCGTTGTAATGAACGCAGCGAAAACGGTAAACCCTGATTGGGAAAAGCAAGGTCTTAACTCAGAAGTCTATACCGTATTCAACCTAACAGAAAAAATGCAATTAATCGGTGGTACTTGGTACGGCGGTGAGATGAAAAAAGGTATGTTCGCAATGATGAACTACTTCCTTCCGTTAAAAGGCATCGCATCAATGCACTGCTCTGCAAACGTGGGTAAAGAAGGCGATGTCGCTATCTTCTTCGGCCTCTCTGGTACAGGGAAAACCACGTTATCAACCGATCCTAAACGTGCACTCATTGGTGATGATGAGCATGGTTGGGATGACGATGGCGTATTTAATTTTGAAGGGGGTTGCTACGCCAAAACAATCCGTTTATCAAAAGAAGCCGAACCCGATATCTTCAATGCGATTCGTCGTGACGCGTTGCTAGAAAACGTGGTTCTGCGTAACGATGGTTCTATTGACTTCGATGACGCATCAAAAACCGAGAATGCTCGTGTTTCTTACCCGATCTACCACATTGATAATATAGTAAAACCTATCTCAAAAGCAGGTCATGCTCAGAAAGTCATTTTCTTAACTGCCGATGCGTTTGGTGTACTTCCTCCGGTGGCTAAACTAACTCCGGAACAAACTAAATACCACTTCCTGTCTGGTTTCACCGCGAAACTCGCAGGTACTGAACGTGGTATTACCGAGCCTTCTCCAACATTCTCTGCTTGTTTCGGTGCGGCATTCCTAACTCTGCACCCAACTAAGTATGCTGAAGTATTAGTGAAACGTATGGAAGCAGCTGGAGCTGAAGCGTATCTCGTCAATACAGGTTGGAATGGTACTGGAAAACGTATTTCTATCCAGGATACCCGCGGCATTATCGATGCCATTTTAGACGGCTCCATCGATAACGCTCCAACCAAGCAAATTCCAGTCTTTAATCTGGAAGTACCGACAGAGCTTCCGGGTGTTGACCCTGCAATACTTGACCCTCGTGATACCTATGTCGATCCACTTCAATGGCAAAGTAAAGCAGACGATCTTGCATCTCGCTTTATTAAGAACTTTGAGAAGTACACAGATAATGATGAAGGTAAAGCGCTAGTAGCTGCTGGACCAAGTTTGGACTAGCATATACTTAGCACTATCATTTATTTGCAGTAAGCCCCTATCTTTAGGGGCTTTTTTATTGAAGAAAACTCTATTTTGCTCCAAGCTATAACTCTTAGATATTGGGGAATTACTAGCATGTTGCGACAGGTCACTCGCTTACTATCCATTGTTTCAATTATCCTGTTACTTGGGTTTATTGCGATTGTCATTATTCTTAATACTTCTTTACTAAAACCGACAACGAATGCTCTCTTGCAGTATTGGTTGGGACCAAACACTCATGTTGAAAATGTCGCCTATACCTCACCAAATCATTTAAAGTTATACGATGTAACATTAGAAAATGGCGATATCATCGAGTCAGTCGATAGCTGGTTAACCCTATATCCTACGCAATTTAAACAACTCGAATTTGATGCCCTGTTGCTGAATGGGCTTACCTTAACCAGCGACGGTTTCAATACTCTGCCTATACGCCAATGGAAAATACATCAGCTTTCACTCGATAACGTCACTCTAAATATTGAACGTTGGAAAGCTGTGCAAGCGGACATTCAGTGGCAAAATCCACAATGGAAACAAGACCAAATATTGCCGAATGGGATATTCCAAGCCCATGCCAACATTCTAGTTTGGGACGATCAACTTCCGCTAAACGATGTGCTGATCAATGGTACCTTCAATGATACACAGCAACGTTTAAGTGGACTTTCATTAAAATGGAAAGACACTCACGTTGAAGCTCAAGCAACACGAGACAGAAACCGCTGGATTATCAATGATGTTACGATAGAAAACCTTCTTATTGAAGAATATGATATTTCTCCAGAATTAAAGCAGCAACTTAAACAATGGGTCGCATCGATAGACTCTATTGAACGATTTGACTTACTACGGGGGCAAATTCAGTGGTACGAGACTACTTTAAACAACCTTGAATTGTCCGCAACAAACTTTGATCCTAATAACCTTCTTATATGGCAACAGTTCGATACTTCGATTTCATTTAAAGCGGACAGTATCGATAACCAAGGAATATTGTGGACTGACCCCAATATAAAACTCACCCTAAAACCAAACAGTATCGATATCGATGATATGAGTATCGGGTTATCCGGTGGAGATATTCACTTATCAGCTCACTTCGAGCCCACCTTAGCGGAAATTTATAAACTTGATATCATTGCCGTTAAACACGCTATTGAACAAGAGCAACCTCACTATTCAGCATTCAGTAACTATATCCAGCAGTTGGATCAATTACATGTCGATAAATTACGCCTACTAAACGGACAACTAATCCAACTTGCACAGAAACCTTACTGGCAATTCTCTGGTGTTAACCTGGAGTTTCTCAATGCCGATCTCGTTCAAGATAACCACTGGGGGTTATGGAATGGGAATTTTTCAGTATCAGTGAATAGTCTCAGTTACGATAGTGTTCTTGCTACGCAAGCCATTATCGAAATGAACAGCAACGGCCAAGATTGGAATATGTCTCGAGCATTTATTCCTTTTACCAAAGGCTATCTTAGTGCTCAAGGTCAGTGGCGATTTGGACAAAATGGCCAACCTTGGAATGTCGTCGTTGAAACTGACAGCTTTCCTCTTCAACTCTTTAAAAACACACCTTTACCTTTAAATGTCGATGGCATTATCGATATGCAGCTCTCTGCAAATGGCCTTTCTGGCGATGAAACAATCTTACGCCATACGTTAACTGGAGAACTGGATCTGTCATTGCGAGATGGGACTTTTGAGCTCAAACAGAAAGGGAAAAATGATACACATTCCTTCGACATAGAACATTGGCACATACAGTCACACAAAGGCGAAGTGACAACTTCTAAAGCAAATGTAGTCGGAGATAGATTTAACGGAGTACTCGAAGGTGAATATGACTTATCAACAGAAAAAGAGAATCAAGGGTTTTCTTTGTCCTTCCGAGAAAATGGACTAAAGAAAACCATCAACGTTTTACACCCTACTGAGTAATCAGTTTTTGGTAATTAGGGATCAGCATATAAGTCCCGACAAAACGTACCGCAGCGTGTCGACCACTTTTAATGGTCACATTAACAACAATTCTTGCTTTTCGACCAGACTCTAATCGGTCTAAGTCCCCACTAATATCATCCAAAGAAGTAGATGCAACCGGAGCATCAATAACGGGTTTGTGATAGCGAACTTGGCTATCAACTAAGACAATATCTCCTCGTAAGTTCCGCTCTTTCATCAACAGCCATGCCATTCCCCACCCAGTCAAGGTCGCCAACGTAAATGCGGCGCCTGCAAACATACTGTTATGAGGGTTAAGATTTGGATTTAGTGGCGCACTACACTCAAATTGAAAACCATTATACTGATTTATCTTAATTCCCATTTTATCGCTAATTGGGATCTGCTGTGCCCAGCGCTCTTGCAGTTCATTACACCACTCTGGCTTACGTTGTACTGTCGCCATAGGGTCTAACGGCTTAACCATCTGTTGATGTCGTACTGGACCTCTCGTATCAGTAAGCGACCCTCGACACTCAAAGCCGTTACGCTCATAAAAAGCAATCGCATCTTCACGAGCATTACAAACCAAACGCTTTGCACCTTCTTGACGAGCGAGTGATTCTAATGTCACAAGAAGAAACGAGCCCATTCCTCTATTACGTCGGTTTGATTTAACCGCCATAAAGCGAATCTGGCCTTCGCAGTCTGGAGTAATGTATAAGCGACCGATAGCCATTGGGCGACCACTACCATCAACAATCATACGATGATGACTCATAATGTCATATTCATCACGCTCAGAGCCGATCGGGAGGTTCCATGGCTCTCTTAGCATTTGCCAACGAAAATGGTAATACTTGTTAATTTGGTTATCTGTCGTCGGTGCTATGATCTTAAACATTCTCTGTACCCTAAATTGTTCATCTAATCGCCCAAAATGTTTTTACACTTGCAACCAAAATGTTACAGGGCCGTCATTAACTAATGACACTTTCATATCGGCAGCAAATTGCCCTGTTTGCGTCGGAACAATGTTACTGCTCAATGTATTAAAATAATCGTAAAGCCGTTCAGCATCAACAGGATCAGCGCCACGAGAAAATCCGGCTCGAGTTCCCTTTTTAGTATCTGCTGGCAAGGTAAATTGAGACACAACTAGGAGTTCTCCTCCAATTTGCTCAACATTGAGATTCATTTTCCCCTGCTCATCTTCAAAAACTCGATACCGAGTAACTCGTTCAACTAAGCGCTTAGCCTTCGCTTCATCATCACCTTTTTCTACACCAAGTAACACCAAAAGACCTTGGCTAATTTTACCAATTACTTCACCATCAACAGTAACGGAAGATTCACTAACCCTTTGAATCAAGGCTATCACACGTAGAACCCTTTTCTTGATTTTGAGAAATTGAAGTAGAGTTTACCATGATATTGGAATCTTCTCTCCATTGTTCCTCCTCACCACTAGAAGCGGTCACTTCAGCACCTAACAATACGATTAACCAAGAGAGGTACACCCAAACAAATAAAATGGGAATCGCTGCTAACGCCCCGTAAATCAATTGATAAGATGGGAAGTTGGTAATATAGAGCGCAAATCCTTTTTTACTCGCTTCAAACAAGATGGCTGCAATTAAAGCTCCAAACATGGCATGTCTAAACTTCACCGACATATTGGGAACCAATAAATATAAACCAGTGAATAAAACCAAAGAGATAAGAAAAGGGAGACCAGCCAACAGCACACTATACGCACCGCTAACTGCCGCATTTTCCAAGAGCTGAGTCGACGTTAGGTATGAGCTCACCGCAAGACTTGCTCCAACAAGCAAAGGCCCTAAAGTAAGTATCATCCAATACATAGAAAGTGATAGGACCCAACTGCGCTTTTCTTTTACTCGCCATATGTAATTTAGGGTCTTATCGATATTAGAGATCAAGGTAACCGCCGCAACAAATAGGAATCCACCACCAACCGCGCTCATTTTTCCAGTGTTTGCGACAAAATTACTTAGAGCATCGCTAACGGCATCCCCTGCCGCTGGCACAAAATTATTAATCACGAATGACTGAATAACGTCACCAGCACCACTGAAAATGGAAAAAGTACTGAGTACCGATAAAAGCACGGTTAACATTGGAACAATCGAAATCAACGTTATATAGGCAAGATAGCCTGCGTTTACGCTAATTCGATCATGTTGCATTCTTCTATATAGGTAGAATAAATAACTTCTCACTCCAAATACCATCCTTTTAAATTTCAACTTGCCTCTCCCCAAGGAGTGGTATACGTTACTGATCTTCAACGTAGAATCGATTACTTCAAATCACTCAACCGATCGATTGGTAATTCATGACCTCTCGCTGTGTTGAACCATAAAGTTACTTGAGGATATATCCTAATATTATCATTCTAATAAAAAGGAATTACTAATGCGCTATTTTCTGGCTCTTCTTTTTTCAATCACATTCTTAACTGGTTGTGAATCCACTTACTATTCGGCACTAGAGCAAGTCGGCGTCCACAAGCGAGACATAATGGTCGATAGAGTAGAAGAAGCAAAAGACTCTCAACAAGATGCACAGGAAGAGTTTTCCAGTGCATTGGAGGCTCTTTCTTCATTAACACAATTTGATGGTGGCGATCTTGAAGCTATGTACAATCAAATCAATGATAAATACGAAGATAGTGAATCTGCAGCCGAAGAGGTAAGTGAACGTATCTCGGCAATTGAAGATGTTTCAGAAGCACTGTTTGAAGAGTGGGAAGAAGAATTAGAACTCTATACCAACACTAAACTTCGCCGTAATAGCGAAGTAAAATTAAAAGAAACCAAATCCTCATATCAAACGATGTTAAAGGCAATGAAAAAAGCTGAAGCGAAAATGGAGCCAGTATTGAACACGCTTCGCGACAATACGCTTTATCTAAAACACAATCTCAATGCCAGTGCCGTCACATCACTTCAAGGTGAGTTTTCCAGTTTAGAAAAAGATATCTCTTTTGCAATTAAAGAGATGGAAGCGGCTATTGCTGAATCTGATAAGTTTCTTAGCAAGTTAAATGCTCAATAGAGCCTGTTTTACTTTCAGGCAATTGAATAACAAAGCTTAAAAAAATCCGTAGAGTTGAAATAAAAAAAGGAGCTGGGAATTTATTCTCAGCTCCTTTCTATTAATATAAGAAGTACTTATTTCGCTGGGCGACTCGCTCGCTTACGATCATTTTCCGTTAAGAGTCTCTTACGAATTCGAATACTCTCTGGAGTTACTTCTACTAGTTCATCATCATCAATAAACTCTAAAGCTTGTTCCAATGTATATTTAATCGCTGGAGAGAGAACTTGAGCTTCATCAGTTCCTGACGCACGAACGTTGGTAAGCTGCTTACCTTTAAGGCAGTTAACGGTTAAATCATTTGAACGGTTATGAATACCGATAATCTGACCTTCATAAACTTCATCAGCGTGCTCTGCAAATAAACGCCCACGCTCTTGAAGGTTAAACAGTGCATAAGTTAACGCTTTACCTGTCGCATTAGAAATTAACACGCCGTTATTACGCTGACCAATAGTGCCACCTTTGTGCGGGCCATAATGTTCAAACGTATGATAAAGCAGACCAGATCCAGACGTTAATGTAAGAAACTCTGTTTGGAAACCAATCAATCCACGTGACGGCATAATAAAGTCGAGACGTACTCGGCCTTTTCCATCAGGCGACATATCTTTTAATTCACCTTTACGGATACCGATATTTTCCATGATTCCACCTTGGTGCTCATCAAGAACATCGATGGTAACAGTCTCAAACGGTTCCATTAATTGGCCATTTTCTTCACGGATGATAACCTCTGGACGAGATACCGCTAACTCAAAGCCTTCACGACGCATGTTTTCAATTAGAATTGAAAGGTGAAGTTCACCACGACCTGATACTCGGAATCTGTCTGGATCATCAGTTTGCTCAACGCGCAGTGCTACGTTGTGAACCAATTCTTTTTCTAATCGCTCTAGAATATTACGCGAAGTAACGAACTTGCCTTCTTTACCAGCGAATGGTGAAGTATTTACTTGGAAAGTCATTGTTACCGTTGGTTCATCAACAGAAAGAGGTTCCATTGCTTCAACTGTATTCTGGTCACAAATGGTATCTGAGATCTTCAGTTCACCTAGACCCGTGACGGCAATAATGTCTCCAGCAGTCGCTTCAGCAACTTCATGACGCTCTAAACCAAGATAGCCAAGAACTGTACCGACTTTACCGTTACGCTTTTTACCATCAGCACTTACGATCGTCACTTGTTGATTCGGTTTGATGCTACCACGAGTCACTCGAGCTACACCAATAACACCTACATATGAGCTGTAATCTAGCTGTGAGATTTGCATTTGCAATGGACCGTCAAGATCAACTTGAGGCGCTTCAACGTTGTCAACAACTGCTTGGAACAGTGGTTCCATATCTTCGCCTTCGACGCTGTCATCAAGTGTTGCCCAGCCATTTAATGCCGATGCGTAAACCACTTGAAAATCGAGTTGGTCATCAGTTGCACCAAGGTTATCAAACAAATCGAAGACTTGGTCCATAACCCATGAAGGACGAGCGCCTGGACGGTCAACCTTATTAATAACAACAATTGGCTTCAAACCATGGTCAAATGCTTTCTGCGTTACAAAACGAGTTTGAGGCATCGGCCCATCAACGGCGTCAACAATCAGCAATACAGAGTCAACCATCGACATAATACGTTCCACTTCACCACCGAAGTCGGCGTGTCCGGGAGTATCTACGATATTAATGCGGTAATCATTCCAGTTGATCGCGGTATTTTTCGCCAGAATGGTGATACCACGTTCTTTCTCAATATCGTTGGAGTCCATAACGCGCTCTTCAACTTCGCCGCGAGACTCTAATGTCCCAGACTGTTGCAAAAGTTTGTCGACAAGAGTGGTCTTGCCGTGGTCAACGTGCGCGATAATCGCGATATTTCTTAGTTTCTCAATCTTAGATGTCGTCATGGATTCTATATCGTTTAGGTGAAAGTCAAAGGCCACTGAGCAAAGTAAAACTCAGCAACGAGACGCTTTTACGTCAAAAGTGGCGAATAATTTACCAGAATTTGAGGAAAAGCCTAGGAATATGTGATCTTACACAAATAAAAGTGCCCATTTCCTCCCAATTAGCCCCAAATCTGCATATTTGAACGATAGCTTGACAAAAATTCATCTTAATTGTGCTCAAATGACGATTGACAAATTAGGGTGGAATAGTGCTGAATAGTAGCAAATATAGCGACCATTTGGTGCAAAACCACCAACAATGCACCCAAGTGGTGCGTATTGTGATCATTTTAGTGCAATGTCAGTGCAGGGTACGACAAATACTCGAAACAACATATTGAATTAAAAGGATTTATAAATATGGCACGAATTTGGCTTTGAAAGTTCCCAGCAATAGTTATGCTCAAAATTACGCATTGAATTGATGCAGCTCTCAAAGGCAAGTCGAGCGTTTACCGATTTTTTAACACTGGAGGTTATCCAAGATGTCAGTAGAAAATGTTTTATCGCTGATCCAAGAAAACGAAGTTAAGTTTGTTGACTTACGATTTACCGATACTAAAGGTAAAGAACAACACATCTCAATCCCTGCACACCAAGTCGATGCAGACTTCTTCGAAGATGGTAAAATGTTCGATGGTTCATCTGTTGCCGGTTGGAAAGGCATTAATGAATCTGACATGGTAATGATGCCTGATGCATCAAGCGCAGTTCTTGACCCGTTCACAGAAGATGCAACTCTAAATGTACGTTGTGACATCCTTGAGCCAGCAACAATGCAAGGTTATGACCGTGACCCACGCTCTATCGCTAAGCGCGCTGAAGATTTCATGCGTTCTACTGGTATTGCAGATACAGTTCTTATCGGTCCAGAACCAGAGTTCTTCCTATTTGACGATGTTAAATATGAAAACAACATGTCTGGTTCATACTTCAAAATTGATGATATTGAAGCTGCATGGAACACAGGTGCTGATATCGAAGGCGGTAACAAAGGTCACCGTCCTGGCGTTAAAGGCGGTTACTTCCCAGTAGCTCCTGTTGATTCTTCTCAAGACATCCGTTCAGCTATGTGTTTAATCATGGAAGAAATGGGTCTTGTTGTTGAAGCTCACCACCATGAAGTAGCAACTGCTGGTCAGAATGAAATTGCGACTCGTTTCAACACGTTAACAACTAAAGCTGATGAAATCCAAATCTATAAGTATGTTGTACACAACGTAGCTCATGCATTTGGTAAGACAGCAACATTCATGCCTAAACCACTTGTTGGCGATAACGGTTCTGGTATGCACGTTCACCAGTCTTTAGCAAAAGATGGTGTTAACTTGTTCTCTGGTGATGCATACGGCGGCCTTTCTGAAACGGCTTTATTCTACATTGGCGGTATCATTAAGCACGCTCGCGCAATCAATGCATTTGCAAACGCATCAACTAACTCGTACAAGCGTCTTGTACCTGGCTTCGAAGCTCCTGTAATGCTTGCATACTCTGCACGTAACCGTTCTGCTTCAATCCGTATCCCAGTGGTACCAAGCCCTAAAGCGCGCCGTATCGAGCTACGTTTTGGTGATCCAACAGCGAACCCATACTTAGCATTCGCAGCAATGCTAATGGCTGGTCTTGATGGAATCAAAAACAAAATTCACCCTGGCGACCCAGCAGATAAAGATTTATATGACTTACCAGCTGAAGAAGCAGCTCTAATTCCAACAGTAGCTGAGTCTCTACAACAAGCTCTTGAGTCTCTATCTGAAGACCGTGCTTTCTTAACAGAAGGTGGTGTATTCTCTGATGACTTTATCGATTCTTATATCGCTCTAAAATCTGAAGATGTTGTTAAAGTTAACATGGCAACTCACCCATTAGAATTTGAACTATACTACTCTGTATAATTTCAGACTCTTATAGATTTTGATTTAAAAAGCTCGCTATTAGCGAGCTTTTTTATTTTCAAATTTTCTATCTTTACTTATTGATCTCAAAAGTAAATTTTCTTTCGAAAAAACCAGTAACCAATTATTTCAGGCAAGATAATTGCATCGTTGTAGATACACATGGTGCATTGTTGCAGTTATATCTACTCAGGTTACTAATTTAATCGACATACCTGAATCTAGCTCATTGATTTGTTGTTTCAATGCTCCATACTAGCAATAACCCATGCACTACAATAGTGCGACGCATCATATTAAGTCAAAACAGGTTGCCCAATGAGTAGCGAATTAAGTGACACAATATTAGATAATATTGTTACTTCCACAATGATCTTGGATGAATCGTTACGTGTACGGTTTGCAAATCCCGCAGCTGAGCAACTTTTTTCACAAAGCGCAAAGCGTATTATTAATCAACCTTTGTCCAACTTAATTCAACACGCTTCAATGGACTTAGCTCTACTTTCTCAACCACTACAAAGTGGGCAAAGTATTACCGATAGTGATGTCACTTTTGTCGTCGATGGAAAACCATTAATGCTGGAAGTAACCGTTAGTCCACTCTCTTGGCAAAAACAATTAATGCTCTTGGTTGAGATGAGAAAAATAGGTCAGCAGCGACGCTTAAGCCAAGAACTAAACCAACATGCACAGCAACAAGCGGCTAAACTATTGGTTCGTGGGCTTGCACATGAAATTAAAAACCCGCTAGGTGGTCTAAGAGGAGCAGCGCAACTTCTTGAACGTATGCTGCCAGACCAAAGCTTAACGGAATATACACAAATAATCATAGAACAAGCAGATAGGCTACGAGCGTTAGTTGACCGTTTATTGGGACCACAGAAACCTGGGAAAAAATGTTCTGAAAATTTGCATTTAATATTAGAAAAGGTTCGTCAACTCATTGAGCTTGATGCCCATGCAAATTTATCAATCGATAGGGATTATGACCCAAGCCTACCAAATATCATGATGGATACCGATCAGATAGAACAAGCCATGCTCAATATTGTTAGTAATGCTGCGCAAATTTTATCTAGCCAACCACATGGAAAAATAGCGATACGCACTAGAACGGTGCACCAGGCTAATATTCATGGCCAACGTCATAAATTAGTCGCACGCATCGAAATTACCGATAACGGCCCAGGAATTCCCACCGACTTACAGGACACACTTTTTTACCCCATGGTTAGTGGTCGTGAAGGTGGTACTGGATTAGGCCTATCAATATCGCAAAATATCGTTGACCAACATAATGGCAAAATTGAAGTCGAAAGTTGGCCAGGAAGAACCACTTTTACCATTTATTTACCAATTAAATAATGTTAGTAACCGTTGCTGTTGAGGAAGCAAATTATGAGTAAAGGATACGTATGGGTTGTCGATGATGACAGCTCTATCCGCTGGGTTATGGAGAAAACCCTATCATCAGCCAACATCAAATGTGAAACATTCTCTGACGCGGAAAGTGTACTGATGGCGCTCGAGCGTGAGACACCTGATGTATTAGTATCAGACATTCGAATGCCTGGCATTGATGGTATCGAATTGCTGCATCAAGTTCACTCTCGCTCTCCAGAGCTTCCTGTAATAATCATGACAGCTCATTCAGATCTCGATGCCGCTGTTAATGCATACCAAAAAGGTGCATTCGAATACTTACCTAAACCTTTTGATGTCGATGAAACGTTAACGCTGGTTGAACGAGCGATCGCGCATGGACAAGAGCAGCGGAAAGAGAATTCTCAGCTTCTGGTCGCTCAAGAAAGTGCGCCAGAAATCATAGGCGAAGCACCGGCAATGCAAGAAGTATTTCGTGCAATAGGTCGTTTGTCTCGTTCATCCATCTCTGTACTTATTAATGGTGAATCAGGTACTGGTAAAGAACTGGTAGCTCATGCTTTGCACAGACATAGCCCTAGAGCACAAAAGCCATTTATTGCACTAAACATGGCAGCGATTCCGAAGGATTTGATTGAGTCTGAACTTTTTGGTCATGAAAAAGGCGCATTTACTGGTGCGAATAGTGTACGTCAAGGGCGTTTTGAGCAAGCTAACGGTGGAACACTATTTTTAGATGAAATCGGTGATATGCCATTGGATATTCAAACTCGTTTACTCCGAGTTCTAGCCGATGGTCAGTTTTATCGTGTTGGCGGACACTCTGCTATAAAAGTTGATGTTAGAATTGTTGCTGCGACGCACCAAGATTTAGAAAAGCTCGTACATCAAGGCAATTTTCGAGAAGATCTATTTCACCGTCTTAATGTAATTCGAGTTCAGATTCCTGCACTTCGAGAACGTAAACAAGATATCGAAAAATTAACCAAACACTTCCTTGCTCAAGCAGCGACCGAGCTTGGCGTAGAAATGAAAACCTTGCATGACAAAACCGTCGATATTCTTAATCGACTAGATTGGCCAGGAAATGTTCGACAATTGGAAAATATGTGTCGTTGGCTTACCGTTATGGCAAGTGGTAGCGAAGTACTCCCTAGTGATTTGCCGCCAGAATTACTAACCGAAAAGAAAAGTGTCGAATTCGATGGTGATTCAAGTTGGCAAAAGCAGCTAGAAACATGGGCTAAGTCGGCCTTATCTTCCGGACAAACAGAACTTTTATCTTATGCTCTTCCAGAGTTCGAACGCATTTTACTTGAGGCTGCCCTTAATCATACCAACGGGCACAAACAAGACGCCGCTAAAGTATTAGGCTGGGGCCGCAATACCTTAACCCGAAAACTAAAAGAACTGTACTAGACACTCCACTAATGACTCCAGAACAAATCGATAGCTGGGCTTTTGTCGATTTGTTCTAGACTTATCTTCGCCAACTCATTATTTTCCTATACTTAAACACAACCGATAAAAAAAGAGACTGGTCTCATATGATAAACCGCAGCCTTCCGCTTACCGATATTCATCGTCACTTAGATGGAAATATTCGAACGCAGACCATTATTGAGCTTGGCCGGATGTTCGGTGTGGCTTTACCTAGTTTTGATATTGATAAGCTTACACCTCACGTGCAAGTGGTTGACAATGAACCCTCTCTTGTTGCCTTTCTTTCTAAATTAGATTGGGGAGTAAAAGTATTAGGTGATTTAGAGGCGTGTCGAAGAATTGCCATTGAAAATGTTGAAGATGTCTTTCACGCTGGAATCGATTACGCTGAATTACGCTTTTCTCCTTACTATATGGCATTAGAGCATCAACTCCCACTTGAAGGCGTTGTTGAGGCCGTGATCGACGGTGTAACAAGCGCCTCTAAGCAATATAATCTACCCATCAACCTAATTGGAATCATGAGTCGAACATTTGGTCAGAAGGCTTGTCAGCGAGAATTGGAAGCCATCTGTGCCTATAGAGATAATATCATCGCAATAGATTTAGCTGGCGATGAGCTAAATTACCCGAGTGAGCTATTTCTTGAACATTTTAAACATGCTAGAGATCTAGGGTTTCATATCACAGCTCACGCAGGAGAAGCTGCTGGATCAGAAGCTATATGGCATGCAATCAATGAATTGGGCGCTGAACGTATTGGTCACGGAGTCAAAGCTATAGAAGATCCTAAATTATTGGAGCATTTAGCCCAACATCAAATTGGAATTGAATCTTGCCTCACCTCTAATATACAAACGACAACCGTTCTAAATTATGAGAACCACCCAGTTAAGGCTTTTTTGGATCGAAATATCTGCGTTTCATTAAACACAGATGACCCTGCAGTCGAAGGCATCGAATTACCGTACGAATATCAAGTCGCCGCAAAGAAAGTTGGTTTAACTAAAGACAACTGTGAAACGCTACAAAAAAATGGTCTCGAAATGGCGTTTCTTTCTAAAAATGAGAAGCAGAAATTAATAGAGAAAGTGGCACAACGGGCTTAACATTTCTCAAATCACTTGTTTCTGAAGTTCCACTCACACAGCCACTACGCTTGCTGCATAACCACTAATAAACAAGCACAAAAAAGCCTTAGCATTTCTGCTAAGGCTTATGTGCTCTATTGTAAAGTACGTGGCGGAACGGACGAGAGTTCCTATGTTGCAAGATGCAGCGGTTCCCGGCGTGGCAGGCCGATTTTTCTAAACAAATAAGCTAACCAACTGAACTGCCGATCCACTTTCACTAACACTGCGACGATGCTTTCACAGCACAATCTCTAACAAACAAGCACAAAAAAGCCCTAGCATTTCTGCTAAGGTTTATGTGCACTATTTTAAAGTTCGTGGCGCAACGGATAAGACTTCCTATGTTGCAAGATGCAGCGGTCCCCGGCGTGGCAGGTCGCTTTCTCTAAACAAATAAACTAACCAACTGAACTGCCGCTCCACTTTCACTAACACAATCACTACGCTTCCAGCACAATCTCTAACAAACAAGCACAAAAAAGCCTTAGCATTTCTGCTAAGGCTTATGTGCTCTATTTTAAAGTACGTGGCGGAACGAACGAGACTCCCTATCTTGCAAAATGCAGCGCCCCCCGGCGTGACAGGCCGCTTTCTCTAAACAAATAAGCGAACCAACTGAACTGCCGCTCTACTTTCACAAACACAGCTACAGCACAATCTCTAACAAACAAACACAAAAAAGCCTTAGCATTTCTGCTAAGGCTTATGTGTAAATGGCGGAACGGACGAGACTCGAACTCGCGACCCCCGGCGTGACAGGCCGGTATTCTAACCAACTGAACTACCGCTCCACGGTATTCTGTACTAATTAAAGTCTTATCCATAGGTGCTTTAATCAGTTTTGCTTTCAGACTTACTTTATAAAAAAGAAAAATCTAAAAACAATAATAAAGCCTGGCAATGTTCTACTCTCACATGGGGAAGCCCCACACTACCATCGACGCTATTTCGTTTCACTTCTGAGTTCGGAAAGGAATCAGGTGGGTCCAAAACGCTATGGTCGCCAAGCAAATCTTAAAATTCGGAAAGCTGTTAATTCTCAGTACACATTCAATGTTCTTTCATTGAGTCCACAAAAACCCCTTGGGTGTTGTATGGTTAAGCCTCACGGGCAATTAGTACAGGTTAGCTCAATGCCTCACAGCACTTA